>CAYSFG010000001.1:0-7243 GCA_964430545.1 Candidatus Woesearchaeota archaeon
GCATTTAACAGCGATTATCTTCAATTGGTTTCGAAAACATTATAAACCTTCTTGTATTACTAATAATTTATGAGAATATTAGATTTGTTTTTAGGAAGAAGAACCACATTAGATAACAAAGTTTTTGAAGCAAGTAATGAAAGAGAACATCTAGAAGCTTGGAGAATAGTACATAATGGTATTAAAGACGGGACTCTTGACTTATATAAAGGCGTTGAAGTTAGATATGAAGAAAGAAAATCAGATGGTACAGTTGTTTCATCTTATACAAGAATAAAAAGTACTAAAATATAATTTTCGAAACCAACTTCTCCGCTCGTTTCACTCGCTTCGACCTTTACTTCGTAAAGGGAGCATAACATCATCCTACGCAATGCTCACTACGGGGGTTCATGAAGAAATATTTAAATATTAGATATACTATAAGAATTATTATGCCACGAGATATCTGGGGAAATGTGATTAGAACGGATATTATGGGTAAGAAATACTCTAAAAAACAAATTAAAAAAGAAGTTCTTGAAGAAAATCGCAGACGCGGGAGAGCTGCTGAGGATTCTTACAGAATGAGTACTTCTTTAAGAGGCGAAGAAATTGAGAGATCACCACATGGTCGCGATTTTATTGTAAGAAAAAGAAATCCATTTACTGGAAGAGTGGAACGCACTATCCATGTTGAAATTAAAAGTTCATCAACAGCACCTCTATCTAAATTACAACAGAAAACAAAGAAAAAGCAATCCAATTATAAGGTCGTAAGACAAAGAGATTTTTTCTAATCAAACTATACAATATTTATTTACTGAAATCATTTGTGATTATTATTAAAAATTTTATTTCTTCAGAATCAAGTCTTTATATTTTTTCTCTCCAAATAAAACCCAATATATTACAAATATAGAAGTTAATAATATAAAAAATATTAAAATTGGATTTACATCAACAGATACAACATCAACCATTTTAATCTGCCCATATCGCTATAAACATTAATACAGTACTAACAGGGATTATAGAAAATATTGAAATATATTCTTGTAAATATAAAGTTCCACCTAATGTTAGCCCTGCAGCTATAATACCAAGTACCTTTGATAATAATTTTCTTTTCTTTGCTAACGCCCAAAAAACTATTACGTTTGTTATTGCTAATATTATTATTGTAAACTGGTTTTCTAAAAATATTAATCTTAAAGCGTCCAATATTATTGCAAAGGGCATTTTCCATAAGTCTATTGCAACATCTAAGAATTGTCTTATTGTAAATATTATTAAAAATATTGCAAATATTGCAAATATTACCCATCCTGCTTTAAAATTAGAATCTGTTACTTTTGTCACAAATCCTGTTACTAAATCTAATCCTTCCATTAATATTTTTATTTATATTCTAGGTTATATAGTTTTCTAAATAAATTTTGTTAATATTAAAAAATCAATAAAGCCTATTATTAATTATAAAAAAAATATAACATTACAATAGCAAGAACAA
This sequence comes from Candidatus Woesearchaeota archaeon, assembly GCA_964430545.1. Taxonomy (GTDB): domain Archaea; phylum Nanobdellota; class Nanobdellia; order SCGC-AAA011-G17; family GW2011-AR18; genus CAYSFG01. The sequence continues at coordinate 1,493 of CAYSFG010000001.1, forward strand.
GTATAGTATAATAAATTAATAGTTTTCTATCTACAACAAAAAATCCTAAAGCTTCTACAAAAATTACCCACATTTCTACTATTGACAACATTTTATAAAACCCTCGCGAATGCTAATAATCCAACACCTATAGACACAATTATTCCACCCAAGATACTAACTTTTTCATCAACATTAAATCTAGCAAAATAAGATCCTACACCTATCATTATAAAACCTAAAGTTGTAATTAAAATTTTTGTATTATTTGCATTTCCTTTTCCCATTAATATAATATAAGGAAGCTAATATTTATAGTTTTCTAATATACTAAAATAAATCATCTAATTTTTTAAAATTTGTTTTTTTTCTATTCTTAGTTTGATTGCTAAAATTAAGTTTAAATTTTTTTAAAGTTTATTCAAATTTAAGTTTAATCTTCCATTATTTACTTCAATTTAAGTTAAGTTTATATATTTATAACTTATCACAATTTCATGTCAAGCGTAACTATTAAACTTAAAAGTAATGTTATATTAGTTATGCTTATGATGTATTAATTATTCTTCTTATAATAATCTTAGGAGGGGAAAAAATCAAGATCAAAACAAATAAAAAATAAAGAAGGAACTTTTATATATCATAAAGAATCAAAGAAAATAATGAAAAAACAAAAAAAGTTTTATATCACAACACCGATATATTATGTAAATGATATCCCTCATATTGGCAGTGCATATACCACAGTAATAGCAGATATTTTAGCTAGGTGGCATAGATTAAAAAGAGAAAAAGTTTTCTTATTAACTGGACTAGACGAAAATTCTCAGAAAACAGTAGAAGCAAGTATAAAATTAGGTTTTAATGATATACAAAAATATACTAATTTTATGGCTGAAAGATGGATTAATGTATGGAAAGTATTAAACATTAGCAATGATGATTTTATAAGAACAACTGAAGAACGTCATAGAGATTTAGTTAATGAATTTTTTAATAAAGTAAATTCCAAAAAAGATATTTACAAAGGGAATTATGAAGGTTTGTATTGTGAGGGTTGTGAAACTTTTTTAACAGAATCAGAATTAATAAATAATAATTGCCCAACACACCTAAAACCTCCTAAACAAATTTCTGAAATTAATTATTTTTTCAAACTTTCAAAATATCAAGATAAATTATTAAGTTATATTGAAAAAAATCTTGATTTTATTCAACCACAATCTAGAAAAAATGAGATGTTAAGTTTTATAAAATCTGGTTTAAAAGATATTAGTATTTCTAGAAATAGTTTAAGATGGGGGATAACTTTACCTATCGATAGTGAACAAAAAATTTGGGTTTGGTTTGATGCTTTGATTAATTACTTACATCCTAAAGAATTTTGGCCTGCAGACATCCATTTGATTGGTAAAGATATTACAAGACCACATGTAGTTATTTGGCCAGCAATGTTATTATCAGCAGGATATAAACTTCCAAAGAAAGTTTTTGCTCATGGTTTTTTTACAGTTAATGGTCAAAAAATGTCAAAGTCTTTAGGCAATGCAATAGATCCAATTTATTTAGCAAATAAATATGGTGTTGATGCTTTAAGATATTTTTACGCTAGAGAAATACCATTTGGTCAAGATGGCGATTTTTCAGAAGAATCTTTAAAAAATAGACTAAATAATGAATTAGCTAACGAACTAGGTAATCTGGTTTCAAGAACTTTAACTTTAGTTGAGAAAAAATTAAATGGTGATATATATAAAGATAAAACAGATAAAACTTTATTCAAAAATCTAAATATTAAAAAAATTGATAAATTCATGTTAAATTTAGAGCCAAATAATGCAATAGCTGGTATTTTCGGAATTATACAAGATTGCAATATTTATGTAAATAAAAAATGCCCGTGGGATATAGAAAATAAAAATGAATTAAATAAAATATTATATAATTTATGTGATGCACTAAGAATTATAAGTATTTTAATTTATTCATTTATGCCTTCAACAGCTGATAAAATTAAAGAACAATTAAGTTGTAAAAAAGAATATTTATTAGATGACTGTAAACCGGGTAAATTATTAAATACTAAAATAAAAAAAGGAGAAATATTGTTCAAAAAAATAGAAAATGACAAATGAAGTTTCAATAGAAGATTTTAATAAATTAGACATTAGGATAGGGACAATAATATCAATTAAACTTCACCCAAATGCAGATAAATTATATGTTATAGAAGTTGATTTTAATAAATTTAAAAAACAGATAGTTGCAGGTATTAAAAATTATTATTCTGAAAAAGAATTATTAAATAAACAAATCGCTGTTATTACTAATCTCAAATCAGTAATTTTAAGAGGAATAGAAAGCCAAGGTATGCTATTGGCGGCAGGTAGTTCAGATGGCCAAGTAGTTATATTATCCCCAGAAAAATTAATTAAAAATAATTCTAAGATTAGATAAACTTATTTTAAAGTTAATTCAAATAAGTAATCATAGGCCATCCACTTATCATTTTTCTTAAATATTTTAATCTTTCCAACTTCATTTAATTTCAAGTACCATTCAATGTTATCTTCTATAAATTCTTTTGTATATTCAGAATGTGAAGCAATAATTTTAAGATTATAATTTTTAATAGCCTTTTTTATAGTTGTAGTATAATCTGTAGCTGTAGACACAATTAAATAAATTCTAGAATTATTATGCATATAACTTTTCGCTAAATCTAAAAATTTTAATATAAATTCATTACCATACTTTCTTCCATCAATAGTTTTAGTTAATTTTTTACCTATTGCTTTTTTATAACTATAAGGGATAATATCCTGTGGCAGATTGGCAATTATAACATCAAACTTTCTATCAAAGTTAGAAAAATAATTTCCTTTTTGAATATTAATATTAACATTATTTTTAATTGCATTCTCTTTAGCTAAGTATACAGCATCATTATCAATATCAGTAGCAAAAACAATCCCGCCAAGTTTAGCAGAAATTATAGCTAATATTCCAGACCCTGTTCCTATATCTATAACAGTTTCATTATTGTTAATTTTTATATTTTTAGCAAAAAAAATTCCAAAAGAAGATGGGGGAAATATTAATTCATTTATTTTTAATTCCAATTTTATCTTTTGTATTTTATACTTACGAATTTCAGATTTTTTAATAAAATGTAATATTCTAACCATATTAAATTAAATTTTTATAAATTAATAAATTTTTGCTTTAAGAAAGAAGTAAGTTCTATACCACAATAAAGAATATAAACTACTAAATCATAAAGTTATACTTATATGTCTTTAGAATCAAAAATAAAAATATTTTTTATAGTGTTATTATTCACTAATAATACTTATGATACAAATAAATTAAAGAAACATGATATAATTAGTTATAAAATAAAAATACATGGAAAAGAAGATGATCCAAACACTTACCCTATTTTAAAGTATTTAGAATTAGATAATACTCATAAAAATAAATGTTCAGAAGAAGATTATAATAATATAAAAATAAAAAAAGATAATGATAACGAGTACAAAGAAAATGAAGAATTTAAAAAAACACCGCAAAGAAATTATATACCAGAATTAAATGATGATAATTCTTTTGACGATGAAGAAGTGCCGGTTTAAAAAAATAAAAAAATAAAAGATTTATTTACATTGAAAACATGAATGTCCTAGTTTCCATAATCCAACTAATACAACTAATAATCCTAGTGTATGCCAGTATGTAAACCATCCTTTAGGCCATATCAATAATAATCCTAATACAACAATTACTAAAGAAACAAATATTTTACATCCTCTGTTTCCACAACTTCCATATCCACATCCAGCACTACACTTACATGGGTCTGAATGGCACATTTCACAGTTTCCTTCCATCATTTTCTTTGCCATAATTAAAACACCTCCATAGTGTTAATAGTTCATTATATTAATCATTTATATTGTTTTCTAAAATATTCGGTTAGATAAAAAGTTTCTAAATTGAATCTTTTATTTCTTCTAAATTCTTAATCTTTAAAAACCATTTTCCTTCTGGATAGATAACCACAGTTGCGCCTTCATTATTACAATATCCTAAACATTTTGTTTTTGTAACATAAACTTTTTGTATTAAACCATTTTCACTAACATATTTTTTGATTTTAAGATATAATTCATTACTATTTACTTTGGAACAACATTCTCCTTCTTCTCTAGTATTACAACAAATAAATATATGTTTTTGATAATTTGGTTTTATTGTTTCCATAAATAAATGAGCTCGACCGGATTTGAACCGGCGACCTCCGCCTAACTGAATTATTCTTATCAGAGCGGTGCTATACCAGACTAAGCCACGAGCTCGATAAACTAAAGGACTAAAGAATCTTTATAAAGATTTTGGACTTTAAGATTTATAAAAAGAATAAGGATTTAACTCTTCATTAAGTATTGCTTCTCTTTGATGCAAACTAGTATAAGGGGGGCAAAATCCAAACTTTTTCCAAACTAAATATTTAGTCAAATGCTTTCTAGAATTAAATCCTATTAATTTCATCCAATTTTCTAATTGTTACTCCATTTATATCTATAAAATTGGCAACATGAGTTATACCATATCTAGGACTAGGAAAGTCTAATAGGTTATAAACAGAAAAACCTAATTGTTTTAATGAATCACTAAGTTGTAAAACCATAATCTTACTACTAGATTTCAAACTTATTGAAGGGTAATAATGAATATCAGAATTCCTTTTTTTAAATGTTAGACAAAAATCTGCATCTGCATAACCCCTTATGAAATCTTTTAAATATGGAGAATTAATTATAATTTCTGGAATAGGAGCATATTTTTTTGGGCCAATGGGTAAATTTAAAGCAGTGCTTAAGAAAGTAAAAATTCCTTTTAATTGGGTACATAAACAAAGATAGCTCCCATTATCTTTAAATTTTCTATAGACTCTTAATTCTTTATTAAATAAATCTTTAAATAATTTATTAAAATAATTAGCATAAAAATCATATTCGTCAGTTAAATGACCAGAATATTCTATTGAATAATAATATTTTTTGTAATTTCCCATACTACCATCTCCCATATGAACACCTGATAAATAAGATAATTTAGAATCAAGTATAGACGGAACTTTAACATTTAATTTAATATTAAAATTACTATAATTTACATTAGATAAATCAAGTTTCATAAGTATATTAAGAAAAATTGTTTTATAAAGATAATGTAGATTTTTTTATATAATCATTCAAAATAGTTAAAAAAAGTTATAAGAGAATTAACAGTTATTACAAGAATAATAATACAAATAACAAAAAATAAGCTAAAGCATACAAAAATAATAAATAAACGCCCCTGGGCAGACTCGAATTCAGCTGGTCTTTTGGAACATCTGCCGACCTTGTGATGGCTGTAAAAACATAACAGTCACACGCTCTACCTGCTAAGCTACAGGGGCTTCAATTACAATGTCAAATAAGATTATTTAAAAATCTTTCCCTGAAAGAATTTGATAAATACTTATTAGTTTTAACCAAGTTTTTAGTGATAAAATACAAAAAGATAATAGTTTACTTCATAATCATAGCAATATTCATACAAATTTTTACAAGTTTTTTTCCAAATTTTCTTAGAAATAAATTTAAACTTAAAAAAATATTATATAAAAATTCACTTTGGAGGTGTTTAAAATGGATAAAAAATTATTAGGATTAGTTTCATATGTAACATTAGCAGCGTGTGCTCATGATAGAGATTTTTATA
>CAYSFG010000002.1:0-18480 GCA_964430545.1 Candidatus Woesearchaeota archaeon
GAATTTGTATATAAATGTTTTTATTTTTTGTATTTACTTAGGCGTCTGAATTTGTCTATCGATAAGCAAAAATTACAAAAAATTCATTCCATGGCTGAACTTCAGAAAGTTAAATAATTACTATTTTTTGAGTTGTGAAATATTCATATATAAATTAGTAATATGTTGTGTCATACTGCTCTTACGAATAAAGAAGTATTAATTTTTTCGTTTCTTTTTTTAAAAATGGTTTTTCTAATTTGGTATATTCTTCATTCTTCAACAATTGCTCTTTTCGTAAATATCCCTCAATTTTCTGTTGTAAAAAATCTATTCTTGCCATGCGATTAATCTCCAGAATTGTTCTGAACCATAGAGTGCAATTCCATATTCTTTAGTCTCTTTTCCAATGTTCATTTCTTTAGCTTTTAGCATTTTCTTAAACTCTTCCATATTAGTAATAAGAGAACTTATTTTAACATTATAGGAATGTTGATAGTTTGCACATTCTAATTCTATAGTATCTCGTACAGATTTATCTTTAATATTGCTGATAATAAAAAGTAAATCAATATCGGATGATTTTGTAGCAGTTCCTTTAGCATGGCTTCCGAATAAGATTATTGAATGAAGTGAGGAAGTTATTTTATTGGTGATTTTTGGAATGATCTCCTCAAGAATTGCTTTTAGTTTTTGATTACTTTTATACAATTCTTCTTTTCTTTCTAAATCTATCTCTTGAAGAAAATGAAGTGATTGTGCATTTTCAAGATTGAAGAAACACTGTTTTGCACTCCCTACCCTTTTTGTAGTTATTGCTTTTATTTTTTCAAGTTCAGCAATATGATTATACGCTGGACGATACCCTATTTTAAGCAGTTTTGAAATTTCTAAAATAGTAAATCCTTTACCTAAATTTTTTCTCAACAGATCCACTATTTTTAATACTGTTTCACGCCTCATGTTATTCACTTAATGAATAGCATTATTCACTTTAGTATATAAATGTTTTTATTTTTTAAAATTTAATTTCTAAATAATATTAATATGAGCTCCGAGGGATTTGAACCCCCGATTTGGAAATATCTTAATAATATTCATCCACGGGTCTAAATCCATTTCTTCAGCGTGGTGCTCTCCCAGTCTGAGCTAGGAGCTCATAAATAAAAGTGTGTGGAGATATTATTTAAAGATTTCTAATATAATTTATTAATTATTGATGTTTTATATACTAAGAAAGTTTTAAATAAAGAATACTTTTTAATAAATCAATGGAAGAAAAAGAGAATTATAATTTTAAAGAATCTGAGAAAAGATGGTTGGAATATTGGGAGAAGAATAAAATATATTTTTTTAATAAAAATAAGAAAAATAAAATTTATTCTATAGACACACCACCACCAACATTATCAGGAAAAATGCATATAGGCCATGCATTTAGTTATTCTCAACAAGATTTTATAGTAAGATATCATAGAATGAATGGAGAAAATGTATATTACCCATTTGGAACAGATGATAATGGATTACCAACAGAAAGATTAGTAGAAAAGTTAAAAAATGTCAGTTCTTTAAGAATGCAAAGAAATGATTTTATAGAATTATGCAATAAAACAATAAAAGAATTAAAACCAGATTTTATACAGGACTGGAAAAACATAGGAATGTCATGTGATTTTAGCAATAGTTATTCGACAATAGACAAACATTCAATAAAAACATCACAAAAATCATTTATTGATCTTTATAATAAAAAATTAGTATACCAACAAGAAGCGCCTAGCATGTGGTGTGTTTATTGTCAAACTGCGATTGCACAAGCAGACTTAGAAGATAAAGAACAAGATTCAACATTTAATAATATATATTTTAAATTAGATAATGAGGAAAAGATAATAATAGCAACAACAAGACCAGAATTATTAGCTGCATGTGTTTGTGTGTTTGTACATCCACAAGATAAAAAAAATAAATCTTTAATTGGTAAATCTGTTATAGTGCCATTATTTGGACAAAAAGTAAAAGTTTATTCAGATGAATCAGTTGATGTTGAAAAAGGAACTGGAATATTGATGGTATGCTCTTTTGGGGATAAGAAAGATGTAGAAGCTATCAAAAAAAGAAATTTACAACCAAGAATAATATTTACAAAAGATGGAAGATTAAATGAATTAGCTGGAGAATACAAAGGATTAAAAATAAAAGAAGCAAGAAATAAAATATTAGAAGATTTAGATACTAAAAAATTATTAGTAAATAAAAAACAAATAAAACATGTGGTTAATGTACATGAAAGATGTGGAACAGAAATAGAATTTTTAACAACAAAACAATGGTTTATAAAAATATTAGAAAATAAGAAAAAATTCTTAGATGTTGGAAAAAAAATAAAATGGTATCCGGAAACAATGAGATTAAGATATGAAAACTGGATAGAAGGATTAAACTGGGATTGGTGTTTATCAAGACAGAGGCATTTTGGAGTACCATTTCCAATATGGTACTGTAAAAAATGTAGTAAAATTTTATTAGCTGAAGAAAAAGAGTTACCAGTAGATCCACTATTTAACAATCCAACTAAGAAATGCATGTGTGGGAGTAATGAATTTATAGGAGAAAAAGATGTAATGGATACCTGGGCAACATCAAGTGTGACACCAGAAATAGTTTTGAATTGGATAAATGATAAAGAATATGAAATTGAATTTCAGAAAATCCATCCAATGTCATTAAGACCACAAGCCCATGATATCATAAGAACATGGGCTTTTTATACAATAATAAAAAGTATATATCATCATAATAAAATACCATGGAAAGATATTGTAATTTCTGGGCATGTTTTGGATCCTAAAGGAGAATCAATGCATAAAAATAAAGGAAATGTTGTTGAACCTAAACCAGTATTAGAAAAATATGGTGCAGATGCTCTAAGATACTGGGCTGCGAGTAGTAAATTAGGTGAAGATTTAAGGTATTTAGAAAAAGATTTAATAACCGGACAAAAAACTGTAACAAAATTATGGAACTCAAATAAATTTGGCTTAATATTTTTAAAAGATTATAAATTTAAAAAAAATAAAAAATTAGAAATCATAGACAAATGGATATTAGGAAAATTAAGTGAAACTATAAAAAATGCAACTGAAAGTTTTAAAAATTATGAATATAATAAAGCTAAAAGTGAAGTTGATAAATTTTTTTGGCATAGTTTATGTGATAATTATTTAGAAATAATAAAAGACAGATTATACAATAATAAAAGAACTAAAAAAGAAAAAGAAAGTGCAAAATATACATTATATATTGTTCTTAGAGATATTTTAAAATTATTTGCGCCGATAATGCCGTTTATAACAGAAGAAATATACCAAAATTATTTCAAAGAAAATGAGAAATATGAAAGTATACATTTGAGTAAATGGCCTGAGTTTTATATTATTGATAGAAACGCTATTAAGATAGGGAATGAATTTGTAGAAGTTTTAAAAGAAGTAAGACAAACAAAAGCAAAATTAGGTAAGTCATTAAAAGAAATAGTAAAAATATTAACGGTAAAAGGAAATAATCTAAAAAATGTTGAAGAAGATTTAAAGGCTGTAACAAAAGCTGAAAAAATAATATATGGAAAAGAAATAATAATAGAAATGTAGATTTTTTGTAAATATTATAGAATACGAAACAGAATTTTTTTAAGATATTGATAGAGTAACGGATTTTAGTTGTTTCTGGCGAATTTTATTAGGTTTAGTATTTTGTTTCTTTTTAGTTTTAAATTTATGTTTGCTTCTTCTGCTGGTGTTTTTTGTTTTATTTGTTGGTGTTGGTTTATATAGTTGTTTATTCTTCTTCTTAAGTTCATAAAATTTTCTGCATCTTCAGAATTTTTTAATCCGCTTCTTATGTTTTTTATTCTGTCTTTTATTTTTCCATTGTATTTTTCTATTGGGTTATTGTTGTGTTCTAAATTATATTTTTTGTAGGCTATTGGTACTCCGAAATTTAGTTTGCAAGTTTTTGAGAATAATTTATTGAACGCTGTTTTATAATTTGCAAATTTGTCGCATGTAAATTCTATTAATTTCTTTTCTTCAGTTTTCTTGTTTTTTTCTTTTTTATATTGTTCGAGAATTTGTTCGTAGCATGTATTTTTTATTTGTCTTAGAAATTCTATGCATTTATTTTTTGTTCTTTTCTCGACGAATAAATGTGCTAGAATGAATTTTGTTTTATTATCAATTGCGTTTAGGTTGTAGCAATCTTTTTTCTTTACTTTTACATATTTTTCATCGTAGTGTATATTTACTTTTATTTTTGGTGTGGTTATTTTGTTTATTCTATTTTAAAAAATGCCATATTTATTATGCCATTCTCTTATTGTTTCTCTGCTTACTTTTATTCCGTCGTGTTGCCATAGGTGATTTTTTACTTGAAATAATGATAGTCCTTTATTGTGTAGGTGTATTGCTCTTATTATATGTTCTTTTTTATGTCTCATTCTTTCAAAACCATTTTGTTCGACAAATTTTATCTTGCATTTATTACAAAAATAAAGTTGCTTTGTTTCATGTTTATTATATCTTTTCCCTATTTTGGAAATATTTTTCCCTTTACATTTTGTGCATTTCATAAATAATCACCATCTTATTTATTATAGAAATAACAGATATTTATATAATTATCCCTTTAAGTTGACAATATCCTTGTTTTAATGAGCTGTAAAGTTAGAGTCAGGTTTGAAAGAGAAAAACAAGTTTTAAATAGGTATCTAAATATTTTAAAGAATATGCTAGGTCAAGAGGTTAGTGGATTAGGAAAGATGATTTCATATAATCATATTTTTACAACTCCCATTGTTTTTGGTTTATTACTTTTTATTTATAATCAAAAGACTAAACTAATTTATTTTTTTTTATTTTATCTATTATTTCCTTTGGATTATGGTTTGCTATTAACGACTATTACAAACGGGTTATAAGTGAACCCAATTCTAAAATTAAGAGTGTTTATGACATATTTCATTTTATAAAAAAAATCCTTTAAAGTATATTTTGTATTTTGGTGTTTTTTTAAGTTATATTGCTTTATTTTATTCATTTATTAATTATGATAAGTTTTTTTTATTAATTTTAGGAATTATAAGAATTACTGGAATTATATATCATCTTGCAACTGCTATTATAGATAAAAAAATAAGGAATTATTAAATAGAACTTAATTTAATCAATTCTAACCATCTATTATTGTTTAGTTTTATATCTTGTCCTGCTAGTTCGCATGGTATTTTTCTTGTTGTTGTGTGTTGTTCTATAAAATTGTGTTGTAGTATTAATCCCATTAATATTATTGGTGCTGACCATAAGGCTTTTAGTCCTCTAAAATCATCTATTCTATCTTTGAGTTTCATAAATACTGTTTCAATTTTGTAGTTGTGTATTTTTGTTTTTTGTACGTTTTGTGTTTTATGTTTTACTATTAATCCACCTATTTTGTTGTTATAGAATGTTCTTCTAAATCCTTCTTTAGTATATTCTATACTTTTACAATTTTTACATTTTATAATTAATTTCATACTATTTAGATACCTAAACAAGTATATAAATATTTAGATACCTAAATAGTGGTTAATGGAAATATATTTTTAGATACCGAAATACTTATAAAGGATTAGATACCTAACATATTATAATGATATTACAAAGTCAGGTAAGTAGAGAATATCAAGGTACTAAATACGAAAAATTCTGGGTAGTTGTTCCATCTGAAGCAATAATAAAACTTAACTGGAAAAAAGGACAAGAACTCAAAATAGAAATTAAAGACAAAAAATTAATTATGGAAAAAGAAGATTGGAAGAATTAGAAAACTATAAAAACTTTAAAAATTAAATAAATATGATGAATAAGAAGGGTTTAGCTCACAAAATAAGTATGGGTATTTTCATTGGGGTAATTGGTTTTATAATTATGGCTACAGGTTCAGCATCAAGTAATATATGGTTAATGAGGGGGGGAATAGTTGCAGTAACATTTGCAACTTGGTTAATAACATGGAAGTAAACATAATAAAAATAATAATAGCAGGAATACTATTTAGTAGTCTATTCTTAACCAAACAAAAATATAAATGGATAATAGGATTAATATTGGTAGCCTATTTAGTAATACTTGGGGCAAAAGTAATCTAATATAAATAATTCATAAAAGTTATATCTTTATTTAATTTCCTGACGTTTATTTTACAGCTCATGTTTTAATAACTTTTATATAGTCTTGTTTATAGTAATATTTATGTATAAAGAGGATTATTATTTTATTTTGAAAATTGTTTCAGTTTTTGTAGTTTTGTTGTTTATATTTTCTTTATTTGGAATTATTAATTATGATAAGATTACTGGTGCGGTTGTGCTTAAAAAATTTGATAAATCTCGTAGTACTTCTAATAAAGATATTGAAAATATAATATATGCTGTTCAATGCGGGTATGAGAAATGTTTTATTTATAAAATAAATAAACTTAATGATAAAAATTTAAATTTATTGAATAATAATAAGTATATTGGATTTGGCAAAAAATCTTATTTAAAGTTTTTGGAAATTTCGGGTTTATCCGATTATTATAAATTTAATCCAAATTTATTGACTAATCTTGCTAGTAGTTGGTGGGTTTTAGAAGGCACTAAGGCTGATGATGCTAGAGCAGCTCATGAAACTGGACAACGTGCACAAATAAATTATGAAGATGGTCAGACTGAATGTTCACAAGAGTTGGCTTCTGGTTTATCTTTATCTAGACCTTGTAATCCAATGTCTTGTGATGAAGAAAATGGAAAAACTAAAGTGAATAAAGGTAAAACAATATTAAATAGAATGAAAGGGACATATTCTGATTTATTTAGTAGTCCTCTTAAAAACAGTTTAAGATCTGATAGAACTTCTCAACAATCTAATGAACCTGGATTTAGAAATAGCCCTAGTGTTATTATTGATCCAAAAAGTGAAAAAGTATTAATTGTTGATACTTTTAGCCATGAAGAAAGTTATTCTGGACGAGGCGGGGCTGAATTAACGTTTTTTCATAGTATAACAGTTGATATTCTTTTTAGTTCTTCTGGAGAATCTAAGGTTAACATAAAACATGAAGTAAATGCAGTTGCCGATATAGGTGGTGAAAAGTATTATGTTTCACTTGATAAGGAAGGGAAAACTTGGTCAGCCCCTGTTCTTGTTCCTACAGGTACTGGTGTTAGTTTATTAACAGGTGCTCCTCCTTCAATGACTAATGAACAAGCAAATAAGCTTAAAGAAGTATTAAAATTAGATTCAGTTAAACCAAGCGAAACTACAGGTGGAGTTAAACCAAAAGATGTTGATAAAAGCAAATATTGTGTAGAAAATTGTGAAGTTGTTAAAGAAATTTCATTAGGAGTTATAAGATTAAAAAGCCCTCTTGTTAAGGCTTTAGGTGCACCTTCATCTAATCCAAGGATAAATCCAAGTGGTGATAATACAGATACAACTATTTTTGTTTTAAAAAACTTAAAACCTAAACCTCCTTATAATGTGGATTATGATTCAAATAAAAATTCAATAGTAAATACTGCATGTTTAGACCATTGTGGAAGAATGACTGATTGTTCTAGTGGTAAGAATGTCAAAGCAATTGATTTTAATTTAGGGATTGAAGGTGTTTATGCTGAAGTTTCTGTTGAGAAATTCTTAAAAAAAGCTGGTGGTTACACTGATCCCCAAGATGAATCGCCTATAAATATTCAAAATAGTGGCAGATGTGGGAATAATATATGTGAAAATGGTGAAGATGAATTTAATTGCCCAAATGATTGTAGTAATACACGCCTTTCTGGTTCTAGTCAAGTATCTAGTTCTCGTTAATTATTTGTTATTATATAGTAGTAAGGTATATAAACTGGTTATTCTTTCTTATTTTATGAAAAAAATATTGATTTCAGGATTAGTTGCAACTATTTTGGCTGGATGTAGTGTTGTTTCTTCTAATACTAAAAATGTTGATACTTTTTATAAACAAAAAAAATTAAATTTTTCAAATTCTCTTACTTATAAAAATATTGGAAATTATAAATTACCAGATTCTACAGATACAGATAATATCTTATTGGCTTTATATAATGTTTCTATAGAAAGAGTGAAAATTATTTTAGATAAATCAGATAATAATCGTCTTTCTTGTAGAATTGATTTTACTACTAAAAGTTTAGATAATACTATTGATAGTAATTTTTTAAATAAATTAGATTTAAATCATGATTATAATATTACTATGGATGAACTTATGACTACTTATATTGGTATTTGTAATGGTAGTATTTTAATTAGTTCTTTGAGATAACTTTAAATAATATAGTTCTTGACTTATAGAAATGATAGACGCAAAACACCAATATCAATTAAGGAAATTTATAAATGAATTAAAAGGAATAAGAGGAAGACATACAGAATTAGTATCAGTATATGTGCCTGTAGGATATGATATTGTAAAGATTCAACAACATTTAGCACAAGAACAAGGAACTGCTGTTAATATAAAAGATAAAACAAATAGACTAAGTGTACAAACTTCATTAGAAAAAATGATAAGACATTTAAAATTATATACAAAAACTCCACCAAATGGGCTAGCTGCTTTTTCTGGAAATGTGTCAACACAAGAAGGAAAATCAGATATCAAAGTATGGAGTATAGAACCACCATTACCATTAGGAATAAGAATGTATAGATGTGATCAGACATTTGTATTAGAACCATTAATAGAAATGATGGTTGATAAAGATACTTATGGATTATTAGTTATGGACAATAGAGAGGCGACATTAGCATTATTAAGAGGAAAAACAATACAAGTAATAAGAACATTTGGTTCTAATGTACCTGGTAAATTACAAGTTGGTGGGTGGTGTTTGGATCCATATACTACTATTTTAATGAAAGATTATACAAGTGAATTACAGCATCTAAAAATTGGAGATGAATTAAAATCTTATGATTTTAAAAATAAAAAACAAATTATTTCAAAATGTACAAAAATCTGGAAATCTAAGAAAAAAAGGTTAAGTATTTTATTTGGAGGATTTGGTTTTTTTTACAAAGGTCAAATTTTTTCATCAGAAGACCACTTATTTTTTGTTTATGATAAAAATAATAAAATTAAACAATTATCTGCTTCTAAATTAAAAGTTGGTGATTTATTATTAGATTATAATATGAAAAAAGTGAAAATCAGAAAAATTTTTAAGCCAAATGAAAAAACTCAAATAATGGAAATGATTGATATAGAAACAGAACATGGAAATTTCTTTGCAAATGGAATATTAGTTCATAATAGCCAACAACGTTATGCAAGATTAAGAGAAGAAGCTGAACATGAATTTTATAAAAGAATAGCAGATGTATTAAACCCAGAATTATTAGCAATAAAAAAAGATCTTAGAGGAATATTAATAGGTGGGCCGGGACCAACAAAAGAAAAATTTGCTAATGGATCATATATTAATACTGAATTAAAAGATAAATTATTAGGAACAAAAGATATTGCATATACAGATGAATCAGGATTACATGAATTACTTGATAAAAGCCAGGATATATTAGCAGAAGCAGGATTAGTAAAAGAAAAACAAGCTGTAAATGAAATACTAACGATGTTAGCTAAAAATTCTGAAAAAGTAGCTTATGGATATAATGATGTAAAAAAGGCATTAGATTATGGCGCTGTAGATAAGATAATGATATCAGAAGCATGTGAAAAGATTGAAGAATTAGAAGAAAAAGCTAGTAAAATGGGGACTGAAATAATAATTGTAAGTTTAGAAACAAAAGAAGGAATACAATTAAAAGATTTAGGAGGGGTAGCCGCAATATTAAGATATAAAGTTGAGTAAAAATGATTTATACAAAATGCATATTTTATCCAATAGAATTATCAGATGGAATAAGAATTTCTGTGATGGGCAGACATACTTTAAATGATGGAAAAACTTTAGATCCAAGAATAACTGCAATATGCTATCATGAATGGTTGAAAGAACTAGCACCACCAGATAAATTAATGGGAGATTATTCTAAAGAAAACTTATTATGGGTATTATTTGAATATAAATATTTAGAATATTTAAGAAGTGAACCAATTAATGAAAAAATTAAATTATTAGCCAATAGAAGTACAAATTTTAATTTAACTTTATTATCTATTGAAGAAAAACCTGAAAAAAGTCATAGAAGATTATTAGCTGAAGAATGCCAAAAATATAATAAATATTTAGAAATAATACATAGATAGATTATAAATAGTTTTATTAAAAATTTTTAAATTAGAAATATTATTTTTAATTCAAATTTTATTTTTTTAAACCTTCTAAATTTTTAGGTATAAAATTACTGTCAGTTAACAACAAACTAAAAATTAATTAAAGTACTCAAAAAATAACATAAAGATTTTATTGATTAATTATATCATTCATTTCAAAACATTTTTTATAATATGGTCTCATTACTTCTTTTATTGTTATAATTTTGTCGTTATTAATATCCAAATTTATTAATAATTTGTTATCTATACTAGAGGTATAATCAATTATTTTAGAATCTGGTATTATTGCTCTACATCTGAAACTACCATCTTCTTCTATATTTAATTTAGTTTTGAGACTTATATCTGGTTTGCTTAATACAAATAAAGCTCCCATTGCATCAATATTATTTGGAAATTTATATTTACCAAATTTAATATAATCTTCACTTGAAGGATAGTTTATTTTTTCTAAATTTGGAGTGTTATAATTATGATTATTTTTAGGAATTGTACTACACCCAATAAGTATCCCCACTAATAATAATCTTTTTATTTTCATATTTGAATTATAAAGAAAAAATATATAAAGTTACCTATAAAATTATAAATTTCTGTAAACAGGATCTACATCTTTTATTAAATCTATAAGTATATTTTTTAATCCAATATTTATTATATTTCCTAAAGGAATTTTAGAACATGGATCTTGAATATTACTATAACCACTAGCAGAATCATCTTTAGGATCTATAACTGGTTTTAGACCAGGCATAACTATTAGTCCACTACCCTTTTCTGTTGGTATTATAAGCATTCCTATTTTTTCTAATGTCTCTTTTTTTATATCTCTTTTTAATAATATTAATAATAATGGATTATTAATACTTACTTTTCCATAACTTATTATTTTTTTAACTGTTGTGCTA
Source organism: Candidatus Woesearchaeota archaeon (assembly GCA_964430545.1). GTDB lineage: Archaea > Nanobdellota > Nanobdellia > SCGC-AAA011-G17 > GW2011-AR18 > CAYSFG01. The sequence goes on from CAYSFG010000002.1 coordinate 11,232, forward strand.
TCTACACATTCATCTTCCATACATAAACTTTCTTTTTTTATTGGATTATTTAAATTACAATCACCTGTACACCCATTAAAATTACCATTTTCATCCATAGATAAAACATAATTTCCTCCATTACATCCAGCTATACAATCCCCATTTTCATTCATCATTTTTCTATTTTTATCACTTGCCATATCATAGACCCCAGAATTTCCAGGTTCTACTATACATTGATCACATTTTTCTTCATCTAATTTATTACCATTTTCATCTTTTAAATCAACACTATAACTCCCATCATGATTCCTCTTTACAGTACTATCTCCAATAACGACATTTTCTCCTGAAGAACTTGTACTTGATCCTGAACTATCACTAATAAAATATCTTATCGATTGACTTTTAACATTACCATTATTATCATATTCTGTTATTAATTCAAAACATAAACTTCCTTCACATTTTCCTCTATAATCTGTGAAAGCCTTATTATTAGTTTGTTTTCCAGTAGAACCTTGAGCAACATTGTTATATTTAGAATTTAATAATATACTAACTCTATTTCTTCCATCATCTATTTCACTTTTAGCTTTTGCCATTTGAGTATATTTATTTTGTTTATTGTTAATACATTCTTCTTTTTCTCCTTTTGGAATTGCGACTTCTCCACTATATGTATTAACATTTTTAATACCTTTAAGCTTTTCCCATAATTCTATTTCTTTACCAAATAAACTATTTAATTTAGTTTTTGGTGCACTTATAATGAATACCCCTTTTTTGCCTTGTATTCTTGCAAATGGTTCTTGATTATAATAATTTTTTATTAAATCTATTTTTCTTAAATCACCATCACTTTGTATTATTATATAACTATTATGTTGACTTAATTTTTTTCCATCAAAACATAAACCACCTTCTCCATATTTACAAGCCCCTGATTTAATTGCTTGTTCTAATATTAAATTTTCAACTATTTCATTATTATTTATTTTAACAGCGTTTGTATTTGAAGAAAAGACTTGTCTAAATGTAACATTGCCTGTTATTTCATTATATTGTAAAAAAAATAAACTAAAAAATAATAAAATAATAAATATGCTTAATAATTTAAAAAAATCTTTCATTTAATCACCATATTTTACTTTATAATTATACTAGTTTATATATATTCCTAATTTTACATTAAGTGGGTTTATATTAATTAATTCTTACTTTATTTTTTTAATTAATAAAAAATATTTTTTGTTTTCTATATTTTCCATTATCACATGTTAAATCTAGAAAATATCTAAACAAAATTCCATTTTATTAGTATTATAGTAAACCACATAATTTCTTTGATATAAAATTACTGTCAGTTAACAACAAACTAAAAATTAATTAAAGTACTCAAAAAATAACATAAAGATTTTATTGATTAATTATAACTAAATAACTCTTAGGAAAGCTTTTAAAGTATAGATTTTTAAGAATTGATATATGAAAGAAGAAAAAAACAAAGTAGAAACGATTCTTTTTACTACAGGAAAATTCTTAGATATAGAAGAAATATCTAAAATGTGCGGAATAGAAAGTCAAGGTTATGTAAAAGAATTGTTATGGCAATTAAAAAAAGATTATGAAAATAAAGATAGTGCTTTAGAAATAATAGAACAGGGTTCAAAATGGAAATTAGGAATAAGAAAAGATTATTTATATTTAACTGAAACTTTATTAACAGACTCTGAATTAGATAAACCTACACAGGAAACTTTAGCTGTAATAGCTTATAAAAATCCAGCATTACAAAGTGAAATAATAAGAATAAGAGGGAATAAAGCTTATGATCATGTAAAATTATTACAAGAACTAGATTTTGTTACAAGTGATATAAATGGAAGAACAAGAACATTAAAATTAACACAAAAATTCTTTGATTATTTTGATGTTGTACAAGACCAACTAAAAATTAAAATAGATCAGGTTGTAGACAATAAAATTATAGAGCCTTCTGCAGACCAAAAACCTTTACCAGGATTGAATAATGAAAATAAATAAAACAATGTTATTTTTAATATTAATATTTGTAATTACATTAACATTTAGAATTTATTTTTCTTTTCATGCAAACAGTTTAAGTAATGATGAGGCTTATTTTAATTTAAGATATATTAAAAATGTTGTAGATACAAAATCATTAATGTTTTATGATTCATTAAGCTATGGCGGAAGAGAAACATTATACCCTCCTTTTTTTTATATTTTAATGGCTTTACTAATTTTTGGAAATATAATTTTATTAAAAATAATACCTGAAATATTTGCTTCATTATTAATTTTTATAATATATTTAATAACTAAAGAAATAACCAACGATAATAACACAGCTTTATTAGCATCTTTAATAAGTGCTTTTGTACCAATATATTTAAGTCAAACTTTAAATATAATATCTGTATATTCATTGGCATTACCCTTGTTATTTTTAATGCTTTATTCTTTATTAAAACTTGAAGATGAAAAATATTTATGGATATTTATAATATGTACATTTATTTTAGCATTAACACATGTAATTGCAATACTATTTATATTAACAATATTAATTTACTTATTTTTGATAGCAGGTGGAGCTATACAGGCTACAAAACTAAAAAAAGAGGCAATATTATTTTCAATTATATTAATAATGTTGATTGAATTAATAATTTATAAAAAAGCATTTTTAACATATGGTGTTAATATCATAGGACAAAGTTTACCTTTAAATATATTATTAGATAATTATAGAGCATTTACATTATTGGAATTGGTTATTGGTATAGGTATAATACCATTAGTATTAGGGGTTATAGGTGTATATTTAGGATTAACAAAAGAAAATAATAAACCTGTTTATATGTTTAGTGCATTAATTGTTTCTGTATTATTATTATTGGTATTAAGATTAATTACTATATCTATTGGTATGATGATTTTAGGAATAAGTTTAAGTATATTTGCGGCTTTTGCAATAAAGAGTATTATAATGTACTTAAATCAAATAAAATTATCATGGTTAAAAAACTTATTCATTATCATATTTTTTATAATTTTTATATTATTTTCATTTATACCATCTTATAATAATTCTAAAAATCTTGAAAAAATTTCAGATTATAAATTTCAGGATATGAAGTGGTTAAATAAAAACATAAATAATACTTATACAATTTTAGGAAATGTTGAAGAAGGTAATTTGATAACTTCAATAGGTCAAAGAAAGAACGTAATTGATACTAATTTTATATTAGCACCAAATCCTTTTGAACGATTAAGTGATATAGAAAAAATATATACTACTTTTAGCGAAGCAAAAGTTTTGGAATTATTAAGAAAATATAATATAAATATTATTTATTTATCAGAAGATACAAAAAAAATATATAATATTGATAATTTGTCTTATGTAAAAGGTAGCAGTTGTTTTAGGAATATAAGGGAGGGAAGGATATATGCAGTATTATGCTAAAAATAAATTTTATTATTTATTAATATTATGTATTTTAATATTATTATTGCCTATTATATTAAGAAACTATTATGATAATGAATTACTAATAGGTTCTGATAGTTATACTTCTTTAAGGTTTGCACAATACATAAATGAAAATCATAAATTACCTATAGATGATTCTTTTAGTTATGGATCAAGACCGTATTTTATGGAATATGGCTGGCCTGTTGTATTATCTTTTGCACCTTTATTACTTGCTAAATGGCTTCCTATTTTATTAGGCATAATCTGTTTTATATTATTTTATAATATAATACAAAAAATAGATTATAAAATAACAGATTTAGCATCATTATTTTTTATAATTTCACCTGCTTTTATTTATTTATTTTCCACTGCAAGCAAATATTCTATGGCTATAACTTTAACTTTATTAGGGTTTTATTTTCACCAAAAAAATAAAGAAATTTTATCAATAATATCTTTTGGAGTTGTTGGATTTTTTAGTTATCTAATTTCTTTATCAATATTAGCAATATACTTATTTTATACTTTATCTAACAAAAGATTTAGATTTTTTTTAATCTTATTTATATTTAATTTAATGACTTTCTTTTTACAATTTAAAAAAATATTTATTTTAGGAATGCCTGAAATATTCTTTGGTTTTACAAAAATTAACTTATTTGAATTATTAAATATATTATTTTCAGATTTTGGTGCTAAATATGGTGTAAGCATATTTTTATTTTTATTGGGGGTTGTTGGTATATATTATATGTGGAAAGAAAAATATAGATATTTGATAGTTTATATATTGCTTTTTTTATCAGCTTTTTTAAGCTTATATTTAACTTTTTTTATTTATTTTATAATTATGTTAATAAGCGTATTTGCAGCGTATGCATTTTTAGAATTATTAAACCATAAATGGAGATCAAATACATTTAGGTTTTTAACAATATTAATAATTTGTTGTGGTTTATTATTTAGTACAATTGTTTATATGGATTCTATAATAAAACTAACACCAACAAAAAACTTCGGAGAAGGGCTAAATTATTTAAGAAATCAAGATATCAATACAACTGTTTTTTCACATTATACAAGAGGAATTTATTTAACTTATACAGGTAAAAAAAATTTTATGGATGATAATTTTTTATATGCTTCTAATGTTATGGGAAGACATAGAGATATGACTAAATTATTTAGGTCTAGTAATATTAACGAGGCCACTGCAATAATAAATAAATATGGAATACAATATATTTGGTTAGATACAGAACTTAGAGAAGAATTGTATGGTAATACTGAAAAAGAATTATTATTTTTATTAAGATATAGCCCTCAAAGTTTTAAAAAAGTTTATTTTAATCCAGGTGTTGAAATTTATAAATATGAACCTGTTAATTTAACTAATAACATTTTGGTGAATAATAAAAATGTATGAAATCTATATCTGGATTGTTGCTTTTTTGTCTTTATATGTATCAGTATTTTGGATAATAATAAGCAATCAAATTAAACTAAAAAACTTTCCTAAAATTAAAAATTATCCATTTATTACCATAGCAGTACCTGTATGGAATGAAGAAAAAACAATAATAAACACTTTACAATCACTTATAGAACTTGATTATGATAAAGATAAACTTGAAATATTTGTAATAAATGATGGTAGTACAGACAGTACAGAAAAAATTTTAAAAGAATTCTTAAAAAAAAATAAATTAGATTATATAAAATTAATAAGTCAGAAGAATAAAGGAAAAGCAGGAGCATTAAATACTGCATTAAAATATGCTAAGGGACAATTTTTTTGCGTTTTTGATGCAGATTCTGTAGCAGATAAGAATTCATTAAAACTAATGCTGCCTTATTTTTTTAGTGATAAAATAGGTGCAGTTATAAGTCCAATAAAAGTTTATGAACCAAAAAACTGGATTGAAAGAATACAACGTTTAGAATATATATTTTCTTCATTTGTTAGAAAATTAATGAGTAATGTTGGTACTTTACATATTACACACGGTGTATTAAGTATATTTAGAAAAGATATAATAGAAAAATTAGGTGGTTTTGATGATAATAAAAATTTAACAGAAGATTATGAAATGGCAATGAAATTAAGAAAAAATCATTATCAAATATTATTATGCGAAGAAAATATTAATTATACTAAAGTTCCAAATACAATGAAAACACTCTGGTTTCAGAGAGTAAGATGGTTTAGAGGCTTTATCTTTAATAGTTTAAAGTATAAAGACATGATTATGAAAAAGAGATATGGTTTATTAGGAAGATTTCAAATCCCTTTAGAGTTATTAACTGTATTAATTGTATTTGCTTCTGTAGGTTTTTTTTCTTATCAACTAATTAAAAAAATTTATAATTTTTTTATTAAAATTTCTATATTAAAATTACATCTTTTTGATTTTTTTACAATACCTACATTTAAAAAATTTATATTAGAAATGAATTTTAAAATAGTGTTTCCTTCTTTTATTGTTTTAATTACAGGATTATATCTTTATACTATTGCACATAAATATCTTAGAGAAAAATGGAAATTTCATTTAGTATCATTTATATATTTATTCTTATATCCTGTGGTAAGAAGTTTACAATGGGTTCATGCATTAATATTACAATTAACAAAAGCTAAAGGAAAATGGAGATAAATATATTTAGAAAAGACATGCTAATAAGTGCATTATTAATAGTTACTGTTATATTTTTTTTAGGATTTTTCTTAGGCAATAAACTTGATACTTATAAAATTGATGATGCTACACGATTATTAAATAATGGTGAATTAGATTCAGAATCATTTACTACAATAGAACGTTTTTATTATGCTTTTGGGGTAGGTAAATGTGATTATAATAAAGAAAAAATATCTTTATTAGGTAAACAGTTATTAGAGATGGGATCAACGTTGACTAGATATGACCAAAGAAAATTAACACAAAAAAATAATTATATAAATTTAAAAAGAAAATATTTTTTAGCAGAAATTAAATTTTATACACTTAAAAGAGAACTTGATAATATCTGTAGTTCAAAAAATAAAATAATCTTATTTTTTTACAATATTAAAGACAATGATCAATCATTAAAACAAGGTTATGTTCTTGATATATTGAATAAAGAATATAAAGATATTATTATATTATCATTTGATAAAGATTTTGATGAGGATTCAATAAAAACATTAAATTCTTTTTATAATATAACAAAGGCACCAACAATAATATATAATTACAATAAAAAAATAGAAAATTTTGTGAATGAAAAAGAATTAAGAGCTTTAATAAATGAAGATAATTAATATTTATTGTTTTTCTAGTGATATAATATTGATATTTATCTTAAATAATTCTTTGTATTTTTGCATAAGACTTATACTTAAATCTTAACTTGATTGATTCTTTTCTTACTTCTTATTTCTTCATATTTATTCATCCTTTAAACTCATTGGGCTATAACCCAATTAATAAATGAAGAAGAATGTCATGAACTTACACAATTATTGTTTTTTAGTTAATTTATTATATTATTAAATTCTTATAATATTATGATAAATTGTGAAATATGCGGGAAAAAAGATCAAACATTTATAATATTGGTAGAAGGTACAAAATTAAATGTTTGTAATGGGTGTAAATCTTTCGGAAATGAAATTTATCAACCTTTAAATAAACCAAATATAAAACTTAAAATAAATGAAATGCAAGAAGTTGTTGTAAATAATTATTTTGATATTATAAAAAAATCAAG
>CAYSFG010000003.1:0-2592 GCA_964430545.1 Candidatus Woesearchaeota archaeon
AATATTATAACTAAAATTAACATCGTTTAAAGAGACTTTATTATTTGGTTTACCAAAATAAACAACAGGAGAGGCATTCATAGAATAAATATTATTATATTCAACAACACCATTAGAATAAATCTCAGTTCCTAAAGATTGGGAAAACTCAAGAACACCTGCACTTGTACTAGTTTGATAAGAAGTAATATTATTAGTTGAAATATTAAAACCAATACTCCCAGATGAAAAAATAATACCCCTAGAATTATTAACAGTAATATTATTATTAGTAAGTGTATGATTTGCACCGCCAATCCCAATTCCTGGCCTGTTATTATTAATAATATTATTATTAGTAAGTGTATAATTTGCACCGCCAATAATAATTGATCTATACCCATAAAATATATTATTATGATCAAAAACATTACTCTTACCGCCTATAGTCCAGATATTATAGGTACTATCAGCAGTAAAATGTGAAGTAAAATTATTATAAGATATATTAGAATACAACAGACCATCAAAATAACTGTTACGACTAATATCACTAGTACTGCCAAATGAATTTTTGTAAATATTAATATTACCACTATTACGATCAACCCATATTCCATATGATTCTCGTTCACCACTTTGAAGAGATATATTATTATAAAAAATAGAAATATTATTAGAATTAGAAAATGCAAGAAGAAGCCCACCAACACTTACACCAGTTGTTTTAAGATAATTATTAAAAATAAAACTATTATTAGTCTTATCTAACAAAATGCCAGTATCAGCTACAAAACTACCCCCGGGATCACCTTGAAAGTTAATACTAACATTATTAAAACTAATATTAACATTACTACCATTATTAATATAAATACCATGATCACCAATACCACTCTCTATTTTATTAAAAATTATATTAATATCTTTACTATTATTAACTCTAATACCCATATTAAAATTATCTATAATAAAATTTTTAATAGTAACATTCTTATAAATACTAATATTAACAGCTGCTAAAGTATCAAAAGTACTACTAAGCAGGTTATTTCTAGTACCATTAATTAAACTACGATTGCCATCTAATATAATATTATCACTACCAATATCAAAACAATTACCACTAACAAGACTAATATTATTATTAATAACTGTATTATTAACAATAAGACCACAACCACTAATATCATAATAATTAAGACCAAAACCAAGAGCTTGAAAACTAACAGGACTGCTACTAATCTTAGTACAAACAGTATTAGGACAATCAAAATTATCCTTTCTAACAATACGATAATCAATTAAATTATTAAAACTACTAAGACCAAAAGTAATATTAACACTAGTATTAAATTGAGGCAAAATAGTATCATTTAAATCAACTCTATTACTAAAAATTGTAAGATTGCCCTGAGTATTAACAAACCTACCAAGATAAAAAGTAATATTAGGATAAAAAAGCGTAACACTAACATTACTCATAATAAAAGTAGTATTAAAAAAAGCAATACTAGAATTCATGTTAAACAATCTATTATGAATATAAAAAGTATTATTAAAAAAATTAGCACTTGCATTAAAAGCAAGAAAAATAAAAGAGAGACTATTTCTAGACATATTAAAAATATTACCAGTAAAATTTACACCATTAACACTAGACTGACTAGAAACAGTACCTAAACTAAGAGCAATTTGACTAACTGGTCCATTAAAAAAATTATAATTAATAACACTATCTTTTAAAACAGATATATTAAGAGAACTACGAACATCAATAATATTAGTATTAGCTGTTACACTAATATTATTATTACTAATATTATAATTATTGGCAGTATATGCAGCACTAAAAATAAAAGCCTTACTCTGACCACTAATATTATTATTAAAAATAATTATATTACTACCACCTGAAATATTAAAACCAGAACCACTGACATGATTTTGTTTTATATCATTATTAGTAATGTTTATGTTTATTGTGTTTGAAGTAATACTAATACCATTACCACTAAGAACACTACCTGTCTTTTGTATTAACAAATTTTTATCAATATTATGACCATTACCATCTTCAAGTTGAAGAGTAGTAAAACCACTAGTAATATTATTTAAAGAAATATTATTATTAGTAGATTTATTCATAACAACACCAAAATAATTAGTACTAAATATAACATTATTAATAATATAATTATTAGTAGAAAGATCCCTATTAAGAGGAGAGAAAACACCAAGAACATTAATACCAATACCTCTAGTAGCGCCAACACTAATATTATTATTAGTAATATTAACAAAACTACTACCCATTAACATAAGACCAACAAAACCATTACTAATATTACTAACAAAATTATTACTAACAATACTATGATTGACTCCAATTAAAACAATACCATTAAGCATATTCAAATTATTTGTAATATTGTTATAAGAAATATTTAATGAAGTAACATTATTAACATAAATACCCTGACTAGAATTAAGACCAGACACAATATTATTACTATAAATAGTTATATTAATAGAATTATTAATATAAATATTATTAGTAAAACCATTAATCCTAAAATTCTTAATAGTAACATTCTTATGCCTAGAGACATT
>CAYSFG010000004.1:0-14524 GCA_964430545.1 Candidatus Woesearchaeota archaeon
GAAAAATAAAAATAGGAAATAAAACAGAAGCAATAAGTTTCGTTGATAATAAAGATGGATATTTTGATAGAATGGACATGAATGAATTTGGATATCCAAAAGATGTTAAAGATAAAGGAGAATTTAGATATTGGTATCCAAGAGGAGGTGAAAAGGCGGCTATTCGTTTCAGGAGCTCTGAGTTGAGCTTGGGTTTTAGCAGGGTGCCTTACTATGCGAATGACGGCCTCGGGGTACGTTTCACGAAATTTTTTTGAGCTGAATTAATTAATATTTTTCTTTAATTATGAGTTCATAGTATAATTGGTTTCCTAATATTGGGTAACTGTAAGCTATTATTTCTTGTAATTCATAATTTTTTTTGTTATCTTTTTCTTACAAGAAATTTGATAGTTTTATTAAATTAATAAATTTATTATTCTAGGATATTACTTGCTCATTATAATTTAATATTATTTCTGGTTTCCCATTATAATCTTTAATCTCACCTCTTATTATTATTTGTTTTCCTACATTTTTTTGCAAATAACCAAGTTCATTAATTTTATTTTTAAAAATTACTATTGTTAAGCATTGTTTTGGATATTTGTTTTCAATGTTTAAGAATAATGTTCCACTTTTTGTTTTAAATGCTTCTGTAATTATACCTTTAACTATTTTTTCTTGGCCGATATAATTTAATGCATCACAAACTGGAATAGAATTATCTAAATTTTCTTTAGTTTTATCTAGAATTAATTTATTTTCATTGTTTAAGTCTTTCCATTTACATCCAACTCTATTATTTTTTGCATATTCTTCTGCTTTTATTATATCTTCTTTATATATTATATCTTTTTCTATTCTTGCTATAGCTAATCCTTCTTTTATCATTTTAATATTTATGTTTTCATTATTTAATATAACATATCTTAATGATCTTCCATATTGGTCTTTATCTTCTTTATCTTTTTTTAATTCTACAATCTTATTTAATAATAATTCTTCTAATCTTTTTTTTGCCTGTTGGTAGCATTGATATTGTTTTTCATCAGTGTCTATTCCTAAAAATCTTATAATTGCGCCATCTTCTATAATTATTGTATCTCCATCAACTATTTTTGTTACTAACTTAGCTCCTTCTAGGCTTTCCTTAGCACTTGAATTATTAACATATAAAACTATTAATATTATTCCCAATAAACAAATTACTTTTATTATAGTATTCATTCATTTATTTTATTTTATTTTATTTTTAAATCCTTTTGATATTTTTTTGTAATATATTTCAAATTTTTAGTATTATTAATCATTCTTTTAGAAGTCTATAGTATTCTACCATAAGTATTATTACAGTAAAATGTGTTAATACTGCCATTATTATTATGGTATATGTCAAAAATATGATTCCAAATATTTTTGCTAAAATTAATCCAATTACTAATAGCATCCCTCTATCTGCTCTTGCCATTAGTTTGAATGCTTCTTTATTAGTTAATGAATTTCCTACATTGGATATTAAACTTATTAATATTGAGCCGAATACTGCTAGTATTACCCAAAAATATCCAGGCAATATAAATTTTGGTATAATTAAAGCTAGTCCTATTCCTATTGACCCTTCTACATATTTATCTGATATTGTATCTAATATGCTTCCAAATTTTGTTGTCTTGTTTGATTTTCTTGCAACCCATCCATCTGATACATCAAAAAATCCTGATAAAAACAATAAAATTATTGAGATTATAAAATCTTTTTTATAGATAAAATAAGCTACTAATAATCCAGATATTAATCCTAATATTGTTAATAGATTGGGGTTTATATTTTTATTAATTAATATATTTATTATTTTTAGTAATGGGGAATTGTATAATCTTTGTTTAAACTTTTGAAGCATTATTTTAATTAAGTTTATAGGTTTATATGTTTTATTGTTTATTAAGATAAATAGTATTTTTTTATTAATTCCATAACTTTTATATAATACACAAAACTAATATTTCTATGAAACAATTTTATATTGGTGGTCAGGCGGTTATTGATGGTGTTATGATGAAATACCGTGATAATATTGCTGTAGCTGTAAGAAAGCATAATGGTAAAATTATTGTTAAAAAAGAAAAATTAAAATTTAAAGAATCAACTATTCCATTAATAAGAGGTATTTATAATTTATTTATTATGTTATATATTGGTTATAAAAGTTTAGGTTATTCTGGTAATATAAATCTTAAAAAAGAAGAGAAGTTTACTTTTAAGGAGTTTTTCATAACTTTTTTATTTGCTTTTGTCTTTGCGATATTATTGTTTAAATTTATTCCTTTATTTATTGCTAATTTTTTTTTAAAGCAGTTTAATTTAAATAATTTTTATTTTAATTTAATTGATGGTTTTTTTAAAATAGGATTATTTGTTTTATATGTTTATTTGATGTCTTTAAACAAAGATATTAGAACTGTTTTTCAATATCATGGTGCTGAACATAAAGTAGTTAATGCTTATGAATCTAATGTTGAATTAACTGTAAAAAACGTACAAAAATTTACTACAATTCATAAAAGATGTGGCACGACTTTTGTATTTTTAGTTTTGTTTGTAAGCATAATAATATACATGTTTATTCCTAAAGATTATTCTTTTTTAATTAAATTATTATTAAGAATTTTATTGTTGCCTATAATAGCTAGTTTAAGTTATGAGATTTTAAGACTAGGTGCAAGGTATAATTTTTTAAGAATATTAATAACTCCTGGTATGTTAATACAAAGGATTACAACTAAAGAACCTAATGATAAACAAGTTCAAGTTGCTATTGCTTCAGTTAAAGCTGTTATTTAATTTTAATAATGTTAAAGAAAATTAAAAATTAATTAAAAAATTAAAGTATTTTTTCTAGTTTTAAATCAAAATTACCCAATAGCAAGTTAGTACCTTCATAAAAGTCTATTACAAAATTATTTCTTAATGTTTCTCCTTGTTTTAATATAAATTCTTTTTCAGTGTAAACATCATTTTTAAAATTTAATGGGCTGTAAATTCTGTAACTTATTGAGTTTATAGTTAATAATCCAGTATTATTATCATATTTAGAATTTAGTCTTGTTCCTATTGTTGTTAATTGTAGTTTATCTTTTATTAAATAATTTCCAGCATAAGTTATTTTTTCTATTGTATAACTATTATCATTTATTGTGTCAGTGAAGAATTGTTGTGTTGTCGGTTTATTTAATTTATTTTCTTTATTTGTAAAAGTCAATACCAATGTTATTTGATCTTTGTTTTTTCTTATACTATCTATTTTATATTTTGTTCCAAATAATTCTAAATAATAATTTTCCTTAAATTTTTTATTAATTAAATCATCTTTTCCTATTTGTAATTTAAGTCCATCCTTAAAATTCACATTAAATTCAATTATAGGATTATCATAATTTATTCTTTCATTTAAGTTATTTGGATTTAAACCTTTTAATTTACCATTTACACCATAAAAGCTAAGAACATCTTTATTATTTTGTCTTAACAATTTAAATCCTGGATTATAAAACTTTATATTTTGGTTATAATTAGTATTTCCAAAATCTGTTTTTAAACTTCCGTCATTTATTAACACATTTACTTTATCAGCAAATTGTTCATAAGTCTTAATGTTAATTCTATATGGGTTATATATTCCTGATATTATAACAAAATTATTTTCTTTTACTACAAATCCACTTATCGTATCTAAATATCCATGTGTATAACCATAATAAAAACCCATTATTATCAATACCAACATTACCAATTTTTTAATCATATATATTCTATTTTATTCTTCTATATAAAAGTTTTTATCTGTTGTTATTACTTAGTTTTTTGAAGTACAGCTATGGAATGAATTTTTTAATCATTTTTGCTTATAGACGGAAAACTTCAGACGCCTGAGTAGATACAATATGTTTGGCTTTGAAAAATAAGTCCTAAAATCAATTTATTTTTTTTACAAAAGCCATTTAATTTACAAAGCCTATCTGTTTATTTTTTCTTATAGTCACCCAGCAAAGTTTTTAAATTATTTTTAATTTAGTGTTGACTAAAAGTAACTCACTTTTAGCATATAAAATTATGTAGCTTATAATAATATAACAATAGTTCATCTAACAAATAGATAATATTAATTCTAATAGCTATATTTCTATTTCCTAAAGCTTATAAACAAAGGTGACATATTTTTTATATGCATTCTGACATAGTAAAGAAAATGAATGAAATTATTGGTATTATTAAAATGGTTGAAAGAGAGATAGTTGGCTATGCAAATTATAATGAAAAAAAAATTGCTGCAGCCAGAACTGCACCAGAAATAGAAAAAAAACATAATGAACTTCTTGAACTTATTAAGAAACATGGTAGTGATGAATTGGTTAATAAATATTATAAACAATTATCACATGATATATCAAGAATTATAGAAGTTAAAGAACCTCCTAGATCTAATCTTAGATTTAATTAAAATATTTTATTAAAGAAGAATTTTATCACAAAGATGTTATAAGAAATAATTTTATGTTATTTTTTGTTTTATTTTTAGTTGTAATAGGTGACGCTAACTTTACAGCCCATATTTTAGTTAAATATAAATACCTAAATAAATATCAATAATTTATGGATAATGCAGTTTACAAATATGTTTTGCATAATGCTTTCAAATACAATGGGAAAGCTAATCTTGGGGCTATAATTGGGAAGTTAATAAATGAAGATCCTAGTCTTAAAGATGATATGAAATCTTTATCTAAAGAAGTTGCAGAAGTTATAAAAAAAGTAAATTCTATGTCATTGGCTAAACAAATTGAAGAACTTAGAAAAATTGCTCCTGAAATGTTAGAAGAAAAGAAAATTATTGAAGAAAGAAAATTACCACAATTACAAAATATACAAAATTCAGTAGTTCTCAGAATAGCTCCTTATCCTTCTGGTCCATTGCATATTGGTAATGCAAAGCAGATGATTATTAATGATGAATATGCAAAAATTTATAATGGTAAATTATTATTAATTTTAGATGATACTATTGGTTCTGAAGAAAAATCTATTGAGCCAGAAGCATATGATTTAATACCTGAATCTTTAAGATGGTTAAATATTAATTTTGATAAAAATATTATTTACAAATCTGATAGGCTACCAATTTATTACAAATATGCTGAAGAATTAATTAAGAATAATGCTGCTTATATTTGTTTCTGTAATTTTAAAATTTTAAGAGAAAATAGAAAATCTGGTAAAGAATGTTCATGCAGGTCAGCTGATGTTAAAAATAATTTATATAATTGGGACAAAATGTTAAAAAATGATTATATTGAAGGTGAAGTTGTTTTAAGATTAAAAACTTCTATGAATCATCCTAATCCTGCTTTCAGAGATCGTGTATTATTTAGAATTTCTAACAGAGAACATCCTAGAGTTGGTAATAAATATAAAGTATGGCCTACTTTAGAAATGACCTGGTCTGTTGATGATTATTTACTTAAAATAACACATGTAATTAGAGGTAAAGAATTAATGATAGAATCTGATATGGAACTTTTTATATGGGAAATTTTAAAGTGGAAAGGTCCAGAATTAATTCACACCGGTTTACTAAATATTGAAGGAGTTAAAATAAGTAAATCAAAATCTAGAAGAGAAGTTAAAGAAGGTAAATATTTTGGTTGGGATGATCCTAGAACATGGAGTTTACAATCTCTTAAACGTAGAGGTTTTAAACCTGAAGCTATTAGGAAATTTTGTCTAAGTTTTGGTATTAATGCTAATGAAGTTACTGTTAGTCTTGATAATTTTTATGCTGAGAACAGAAAATTAATAGGAGATTCTTCTAATAGATATTTTTTGGTTGAAGATCCTATTGAAATTTCAATTGATAATTTTAGAGGAGCTGGAATAGAATTAAAACTTCATCCTGATTTTCCAGAGAGAGGTTTTAGAAAATATAAAGTAAGTAATGATTTTTATATATCTAATCTTGATTTTAATAATCTTGAAGACGGGAAAGTTCATAGATTAATGGATTGTTGTAATTTTGTAAAAAATAGAAATAGATTTGAATTTCATTCATTAGAATATGAAAAGTTTAAAAATTCTAAAAATAAGGGTTCTATTATTCATTATGTTCCTAAGATTAACGGAGTTGTTAGTTTTGATATTATAATGGATGATGGAACTACAAAATATGGTTTTGGAGAACCTTTAATTTCTACTTTAAGTGTTGATGATATTATACAAGCTGAACGTAGATTTTTCTGTAGACTTGATAAGATAGATGAAAAAAATTATAAGTTCTGGTTTACTCATAAATAATAAAAATCCTAATAAGCTAATTATTAGATGCAGTTGTATTTTTAATGGATAAGATGCTTATGAAAAATTAAATAATTGTGATTCACTTCTTAAAATGGTCACTGGTTTGATTTATGAAAGTTCTTATGTTGTTTCTAAAATTAATAGAAAACTTGTTGATTTTATACAAAAAAAATGTTATAGAAATGTTTTAGGAAGTAATAATTTAATCACATAAATATTAATATAGTCTTAAAATAATTTCAATAAAGATGAATATTGAAGTGGAAATAAGGAGTTTTATATCTAAAGACAGATATTTGGAATTATTAGAATATTTTAATAAAAATGGTAAATTAGTTTCCGAAGATTCACAAGAGACACATTATTTTGATTCTGAACAGGATTTAAGGATACAAAAATCTAATAATTATTCTAAAGTATGGTTAAAGAAAGGAAAATTACATGATGATTATAGGGAAGAAATAGAAGTTAAAATTAATAAAGAAGATTTTAATAAATTACAATGTTTATTTTTAGCATTAAATTATAGTGTAAATATCAAATGGTTTAGAACAAGACATACTTTTAATTGGAATAATATTAGTGTTATGCTAGATTATACTAAAGGTTATGGATATATTATTGAATTAGAAAAATTATCAGATGAATCAGATAAACAAAATGATCTTAAAATTTTAAAAAATTTATTGAAAACATTAAATATTGCAGAAACTCCCAAAGAAGAATTTAATAAAAAATATGAATATTATAAGGATAATTGGAATGATTTAATTAAATTATAAGATTAAGATAATATTATTTAAATTTTTAAATCATAAGTTTAATATAGTAAAATATTAGTTTATATTTATGGATAAATTAGAATTAATTAAAAGGAATACAGCTGAGATTCTTAATGAAGATAGTATTAAAGAAATTATTAAGAAAAAGAATCCAATTACTTATTGTGGATATGAAACATCTGGTTTTTTGCACTTAGGTCATCTTGTTACAATAACAAAATTATTAGACCTTGAAAAAGCTGGTTTTAAAGTTAAAGTATTATTAGCCGATTGGCATACTTGGTTAAATAAAAAAGGTAACTGGGATTTTATTAATGAACAAGTTAAAGTATGGAAATTAGGTTTCAAAGCTGCTGGTCTTAAAGATGCTGAGTTTATTACAGGAACTTCTTTTCAAAAATCTCCAGAATATATAGAAGATATTATGAAATTAGCACAAAAAACTACTATGAATCGCGCTTTACGTTCTATGCAGCAAGTAGCTCGTGATTTAGATAATGCTCATGTTTCACAAGTTATATATCCTTTGATGCAGATTGTTGATATAAAACACCTTAATATTGATCTTGTAGAATCTGGTTTAGAACAAAGAAAAATTCATGCATTAGGTTTAGAATTATTTGATGAAATTAATTATAAAAAACCCATATTTATTCATACTCCTTTGATTAATTCTTTACAAGGTCCTGGTTCTAAGATGAGTTCTAGTATTCCTGATTCTTTAATTAGTATTAATGACGATGAGTCTTCTATTAAGAAAAAAATTTCTAAATCTTATTGTCCTGAAGGTATTAAAGAAGATAATCCAATATTACAAATAACACAATTAATAATATTTCCCAGAATTAAATTATTTGAAGTTAAAAGACCGGAAAAATTTGGTGGAGATTTATCATTTAATAATTATGAAGAATTAGAAAAAAATTTTATAAATAAAAAACTTCATCCCACGGACTTAAAAAATTCAGTTTCATTATATCTTTCTGATATTCTTAAGCCAATTAGAGAAAAGTTTAATCATTAAAATAAATTTTCTTCATCTATTTTTATTCCTCTATTAACATTTCCCTTAAGAATATAAAATCTATTTCTTAAGTGAATCATATTGTTAAACATTATAGGTAAGTTATGGCTTATTCTCAATTTTATATCCATCAAATTAGCTCTCATTTTATATATAATTAATATTTCATTTATTGCATTTAGTATTTCATTACAATGATTTATCGGTGCGTCAAATTGTAATATTGATTTTAGAAATTGATTAGAATAATAATCTTTTATATCAACTAATTTTTCTTTTAATTGTTTTGTTCTATTCAATAATTTATCTTCTATTTTAGTTGTCATCCATACATGATTAGAAAATACTCTTTCAAATGTTTTGCTTTCATAATCTGATTTAAAATTTTTTATTTCTGTCTCTAGTTTTAATAAATACAATTCTGCATCAGATATGACATCTACCATGTCTTAATTAATAGAAAATTAATATTTAAAGCTTATTATATTGCTTTACATATGTTCTATAACAATTTTTAAAATATATACCTATTAAAAGCATTCATTGTTGGTATTATACCATATTTTTCAGATATTTCTAATGCTAAAACAGCTATTTTTTTATAAAAGGATTTTGCTTTTTCTGTATCTTCAGCTTTAATTATGCCTAAAGTTATTGGAACATTTGACAAATTTATTCCTTCTACTAATTCTATTACAATACATTCATATCCAATTTTTATACAATCATGTATTGATTCATTTGCCTTTTCTTCTAAGTTCATTTAAGAAATTTTAGGTTTAATTATGTTATTTAAAACTATTTATTTTAATAGCTCTTAGCAAAATAACATATTACTTTAGCTTTTTTATTACAATACACACAATTTTTTAATTCTTTTGGTTGATCAAATGGTATATTCACACTTTTTGTTCCATCTGCATCATTCTTTATTCCTTCTTCACATTTTGTTGACTCACACCAATAAGCAATTACCACATTTTTTTCTAATATTGCTTTTTTAACTTCATCTATATTTTTTACAGTTTTTATTTTGCTTTCTATTAATTTTTTTGCTTTAGTAAACATATCATTCTGTATATTTATTAATAATTTTTGAACTTCTTCCTTAAGATCTTTTATTTTTATTATTTTCTTATCACTTGTATCTCTTCTTGTAATTATTACTTGTTCACTTTCCAGATCTCTTGGTCCTATCTCTATTCTTATTGGGATTCCTTTTAGTTCATGTTCATGAAATTTCCATCCAGGCGTATATTCTTTTCTTTCATCTAGTAATACACCATAATCTTTTAACATATCTTTTATATCATTAGCTTTTTTTAATACTTTATCTTCTGTTTTTTCAAATAATATTGGTATTATAACTATTTTTGTTGATGCAACATTTGGCGGTATAACCATTCCTTTGTTATCAGCATGTATCATTATTAATGCACCAATTAACCTTGTGCTTACTCCCCATGAATTTTGCCATGGCATATGTTCTTTTCCATCTTTTCCTAAAAATTTTATATTAAATGATTTTGCAAAACCTTGGCCTAGTTGATGCGATGTTCCCATTTGTAATGATTTTCCATCTGGCATAACTGCTTCTATACTTGTTGTATATAACGCACCTGCAAACCTTTCACTTTCTGTTTTTTTTCCTATTAATACTGGGATTGCTAGAACTTCTTCACATAATTTTTTATATTCATTAAGATAAATTAAAGTTTCTTTATCACATTCTTCTTTTGTTTCATAAACACAATGTCCTTCTTGCCATAAGAATTCTCTTGTTCTTAAAAATAAACGAGTAGCTTTTGTTTCCCATCTTATGATATTACACCATTGGTTTATTTTTAATGGTAAATCTCTGTGACTTCTTATCCATTTTGAGTATGAATCATAAATTACTGTTTCTGATGTTGGTCTTATCGCTAATCTTTCTCCTTCTGTTTCTGTATTAGCTACCCATGCTACTTCTGGTTTAAATCCTGTTGCATGTTCTGCTTCTTTTTTAAAAAATGATTCTGGAATAAATAAGGGAAAATACGCATTTTTTACACATAATGCTTTTATTCTTTTATTGAAATATTCTTGTATGCTTTCCCATATACTATATGCATTTGGTCTTATTACCATGCATCCTTTAACTGCTGAATAATCTGCTAATTCTGCTTTTTGTACAACTTCTAAATACCATTCTGAGAAATTTTCTTCTTTTTTTGAGGTTAATCCCTTATTCTCTAGTTTTTCCATTTATATTTTAGTTTTTAATTAGTTTATATATTTTATTATTAATTACTTAATCAAAAAAATTTTTAGATTTTTATAGAATTGTCTATTAAAGAGATCAATTTTTTTTAGAAATATCTTCTAGCACTTCATCTAATGTGTTCATTCTTTTTACTGATGGATGAAAGTGAAATAATGATTTTGAATTATTTTCTCCTATTACATATATCATTGGTTTTCCGCGTATTAAATTTGATGCTATTGCTAATCCTTGTTCTGTATACATTCCTGTTCCATATTTATTACTATACATTATAAAAATATCACAATTCATTGCGCCATAAGCATCCTCTGTTGCATATTCTCTTGCTGTTTCAGGGTTTTTTTCATATGGTTTTATTGGTTTATGTATTGTCCAATCATATATTATTTCATGCCCTAATTTTTTTATTTGTTCATAAGTTTCCAATATAAGGTCTTTCATTTCAAATCTTGAGGCTATATAAAATTTCATATTAAATTATATTTTCATAGCTTTAAAAAGATTATTGTTAAGAAATAGTTATTTTCAATTTCGACAGCTTTAATAATCTTCTTTTAAGTATTCTTTTTATGGTAACAGCAAAACAAGGAATGATAACTTCTGGTTTAACAGCTTTAATTTTAAGTTCTGCTTATGTTAATCCTTCATGTACTAGAACAATTTTAAATAATAATCCTGTTGCTTATTCATCTCCAGCTTCTTATAATCTTACTTATTCTTTAGATAATTTTCTAACTAATGGTTCTGGTGCTTATATTGGTTATCTTGCAGGTATTGCTTTTGTTGGTTTTGCTGTTGGTGGCTTAGTAAAAATTATTTCTAATAATAAAAAGAAAGATTAAATTTAAATTAATAATTTTTAATATCTATTTTAACCTAGTTTGAACTATTTTAATACTAAATTTCCCACTAAAAGAAAATGTTTATATATTAATTATAACCTAATAATTGATAGATGATAAGAAATAAAGAAAAAGGGGTGACAAATTATTTTAAAAAATCAATTAGGGGTGCTCATGTTAAACGATAAAGAGCTTGTTTTTGACATGGTAAACAGTTCTCATGAAGCTATAATCGCTATTGATTTACAAGGTAAGGTATTGTTCTGGAATACTCATGCCAACAACTTATTTGGTTATAGTGCAGTTGAAACCCTGGGTAAATCACTACCGATTATTACTTTACATTCTAAATATGAACTTGAAAAAATTATAGAAACAGCAAAAGAAAAAAAACAAACATGTTTTAGAACTCAAAAATTTAATAAAGAAGGTAAAGCTTTAGATTTAGTAGTTAATTCTCACCCTATAATAAAAGATAATTCAGTTATTGGTGTTTCTTTATTGATAAAAGATTTCTCAATTATTAAAAATGTTTGTTATTTGCCTTTAGATATTGAGTATAACACAGACAGAGAACCAAAAAGGACATTTGCTGCGTTAAGAAACTTAATTTTATTAGCTATGGAAGGTCAGAAAAAAACAATAAATCAAATCTCAAATGATTCGGGTGTTAATTGGAAAACTGTTGAAAAGCATTTAACATATTTAATTGGGAAAAGATTAGTTGAGGAAGTTTTTAGTTCAGAATATGTAAGAATATTTAATTTAACAGAACAAGGTAAAGATTATGTTGAAATTATAAGAGATGAAATAAAAGAGCGTTTTATAAAAGATGGCAAAAAATAATCTTGATAATTATAAATTAACTTTAAAGAACGGCAGAACATTGTCTACTTTAGATGATTTATATAGTGCTTTGTCTAATATATCAGATGATGTTTTTTATTATCATGTCAATGAAAACAGGAATGATTTTTATAATTGGGTTAAAGATGTTTTTAAGAATAATAAATTAGCAGAAGATTTGTTAGAGTGTTCAACTAAAGAAGCTGCATTATTTTGTTTAATTAATTCTTTAGATAATAAAAAATATAATTTAATAGATAATCCTAAACTTACTTTATCTTTATTAAAGGAACTTCCTAGTTTAGAATTTGGCAATCCATTAGATAATAGAAAAATAATAGAAGCTGTTAAAAAAGGTTATAATAAAGTTATTTTAAAAGATGTTCAACAAAGCAAACCTCTTGTTACTTTTATTAATTTGGATTCTATTAAAAAATCTAGTTTAAAAAATAAAAATGTTAATCGTAAAGTACTTAAAGAAGAGTTTAGTTTAGATACATTATCAAAGAATATCCAAAAAGTTAAGATTACAAGTCCAGGCTATATGATTAATATATTAAAAGGGGTGCATGAAATTGAGTAATGGTAAAGTTATAAGTTTAATATCAATAAAAGGTGGCGTTGGTAAAACTACAAGTGTAATTAATCTTGCTGCTTCTTTAGCCAACGATTATGCAAAAAAAACTCTTGTTATTGATGCAAATTTTAGTTCTCCTAATGTTGGTTTGCATTTAGGTAGTATTGAACACAAATCTACCTTACATGAGGTTTTAAAAGATAAAGCTAAAATTACAGATGCCATACACAATCATGAATATGGGTTTCATTTTCTTCCTAGTTCATTATCTAATTTTAATCCTACAAATTATTCTAAATTAAAACAAAAAATTCAACCTTTAAAAAAATATTATGATTATATCTTATTAGATGCATCTACAAGTTTAAATGACGAATTAGTTGCTTCTATTAATGCTTCTGATGATATATACGTTGTTACAACTCCAGATCTTCCTACCTTAAGTACTACTTTAAGAGCTGTTAAACTTTCTAAAGAAAAAGGTATGCAGATAAGGGGTTTAATTCTTAATAAAGTTCGTGGAAAAAAATATGAGCTTAAAAGAGAAGATATGGAAAGATTAACTGGTATTCCAGTTATATCAGTTATTAATGAAAATGTAAAAGTTCTTGAGGCTTTAAGTAAAATTAAACCTATTACATTATACAGTCCTTATTCACCAGTTTCTTTATCTTATAAGAAATTGGCTGCTTTAATGTCTAATAGTTGGTATAAAGATCCAGGAATATTTAAAAAAACTTTTGGTTATATGAAGGATGATTTTCTTAATTTTATTAATCATGATTTTAAAAAAGGTTTAAAATATTATTAGTATATTTTATTAAATCCTATTTCCCATATTAATTGTAAATACTAAATCTTCTAATTTATTTAAATTCCATTTTATAGAATCTGATTTTTTTCTTAATTCTCCATTTCTTAAATCAAATCTTAAAAATTCTCCATAAATTTCTTCTACAATTTCTTTTATTTTTTTACAGCTTTCAAAATCTTTTTTTATTGCATCATGTACTGCTTTTCTTCCTAATTCCCCTGTTAAATCTGCTAATCCACTTAAATAAGCTTCTATATCAACTTCTAATTCTTTATAGTTAGGTATTTTATTATTTTTTATAAATTCATAAAACACTATTGCTTCTACATATTCTTGAAAAGCAACAGAACTTATTCCAGTGTCATAATTTTTATTTTTATCTAATAATTTTATTTTATTTTTTATTTGTTTTAATGATATTAAAGCTTGATTTAAATCATTTCTATGGACTGAATATATTATTATTTTTGATAATTTTATTATTTCTCTTGAAATAATTATTGTTTCTTCTCTTTTTAATTCAAAATTTTTCATTTCTTTCCTTATATTTTCAAAATCTTTATTGTTTATCATGTAATATAATTGTTACAGAATATATTTAAACTTTTGGATTATAAATGCCTGTTTAACTCATTAAAAATAAACTAAAAATCAGTATAGTTTTAAAAATAACTAAACAATTACTACTTTTCGCTATCTTTATATATTTTATTGTTTTTCTAGTGATTATGGAAAGAAGATTAGGAAGACCAAATTTGTATGTTACTAATTCTGAATTAACTGAAATAGTTGCAAAATATAGTAAAGATAGGGATAGTTTTTCTGAACAATTATTAGGAAGACCAAATTTGTATGTTACTAATTCTGAATTAACTGAAATAGTTGCAAAATATAGTAAAGATAGGGATAGTTTTTCTGAATAATTATTAGGAAGACCAAATTTGTATGTTACTAATTCTGAATTAACTGAAATAGTTGCAAAATATAGTAAAGATAGGGATAGTTTTTCTGAACAATTATTAGAATCAAGTTTTCATCATATACCA
>CAYSFG010000005.1:0-21632 GCA_964430545.1 Candidatus Woesearchaeota archaeon
ACCTAAACTTTATTATGATTTTAAATAATGTATTAATATTAGATAAATATACAAAAATAATTAGGTGTTTATGACTGGAAAAGTATATAAAACTATAAAAAATTAATATATATGAAGAAAACATGGTAGATGAAGTAAAATTAAAGGTAAGAGAAGCATTACAAGAAGAAGCTTATAGGGGAATTGTTAGAATAGATAGCCAAACAATGAAAGATATAGGTGTAAGACCTGGCGATATAATAGAAATTGACGGTCAAAGAAAAACAGTAGGAATAGTAGATAGAGCGTACCCAACAGATGTTGGACAAGCTGTTATAAGAATGGATGGTATTCTGAGAAGAAATTCAAAAACAAGTTTAGGAGAATATGTCAAGGTAAAAAGAGCAGATGTAAAAGAAGCAAAATCAATAACAATAGCCCCATCACAAAAGGGAGTAACAATACAAGCTGAGCCAATATATTTTAAGAGAGGATTATTAGGAAGAGCATTATCTAAAGGAGATCAAGTAGCACTAGGTGGAGCAAGAAGAAGAAGAAGAAATATGGAAGAAGGACCTTTTCAAGATATTTTTGATATGTTAGAACCAGAATTTGGAGTCTTTGGCTTTTCAGGATTAAAATTTATGGTAATACAAACAGATCCTAAACAAGCAGTTATAGTAACAGAAAATACTGAAGTGATATTAAGTTCAAAAGCAGTGGACACACCGGAAGAAAAAGTAATAGATGTAACTTACGAAGACATAGGTGGATTAACTGATGAAGTAAAAAAAATAAGAGAAATGGTAGAATTACCATTAAAACATCCAGAATTATTTACAAGATTAGGAATAGAACCTCCAAAAGGAGTTTTATTACATGGGGCACCAGGAACTGGAAAAACATTACTTGCTAAGGCTGTAGCAAATGAAACAAATGCCCATTTTATACATTTAGACGCTCCGCAAGTAATGTCAAAATATGTTGGTGAAGCAGAGAAAAAAATAAGAGATATATTTGAAGAAGCTGAAAAAAATGCACCTGCAATAATATTTATAGATGAAATAGATGCAATTGCTTCTAAAAGAGAAGAGAGTTATGGAGAGGTGGAGAGGAGAGTTGTTGCACAACTTTTAACAACTCTTGATGGATTAAAGGCAAGGGGAAAGGTAGTAGTAATAGCTGCAAGTAATAGACCTAATTCAATTGATCCAGCACTAAGAAGACCTGGAAGATTTGATAGAGAGATAGAATTAGGAGTACCAAAAGCAGATGCAAGAAAACAAATATTAAAAATACACACAAGAAACATGCCTTTAATAGAAGATGTGAATATAGATGAATTGGCAAGAATAACACATGGGTTTGTAGGGGCAGATTTAGAAGTATTATGTAAAGAAGCTGCTATGGTAATATTAAGAAAATTATTGCCAGAATTAAAATATGAAAAAGACGGACCAATTAATCAAGAATTTTTAGATAAATTAAAATTATCAATGAGTGATTTTAGAGAAGCATTAAAATCAGTAAGACCAAGTGCTTTAAGAGAAGTGTTTATAGAAAAACCAACAACAACATGGAAAGAAATAGGTGGGCTAGAACCTGTTAAACAAGAAATTAAAGAAGCTGTTGAATGGCCATTAAAATATCCTGATGCATTTATATCAATGGGAATAAAACCCCCAAAAGGAATATTATTATATGGCCCCCCTGGAACTGGAAAAACATTATTAGCAAAAGCAGCAGCAAATGAAAGTGAAGCAAATTTTATATTAGTAAATGGGCCTGAATTGTTAAATAAATTTGTTGGAGAAAGTGAAAAAGGTGTTCGTAAAATTTTTGAAAAAGCAAGGCAAGCAAGTCCATGTATAATATTTTTTGATGAAATAGATGCAATTGCTTCAAGAAGGGGGCGATCAGCAGAGGGTGGAGTGACAGAAAGAATGGTTAATCAAATATTAACTGAAATAGATGGATTACAAGAATTAAATGATGTAATAATAATTGGAGCAACAAATAGACCAGACATAATTGACCCTGCTTTGTTAAGACCTGGAAGATTTGATAGAGTGATATTAACACCTGTGCCTGATGAGAAATCAAGATTAGGTATATTACAAATACATACTAAAAAAATGCCATTAACAAAAGATGTAGACTTAAATGTATTAGTTGAAAAGACACCTAATTTTGTTGGGGCAGATATAGAATCATTATGTAGAGAAGCTGCTATATTAGCTTTAAGAAAAGATATGAAAGCTAAAGAAGTAACAATGAAAGATTTTGAAGAAGCTCTTAAAAAAGTAAGACCTTCAATAACACAAGAAGATATGAAAAGATATGAAGAAATAGAAGAAGAATATTTAAGAACTGCAAGAAGTGCAGCAATAAGAGACAAAGATCATTTAAGTTATATGGGATAATTTTGAATAGTTCCATTTTTTTATAATACCAATGAAAGAAAGGGTTTATGAAAAATTTCTATTACCATACAAAAAATTAACTAAAGAAATATATGTTACTACCACTATAGATTTAATATATAAGATTTAAATAATAGTATATAACCTATAATTATATGCTTAAAAAGAAAAAGAGACTTACACTTTCTATAATAAATAAAAAATTAGATAAATTATTAGGGTTAGAGAAAAAAGAATTAATAGAAGAAGAAAGAATTAGTAAATTAGAATTATTGCAATTAGATGAATTAAAACAAGGGGAAGAAAGAATTAGTAAAATAGAAAAACAAGGAAATAGTGTAATAGATGAAATAGAAAAATTAGAAGATGCTGAGAAAAAAATAAGAGAAAAAATAGGGACACATCCATTAAAAAAAATAAGTTATAGAGATGCAGGAAAATCAATGGTTGGGGCATTTGTAGGTATGTTAAGCCATTTTGCTGTTTTAGAAGGAGTAAAATTATCAGAAGAGATTACTTTAAGCAGAGCATCTTTTTTATATTTTGTGTCACTTCTTATTGCAATACTTGTGTTGTATTATACTGGATTTAGAAAAATAAAAGATAAAAAATTATTATCTTTATTACCATTAAGAGTTATATTAATTTATGTTGTTACAATAATCACAATATTAATTGTATTATTAATAATAGGAAAATTAGAAAACGTACATTTTTTAGATGTCTATAAAGCAGTATCAGTACTTACAATGCCTGGGATAATAGGTGCATGCGTAGCTGACCTAATAGGCGGAGATTAAATTATGAAAATAATTAATTTAGAACTTAAGGAAGGAGAAATATTAGTTAGATTAAGTAAAACTTGGAATAGATTATTAGACCATGTTTATAATCAATTGTATAGCAGTAAGACTACAGGTGATGTAGACCGAGAGGATTTACAACAAATATATCAGACAGTACAAAACACTTATAGAATTTTTAATGGATTATTAATGAAATATTCACTACATGGAGATCAGGTAATATTAAATGAACAAATCAAATTTATAAGAAAATCATTTGAAATTATGAAAGATTACAACACTAAATATGAAGATAATATAATTCAACTTATGAATTATTATAATGACAAAATAGTTAAATTAAGATTTAGTTTTAATAAAAAAATTTAAATGATAAATTACAATTTTGGAATTGAGAATATTATTTTATTAAACTTTCATTTAAGCTTATAGTCTAATTTTTTATAATACCAAGATAGTATATTTTTTTGATAACCATACTCACTTTTTTCTAAGATATTTTTTAGAAAAGTATATTTTAATCAGTTTTAGTTAAAATTATCTGTTTGTCAGAAACAAGAATAGTGTGTTCATGTTGAGAGACCAAACCATTTGATTTTTCAGAAAGTTGAGGATACTGGTAAATAATTCCTTCTCTTTCTAAAATGTCTAATGCCCATTTAAGGCGAGAATCTGAAAATGTTTTTATTAAATGACGTTCTGCAAATGGAATAGTATTTATTTCTTTTTTTATATATTCTAAAACTTTTCTTGCAATAGGATCACGAGGAAGTTTGGTAGAACCAGGCCAACGATAATTACTGGATTTTTTTCCTTCTTTTACAAGCCCATCACCAGTAGAAGCAAAAGGCTCAATAGCAATAACTAAACCTTCTGTTAACTCTGTATTATCCTTATTGTTAAAATTAGGTATAGATAAACCACTATGTAAAATATAACGTTCAATTCTATGACCAGAAAGATTTTTTATAGGAGAAAATCCATAATTATTAATAACATTCTCAACAGCTTCACCTATTTCCCAAATTTTATTTCCTGGTTTGGCTAATTTAATTGCTGCATCTAAGGCTTCTTTACTAGCTTTAATTAATTTTGTATTATTATTAGAACCTATTTCTATTGTTAGAGCTGTATCACCTATGAAACCGTCAATATGAGCCCCTAAATCTAATTTAACTAAATCACCTTTTTTTAAACATAGGACATCATTTGGAAATGGTGTATAATGAGCAGCTAAATCATTAATAGATATTTGAACAGGAAAACCAAGTTTAGCTCCTTTTTTAATTATAAAATTTTCAATATTATTAGCTATCTCAAAAACATTAGCATTTTCTTTTAATAAAGTCTTTCCATATTCTCTAGCTTCTCCGGCTATTAAACCAGCTTTCTTCCATAATACTAAATGTTCTTTTTCCATAAAAATAAAATTAATTTAGATTATATAAAGTTTATTAAGGGTCTTTTTTGTAAATTAGGGAATGAAGTAGATGCTATGTTAGATGAAGTTTCTTTATATGTTATTAAAATCCACAGTGATAGAATATTTCCAAAATCTATGGAAAAAAATATAGGTGATGATTTATATAATTTTTTTTGTAAAAATCCAAAAATTTTAATAGATAAAAAATTAAAAGAAATACTTCTTAAAGATTTTATATCTTAATCAAAATATTTTTTAATAATCCTTAGCACTATGGATTTATAATTCTCGAAATCCTTATATAACTTTAAATATCTATAAAATTATGGGAGTAGACTTAAATAAGATAATAACAAGAAAAGAAATAAAATTAGAGGATTTAAGTAATAAAAGTGTTGGGATAGATGCATTCAATACTTTATATCAATTTTTAAGTTCAATAAGAGGGTATGATGGAGAACCTCTGAAAAATTCTACAGGTAAAATAACTTCACACTTACAAGGATTATTTTCAAGAAGTTTAAATTTAATGAGCAAAAATATAAAATTAGCTTATGTCTTTGATGGAAAACCTCCAGCATTAAAATTTAGGGAAAATAGTGATAGAAATGTTCGTAAAGTTGTAGCTGAAAATAAATATCAAGAAGCAAAAGATGAAGAAGATTTAGATCTAATGTATAAATATAGTAAACAGTTTGTAAGACTAGACAAAATAATGATACAAGAATCTAAAGAATTAGCAAGAGCACTAGGACTTCCAGTTATAGAAGCAGAAAGTGAAGCAGAAGGACAAATAGCTTATATGAATAAAAAAGGTGATATAGATTATGCTGCTTCACAAGATTATGATGCATTATTATTTGGTGCAAATAATTTAGTTAGAAATTTAACACTAAGTCAGAAAAGAAAATTAGCAACTGGAAAGTTTGTATATACTTTCTTAGAATTAATAGACTTAAAGAATGTGTTAAAGGAGTTAGAATTAAATCAAGAACAATTAATAGTTCTAGGAATATTAACTGGAACTGATTTTGATCCTGGAGGAATAAAAGGAATAGGTCCAAAAAAAGCATTGAAATTAGTAAAAGAAAATAATGATTATGATAAAATGTTTCAAGAATTAAAAGCTGAATTTAACTGGATGGATATATATAAAATCTTTAATAATTTACCAATTACTAAAGATTATAAATTAATATGGAAAGAAATAGATGAAGATAAAATTAGAGAAATATTAGTTGAAAAAAATGATTTTTCATTAGAAAGAATAAATAATTCTTTACAAAAATACAAAGAAGATAACAAATTAAGAAATCAAAAAGGATTAGGAGAATTTTTCTAGAACTTTTCTATATTGGGAATTAATATAACATTTGTTACAGCTTCAGGCCATCTGTTTTTTTCAAGTTCTTTTAATTCAGGAACTTTTGTAAACACTTTACTTAATGACATAACCCTTAGGATATAACTAGGATTAGGATTTTTCCTAATTATGTTTTGTAATGGTAATATTATTTTATTATCCATTGATAAATTTGTGTAAATTGGTTTATTTGACCTTGTATCTGTAAATAATACCCATGCATATTGTTTAGTTATTCCTTGCGGGTCATTATTCATAACTTTAATCTCAACTTCTTTATTTACATCTATTTTTAATTCATAATCACCAAAACTCAATTGTGGGCTTATAGGTATTAGTTTTATAACATCAAACTTATAGGTTACTTCTGCGATAAGATTAAGATTATCTAATAATTCACAAGTAATATTTTTAGTACCAATAGAATCTTCAGGATATCTTAATTTTAATTCTTTAGTATAAATATCTTTTATTTTATTATTAATGTCATTGTAAATAAATCTAATTTTATATTTATTAATATCTCCCCAAGTTATTGAAGGTTTAATTAAATAAGTGATCAATTCCCTTATAATTACTTTATTATTTGTTTTATTTAAAATGAAATGTTCTGAAGGAAGAGTTTTACCTTTATTTTTTTCAGTTAATTCAATAATTTCTAAATTTATTTCTTTATTATTAGGAGGAATGATATTTAAAATTATATTATCTAATATAATTTCATCTTTACTATCTCTTAATATTTCTTCGTTTTTAATACCAATAATAACTAATTCATATTCGCCTTGTGTAAATTTATTATCTAATTTATAAGTAAAAATATTACTATTAAATTTTGATAAAAATGTATATTTCTTTTTATCACTGGTCATTATGTATAAACCAAATTCGTCCATTAATTTTGGGTTTCCCACTAAAAGCCCAAAATTAACTTCAGAATTTTGAAGAACATCTACGACATCATTTGTTTTAACTGATTTATCATTAATTTTTACTATTTTTAAAGAAGGTTCTTGTGGAATTGATGAATTAATACCTACATTAAATTTTATTATTATTTGTTTTTCTATATCTTTATCAATCGTCTCAATTATCACTTCTTTTATTCCTGGCTTCTTAAATTCAACAACACAAACTTTTTTATTTGAAGTTAATTTTTGTTTATCTTTATTATCAATATTAAAATACCATTCTATTTTATCTAAAGAAAGTTCATCTCTAAATATTGCTTCAATATAATATTTTTTATTTAATTCTGTTTCATTATATTCAAAATTATTACTTGTATTAAATAAAACTTTTTTATTTTCATCATATACTGCGATATTAAGATCTCCTTTCTTTAAACCTTTTTTATTAAATACATTTTTAATTTTATCAATTAATCCTTCTTTCTTTTTAGTTTTAGATTTTCTAACTAGATTAGATTTTTCATCTTCTATATTTTCTTGAATTTTTATCCATATATAATCTACAATATTCATATTTTTACTATTTATATCTATAGCCTGGGCTGTAATGGTATAATCGCCGTAAACCAATTTATCTTTAGAAATATTGCTAAAATCTATAGTAAGTTCTTTACCTTCACCAAGTGATTCTACAATTTTATTTGAACCTCCGTTATTATGGTCTTTTTCTAAATACCATCTAACATTTTTGATTTCAGGAGTTGTTTCTGCTTTTAATTCAATTTTTTCATTTGGATAAAATATAATAGGATTGTTAACAGATTCTTTTCTAGTATCTGGTTCTATTATTGTTATATAAGCAGTACTTTTAGATTTATTTTCAGTAATTATTTCTATAAAAATATAATCTTTATCTTTAGTCAACTCAACTCTTTTAAATCTCTTTTTTTTAATACCAAGAGCAAATATTGTATAAAATCCAACTTTAAGTGAAGAAGTATCATACAATAAATCAAGCCCTTCACCTAGGCGTTCAATGCTTGCCATATTATCAGGATTATTTCTATTACCTTGATATAAAGACCAAATAACATCATTTACTTTTTCTCCTGTTTGATCATTTAATTCAGCTCTTAATGTAATAGAATCACCTTGTTTTATTTTTAAAGGATTATTTTTAGAAATATTTCTAGTAATAGGATCGGTTATTATAACTATATCAGAAAGAACTCCCCCTTTACTAGAATTAACTTTTATAAAAATATAATCTGTAGCAATAGCTCTATCACCTTTATTCCACCATACTTTAGAGGTAATCTTACTTTTATTACTTAAGGCTGCAACAAATACAGTGTAAGCACCAGGACCGAGTTTTAAATCTTTGAAGCTTTTTGTAAATTGTAAATCAGTTGAAATAGCCTTAGTATTATCAAGTTCTCTTTTAGAGATTTCATTAATCATTCTAGGAATGATATACCACCCAACATTTTTAGTTTTAACATCTGAATAACCGCTAGGATCTAATCTAACATTAAAATAAATATCTTTATCATCGTCTGCATTAATTTCAAATGTTTCTCCACTATAAACAGGAGAAGTTATTTCTAAAGTGGGATTACCACCAACTAAATTGATAAATTTAGAACCAGTTATTTGTTGTTTTGTTTCAGGATCACTAACAGTAACTTCAATAAAAATTCTAGAACTACCACCTGTAGGCGGTCTAACAATAGTTTCTATTTGTGAGTTATGGTCAGAAGATCTAATCCCCCCAATAGTCCAATCATAAATTAAATCTTTAATTGATTGTCTATTTGTAAATGGAACATGTTTAACCTCCCAAAATCCTCTTTTCTCAAAAACATTAGCAAAAAGTCTTAATGTAAGAGCATCTTCACTTACAGCATAAGTATCGTTTTTAGAAATAGGACTTATAATAATTTCAACTTTTGTTAATTTATTATTTTTTTGAGGTTTTGAACCTGAAGGAATTCTGTTAGTTTCGCTATCACTACCATTTTCTCCATCTTTATTTTCTTTATCTTTTCCTTTACCAAATAACCTTCTAAAAAAACCTGGTTTCCCGTTATTACTTTCATCATTGCTTGTAGCACCAGATATACCTGCAATACCAGTTCCAATAAGTCCGAGAATCAAAATAATAAATACAATTATTAGAATATACCTAAGGAAAGGGATTCTATCAACTAATTGAGGAAACATAAATAATAAAGTAAATAATATTAATAACAAAATAAATAAAAACCAACCCATTGAACCTTTTTCTTGAGATTTAGCCCATTTATAAATTAAAATTATTAAAGTAATAATTAAAGCTGCTAAAACAAAAGGACCAAAATCAGCAATAGCATGAACACCAATAGCATTTAAATAAACACTTAAAGATAATCCAAGAATAAGACCAATAATACCGCCAACACTAGAACCATATTCTTCACCAAAAATTTTAGTTTTTGATAATAAAGATCTTAGTAATATTACAAACAAACATATAATTAAAATAGTATCTGGCCAATAAGGGAAACTTTGATAAAATTGCCAAGGATCATTATAAAAACCAGAATAAAAAAATGGTATATTACCATAATTAGAACCAATTTGTTCAAAGTAATAAGGAATTGCTGAAACAATATTTAATGATATAAAAAATACTAGACTAATAAGTAAAAAAATCTGACTACTCTTTTTAAATAACATGATAAAAACCTATAAAAATAACTATATAAAGCTTTTTCTAATTAGAAAATATATGAAAGCTGTAAAAGTCTATTTAAAAGATGCACAAAAAATTAAGAATGAACTTTTAAAATTTGATGTTATAAATAAAGACTATGCAATTAAGAAGGATGAAAAATATATTTATTACCCTATAAAAAAAAATATTGAAGGATATTTAATAATAAACAAGAAATTTTATAAAAGAGAAGTTTTTAAAAATTTAAAAGATTATTTAAAAAATATAATTAGTAGTAACGAACTTGAAAAAATAAATAATTCTTTTGAAATTATAGGTGATATTGCAATAATTGAAATAAGTGAAGAATTGGAATCTAAGAAAAAACTAATAGCTGAAGGATTATTAAAAACTAATAAAAATGTTAGAATAGTCGCAATGAAGAAATCTGGAAGAGAAGGTGTTTATAGATTACAAGAATATGAAATTCTAAATGGAAAAGGAAATTTAGAAACTTTATATAAAGAAAATGGATTAATATTTAAATTAGATATTAGTAAACTATATTTTTCTTCTAAATTGTCTACAGATAGAATGAGAATTGCTAAATTAATAAAAGAAAATGAAAATGTATTAGTAATGTTTTCTGGTATAGGAATATATCCAATAATAATATCTAAATATAGCAAAGCAAAAGAAATTTATGGAATAGAAATAAATCCATATGCCTGTAAATATGCTGAAGAAAATATTAAATTAAATAAAATTGAAAATGTGAAATTATATTGTGGTGATACTAAAGAAGTTATTCCTAATTTATTAATAAAATTTGATAGAATAATAATGCCATTGCCAAAAACAGCTGAAGAATATTTAGAATCAGCTTTTAGTGTATTAAAGGAAAATGGAAGTGTTTACTTGTATATATTTATAGATGAAGATAAAATTGAGAAAAAAAATAAAGAATTGAATAAAAAATATAAAGTAATAAATATTGTAAAATGCGGACAGACAAAACCAAGAAGTTATAGATGTTGTGTGAAATTAAAAAGAAAATAAATAGTATCTTTTATAAACTTTTAGTGTTTAATATTTATAGGGAATGATTTTGTGAACACCCAACGATCTGCAAAGAAATGAGTGAAGGAAGTAGCTTATGACCCCTATCTTACTTTTTTTGAAATTAAAACTATATTTTTTAAAGATTATATTTATTTTAAGTATAAACTTATAAACAATAAATCGTTAAAAAAATTATGAGTCTATGCACAATTGTTGGAATTGGTCCAGGTATTGGTTTATCAATTGCCAAAAAATTTGCAAATGAAGGTTTTGATATAGCAATGATTTCTAGAAATAAAAATCACTTACAAGATTATGTTAAGGAACTTAGTAAATATAAAACAAATTTGTTTTATGATTTAGCTGATGTAGGAAATGAATATCAACTCACAAAAGCATTGAAAAAATTCGTAAACGAAACAAATGTTTTAGTTTATAATGCTGCTGTTGTTGAGAAATCTTCTTTTTTTGAGCTTGATGCTGTGAAACTTTTAAGTGATTTAAAAATTAATATTGTTGGAGCTTTAATTACTGCCCAACAAATTATACCTTCAATGAAAAAGAGAGGGAACGGTACTATAATTTTTAATGGAGGAGGTTTTTCATATGAACCTGATCCAAGATATGTCTCGTTGAGCATTGGAAAAGCAAGCTTGTTAAATTTAGCAATAAATTTAGCTAATTATTATAAACCAAATAATATTCACGTTGCTGTTATAAATATTTATGGTAAAGTAGAAAAAGGTACAAAATATGATCCAGAATTAATTGCAAAAGAATATTGGAAAATTTATAAACAACCAAAAAATAAATGGAAAAATGAAATTCAAATTAAGTAATAAATTTTATAATCCTAATTTTTCAGTAGCACTACCTTTAGATTTTAAAGCAGTAGGAGATTCACCACCATGCCAAGTAAATCTAGGCCTGATTTGTAGAGGATAAATTTTTTCAGAATTATCATCTAAAATTAAAGCAGAACCCCTCATTTTAGGAAGCATATTAAAATATTTTTGTAAATCTCCATACAAATAAGATTGCATCATACTATTCAAAGCTTCAAGATCTCTTTTAGCAGTAATACGATGACTAATAACAATATCAGTTTGAGTAATAACATCTTTATGAATTTCACCTGGTTGTTGAGTAGCTAAAATTAAACTAATACCTGGTTGACGACCTTCTCTTAAAATTGTAACTAATGCATCTGTTGCTGGTACAATTTTATCTTTTGGCAAAAATAAATGTGCTTCATCTATAAGAATCCAAATTAAAGGAAGATCTTCTCCTGTAGTTTCTAATTCTGTCTTAAAATAAGAATGACCTCTTTGAATATCTGCTATTTCTTCTTTCTTTCTTGTAGTAACTCTCTCTTCCATAAGTTTTTTACAAATTAATCCAGTAACTAAACTTTTTATATTATCTTCTTTATATGCACTAATATCAATAATAGAAACCTTCCCACCTTTAACTAAATCTTTTATATTAGTACTTTGTTCACTAAAAATACCCCAGGTTTTTGCTGCTAAAAATCTGTTTATAACAGCTAACTTTGTATTTGATTCTATTTTTGAATTATTTTCAATTGTAAAAATTATATCTTCAATAGAATAATTTTTCCTCTCTTTTATTATTAATGATAAAGATGATTCTATAGCTACACCAATTTGTGAAATTATCTGAATTTCAAAGGCATTACACCAATCTAAAGCAGATAATTCAGATGGATTAATAGTAAATGGAAAATCTGTTGGAATGCCTTTTTCTTTATATTCATTAAAATAACCAACAGGTGTGTAAATATTAATATCTAAAGGTTTTTTTGGTAAATCCCATTCATCTAATAAATCTTCATCTTTTATATTGGGAAATCTCATTGTCCAAAATATCCCCATTGTATCAATCATTAAAACAGCAATTTTATTTTTTACTTCATAAGGTAAATGGGCCATTTCTTCTGCAATGACTCCAAGAGAATATGATTTTCCATAACCCCTCTTACCACAAACTAATACAATATGAGACCTAGTAACGTCCATATAAATTTTATTTGATAAAGAAGTTGTTACACCCATTTTTACGTAATGTTTTCCTAAAAATACAGTTCCTTTTAATCCAAGTAATTTCTTTTCAGATTCTGTTCTCCCAACAATTATTTCATACATATTAAACCTCTTTTATTTATAATCAACAAACAAAATTAATTATTTTGTTTGTTTTTTGTTTATTAACAATAAATCACTTTATATCTAAAAACTTATGTGATTTATTATATTATTAATATTGATATTCTTGTATTTAAAATAGTTATTGTTCTTAATAAATTATTATCCGCAAGTTTTAAATATAACAAATAATGACAATTTTTGTGGTAAAGAAATCAAAGCCAAATAATAATCTTGAATTTTCTAAAGTAAAAGATCTTCAACAAATAAAAATTACAAATAAAAAATTTACAAAAAAACATTATAGTTATCTTTTAATAGGATCGGTTATTATATTAATCTTACTTGTAACTTTAATTGTTCAATTGACTTTACCTAAAGTAAAAGTAAGTAATACTATCAAAGTAGATTATACTGGAACAACTGATGATGGTAAAGTATTTGATACTAGTGTTAAAGAAGTAGGATTAAAAGCAGGATTAAATAGACCAGATTATCAACTATTTGAATTTAAAGTAGGATCAGGGCAAGTCATTCAAGGATTTGATGAAGCAGTTATTGGAATGGGTGTAGGTGAAAAAAAGACAGTTATTATACCACCAGAAAAAGCTTATGGTCAAATTGATAATAATAAAATTTTGCAATTAAATAAAGATTTACAAATAAAACATATTACAGAATTAAATACAGAATCTTATAAAAGATTTTTTAATGAAGAACCATTATTGGAAAAAGAAATTTTAACAAAAGAATTACCATGGAAATTAAAAGTTATTAAAATTCAAAATAATACTATATTTGTAGAAAATGCAGTTGTACAAGGACAAAAAGTAATCTTACCAGGCACAACATGGGAGTCAGTTATTCTTAATGTCGGGGATGTTATTAATTTAATTCAAAATCCTAAAGTTGGAGATATGGTTTCATTCCCTACACAACAAGGATTTGTATCTGGAAAAGTTTCAGAAGTAAGTGATAAAATCTATAAAATAAATACTAATCATCCTTTAGCTGGGAAGACATTAACTTTTGAAATTACTGTTAAAGAGATTAAGAAGTGAAATTTTTGAATTTAATATAATTTTAAAAATTAAATGATTATTTCTAAAACTTTTATTAAAATAAAATTTGTTGTTTTTTATAACTATTGACAAAACACACAGATTTGTACTTTCTTATTTAATTTTTATTATAAAACTTCTAGTTTGCCAGATTTACCGGTTGTTAATTGAATTTCACCTTTGTATTCGTTAGCATAACCGTTAGTAATCTTAATTTTAGAACCTTCTTTTAATAATTCAACTTGTTCATTCCATAAAGTTAGACTTACTTCTCCAGAAGAATCTTTTATAGTTGCATTACAAACTTTGCCTACTTTACCAAATTTTGAAAATTCTCTTACAGGACCTAAACTAACAACTTCAGCTTCTATATCTATATTACCCTGTTTTGGTTTTATTTCTGATATATTCATTTTAAGTATGATGCCTCTTCTTCTGTTAATTTTAATTCTTGGATAATGTCTTTGTTTTTAAACATTCCTAAATAATGATTAAAATTTTTAAGTACATTTTTATTTGAAGTGTGAGTTAAATATGCTATCTTTTCTGAAATAGATTTTTTATAAACATTTCTCATATTAGACTGCCATATCTTTAATATACGCATTGACCTTTTATAAGTTGTAAAAGTCTGATAAGGCTTTTTTTTAGCTAATGAAATGCCCGACGTTAAAAATAATGATTGATAATACATAAAACGCCAATATTGCCAACGTACAATTCTTTTTTTGAAAATATTAGCTTTTGAAAGATAATAATAAGCTTTTTCTAAATCATTAATATTTTTGTATTCTATAGGAATATTTTCTTCTATCCATAATGTATATTCATCTAAATCAATATTTAAATTTTCAAGAACTTTAATAGATTCTATAGCTTTTGTTTTAAATACTATACTTAAAGCATTATAAATATTAATTTCATATTCTCTATTATGTAAATTAGAAACATCTAAAATTTTATTTTTAATACAAGACTCTAAATCATTTATAGAGGCGCGTATATCCCCATTAGAATTAATTAATATTTTTGTTAAATCTTCTTCTGTATAACTTATTTTTTCTATATTACAGATGTTTTTTAATATACTAATAATATTTTTTGATTCTATAGGTTTGAATTCTATACATAATGCTAATTTTTTTATATCTTTTAATTTATCACTTGATATATCATTACATGTCATAATTATAACATGATTGTTATTAGTCAATAATTTAGATAATGAAGAAGCACCACCCCTATCTTGTGTTCCTGATAAACCATCTATTTCATCTAATAAAATAATTTTTTTTCTATCAAATAAACTTTTTTGATTTAAAGCTTCTTTGATTATAGACTCTATCTGATCTTTATTTCTTAAATCAGAAGCATTTAATTCTAAAATTTCGTAATTTAACTCATTAGCTATTGCATATACTGAAGATGTTTTACAAGATCCTGATTGTCCATGTAATAAAACTGGTTTTTTATTTTTTATAGCCTCTTTTAATTTAGATAAATCTTGTGGTATTTCATTTGAAGATTTCGGTTTGTATTTATCAATTAAGCTTTTCATTTTTAAGGAACTTTACTATATCATTATTAAATTTATAATAAATACTATTTGCTGTTGGCCATACTTCTCTTAAATTTTCCAATCTAGAATCTCTGTGTAACACTTTTTCATATTCATTCTTACCATATAAATTTTCTAATACTTTCCTTGCTATTAATAAAACTGGAACGTGAATTTTAAAGTCCCTAGATTCACTTTTGTAAGTTTTATTTATTAATTTGTAAACTTTATCACTATTTTCTGAAAATAATAAGTGTATTAATTCATGGATTAAAGTTGCGCGAACCATCTGAAGATTATTGTCTCTCCTAATTGTTAATGGATTAGAAATAGCTGTATATTTCATATGAGAAACAACAAAACAATCTTTATTTGATTTAAACTTAAGTTTAGAAACTTTTTCTATTTCTTTTATTATTTTTAATTCATCTTTTTCCCAGAAAGAAGCTATTTTATTTTTATAATCTAAAGTTTGTGAATATTCTAATTCATTGAATTCTTTCCTATACATTACTGTTAACATTTCATCATATATTTCTGAATGGATAAAGTTTATTTTCATTTTTTAATTGTCCTTTGCTAAATATGCTAATAAAGATTCTAATTGCACAAAATCATCTGAACCTTCGACAAGCCTAAACTCTATTTCTCCACATTTTTCTATAATATTAAATTTTTTGTTATCACTAATATTAAGGGTCATAACTTCTTTTTGAATTTGCTTTATAATATCTATACCAGCTAAACCATTGTTAAGCATTGTATCTAATAGCTTATTTTTAGCTTCTATAAATTTTTTTTCTAAAGCTAAATTTAGAATTAATTCTATATCTTTTGATTCTATAGATATTAAAAAACCTGATACACTTTCTTTATTTATTTCTTTAGATATAGCGCTAGAAGACTGTAAAATATTTTGTAATTGCCTAACATCCCCGCCACAATTCTCAAATAATAAATTTATAGTTTCATTATCTATATTAAGATTTTCTTTTTCAGCTATTTTATTTATTATTTCAATAATATCTTGTTTGTTTAAAGGTTTAAACTTAAAAATTGCACATCTTGATTTTATAGGATCAATTATTTTGGATGCTTGATTGGCTGATAAAATAAATCTGCATGAATTAGAATATGTTTCCATAGTTCTTCTTAATGCTTGTTGAGCTTCTTTAGTTAATGCATCAGCTTCATCTAATAAAATAACTTTAGGAATGTTAGTATCTAAAGCCATAGTTTTAGCAAAATCTTTTACTTTTTCTCTAATAACTTGAATACCACGCTCATCACTACCATTTAATTCAATAAAATTATGTTTCCAATTAATACCATGTAAAGTTTTTGCTATTATTAAGGCAATAGTAGTTTTACCTACACCGGGAGAACCACTAAACATGAGATGTGGTATGTTTTTAGTTTCTACTAAAGCTTTAATTCTAGAAACAATATCTTTTTGTCCAATAACATCATCAAATGAATGTGGTCTATAACTTTCTGTCCAAATAGCTGAAGATTCCATAATCGTATGGTGGCTTAATTACTTATAAATATTTGTGTTTATAATAATAATGTTTATAAAAAATTAATAAAAATAAGATTTTTACTATTCTTCTTCAGTATTTTCATCATCTGATTCTGTTGTTTCGCTTTCAGATTCATTAACAGACTCACTACTAGATTCTGTTCTTTCAGATTCTTGACCTGCAACTTCAGCAAAACCCATTTTTCTGAAAACTTTAGTAACTTTAACTTTTAAAGTTTCACCTTGCTTTGCGCCTGGAATAAATATAACAAAACCTTTAATCTTTGCAATCCCATCGCCTTTAGCACCTACCGCTTCTATAGTTACGTCTATTTCATCTCCAACTTGTATAGGAGCAAAACTTCTTCTTTCATTATACATATTTTTACACTCTCCATCTAATTTATTAACAAGAAATAGTTAAGATATATTAACTTTAATTCTTGTAATTATATATAGAATAATAATATTTATAAAGCTTTGTTTTAGTGTATAATTAGAAAATATATTGAATTATAAATCTTTACAAATATTATTTTTATGCCCTATTTTTAATCATTATTAAATTTTTGTTATGATTTATCTTCAGTATTATTCTGTAACCTTCAATTCTTAATTTATAACTAAAATCTCCTATAAATATTAAAAAAAAGATTGAAAATACAATATATATTCTATAAAAATCTTTAAATAGACATATCTTTTCAGAAAAGTATGTACGATTTTAAAGAATTAGAAAAATCAATATTAAACTTTTGGGATAAGAATAAAATTTATCAAAAAGTTAAAGAAAATAATAAAGGAAAAAAGAAATTTTACTACTTAGATGGCCCGCCTTATACTTCTGGGAGAATACATTTAGGACATGCATGGGGAAAAGCACTAAGAGATATGGTAATTAGATATAAAAGAATGAATAGTTTTGATGTGTGGGACAGAAGTGGGTTTGATATGCACGGACTGCCAACTGAACATGCTGTTGAAAAAAAATTAGGAATAAAAAATAAAGAAGAGATAGAAAAATTTGGAGTATTAAATTATATAAAAGAATGTGAAAAATTATCTGTTGAAAATTTAAAATTAATGATAGAAGATTTTAAAAAAATTGGTGTATGGATGGACTGGGAAAATCCTTACATGCCAATAAATAATTCTTATATAGAAGGAGTATGGTGGCTTGTAAAAAAAGCACATGATACAGGAAGATTATATGAAGGATTAAGAACAATGCACTGGTGCTCGCATTGTGAAACTGCATTAGCAAAACATGAATTAGAATATGAAAATCTTATAGATAAAAGTGTATTTTTAAAATTTAAAATTTATGGAACTAAAAATGAGTATTTGGTTGTTTGGACTACTACTGCTTGGACGATTGGATTTAATTTAGCAGTAATGGTTAATCCTGAATTAGAATATATAAAAGCAAAAGTAGACAATGAAATATGGGTCGTAGCTAAATCTTTAGCAAATGTTTTCATATCTGGATTATTAGAAAAAAAATATGAAATAGTTGAAGAATTTAAAGGAGAAAAATTAGATGGAATAAAATATGAACATCCTTTTAATAATGATATACCTTATTTTAAAGAAGTAGAAAAAAAATTTAAAAGATTGCATACAGTAATATTAAGTAATAAATATGTAAATGCAAGTGCAGGTTCAGGATTAGTACATTGTGCCCCCGGATGTGGAAGTGAAGATTATGAAGTTGGACATGAATATGGTTTGCCACCGTTTAATGCATTAAATGAAGAAGGTTATTATGATAAAACAATGGGAAAGTTTTCTGGATTGAGAGCTAAACAAGATGATAAAAAATTTATAGAATATTTTAAAGAATATGGATTTTTACTAACACAAACAGATATAGAACATGAATACCCAAAATGTTGGAGATGCCATAAACCTGTAGTATTTAGAGCAACAAAACAATGGTTCTTTAAAATAGAAGATTTAAAAGAAAATATGAAAGAACTTAATAAAAAAACTTATTGGGTTCCAGAATGGGCTGGATCAAAACAATTCAATGATTGGTTAGATAATTTAAGAGATAATAGTATAACAAAACAAAGATATTGGGGAACACCTCTTCCAGTATGGAAATGTGAGAAATGTGAAGAATACATTGTAGTGGGTTCAATTAAAGATTTAAGAAAATATACTAAAAATATTCCTAAAAATTTACATAAACCATGGATAGATGATATTACTTTTAATTGTAAATGCAAGGGTACAATGAAAAGAATACTAGATGTAATAGATGTATGGGTAGATGCAGGATGTGCTTCATGGTTGTGTTTAGACTATCCTGCAAGAGAAGATTTATTTAAAAAATGGTATCCAGCGGATTTTATAGTAGAAGGAAAAGATCAGATAAGGGGATGGTTTAATATATTATTAATAGCATCAATGATAGGCTTTGGAAATAGTTCTTATAAAAAAGTGTATATGCATGGATTCATAAACGATGCTTTGGGAAGAAAAATGAGTAAAAGTTTAAAAAATTATATTTTACCGGAAGAAGTGATAACTCAATATGGGGCAGATACATTGAG
This sequence comes from Candidatus Woesearchaeota archaeon, assembly GCA_964430545.1. GTDB lineage: Archaea > Nanobdellota > Nanobdellia > SCGC-AAA011-G17 > GW2011-AR18 > CAYSFG01. The sequence goes on from CAYSFG010000005.1 coordinate 19,527, forward strand.
ATATTATATGATTGGAGGAACAAACCCTGGTATAGATATAAATTATAATTTTAATGATATTAAAGTTAAGTATAGGAATTTTGGAGTTTTATATAATTTAAATAATTTTGTAATAAGCCTAGCTGAACAAAATAAATTTAATTCTAAAACTAAACCCAGTAAATTAGGTGTAGAAGAAAAATATATGTTATCAAGATTAAATTCTGTGATAAAAGAAACAACCCAATTATATGAAAATTATCACTTAGATAGAATACCTTGGGTAATAGAATCAGGATTTTTAGATTTAAGTAGAAATTATATTCAGTTTATAAGAGATAAAGCATCAACAGGAAATGAAACAGAAAAGAAGCAAGTATTTTATGTATGTTATACTGTCTTATTAGAAATATTAAAGATGTTTAGTACTGTTGCCCCATTTATTTCTGAAGATATGTATTTAAAATTAAAAGAAAAATTTAAATTAAAAGAAGAAAGTATAACTTTTTATAAATGGCCGAAAATTAATGACAAATTAATAGATAAAGAATTAGAAAAATCAATAGAATTAGCTAAGAAAATAATAGAAGCAGGAATGGCAATAAGAGATAAAGAAAAAATAAATGTAAGATGGCCATTATCAAAAGCTGAAATAGAAGTTACAAAAAAAGAAGAAGAAAAATCAATAAATAAAATTGAAGATATAATAAAACAACAATTAAATGTTAAAAAACTAGTTGTAAAAATAAACAAAAAAGAAATAAGCGATAAAGTAGAAGGAATAGTCTTTCAAGATGGAAGTGTAAAATTAGACATTGAGATGAATAAAGAGTTAGAAGAAGAAGGATATGCAAGAGAAATAATGAGAAGAGTTCAAGCATTAAGAAAAGAAGCTGGATTAAAAAAAGAAAATGAAATTGAATTATTTTTAAATATTGAAGTTGATTTAAACAAATGGAAAAAAGTCATTATGAGAAGATGTGGTGCTAAAAAATTAGAATTTAAAGTAAAAGATGTTAAATTTAATAATGAAGGAGAAATAAAAGAGAAAAAATATTTTATTGGATTTAATAAAATATAATTATTATTACAATAATCTTTATAAAGTTATTATTATTACTATTAAAACATAACTAATAATAGTTAGTTAAAGGAGAAAAAATAAAATGGATACTCAAACTATTGATGGTGTAAGATATGCTTTAGGAAAAGCGCCTAGCGAAATTTATGGTGCTACAATTATTAAAGAATCTGTAAAACCTTTTTATAAAACAGGAACTCATGGTGTTAGTGAAAGTTTAAGAGAATGTACTGATTCTGGTTATAATCCTTTATTCATGCCTGAACTTGCTATTGCAAGAAGCAAAACAGATGGTGATTCAATGTTATGGAAAGATTGGTTTTTAACAACAAGTATTATAGCTACAGGAAGAACAAAAGGTGGAAATCCTGTTGTAGTTTATGCTCACGTACCTAATCCTTTTAATAATGTAGACAATATAAGAAATGCAGTAAATGGAACAAAAGGAAGAAATCTTGTTAATGGTGCTGGAACATTAACTAATGAAGAATTTTATTTATTATTAGACAAGCAAGGAAATGGAAGAGTTTTTGTCGTAGACTATGATAAACTAAAAAGTTCAACAAGTGGGATTATAAAAGTTAAAGATGCTTTAGAATATCCACAAACAATACCCTTCTTAGGAAGCAAAGAAATAGCAGAAGCTTATATTGATAGATATCAAAAAGTTCATGATAAAAAGATTGGAGTATGGTAGTATGATGATTTAGGAGAAGAACGAAGGGCTCGTTTGCTCTGTGCTGGCAACTACGACAACAACGGCTTGTACAGCCTCAACAACCTTGGCAACAGCGGTCGTTTCCTCGGGAGTGCGCCGGAGGCGCAGTGCGTCGAAAAAAAATTAGAAAATAAACTTAAAGCAGAACCTCTTGAAGCTAGAGTAAACGAAGTAGAGTTATCTCATAATGGAAACGTTCTAAGACACGAAGGTAGAGTTTATGTTTTAGTTCCAGAAGGATTAGAATTCAAATAAATTTTTTAGACACTAAAATGTAATATCTAAATAATTTATAAATCTTCTAAATTATAACGATATTCTTCTTTAA
>CAYSFG010000006.1:0-10966 GCA_964430545.1 Candidatus Woesearchaeota archaeon
ACCATCTGGGCTACATTCATTATCATTAGTGCAAGTTCTTAAACAACATCCATTTTCTCTTATTTCTAAAAATCTATTTGTAGCATCACGACTATCATCACTACATCGTTGAGTTTGTTGAGTTTGTTGACTGCATGTAACTCCTCCTATTTGACTGCATGTAACCCCCCCACCAAATGAATCTTCTCCACCTGATAAACTCTGTACACATTGGCTAGATACACAATAAAAACCAGAAGGGCATTCACTATTACTATTACAATCTACAGGTTCTGTACATTCATCATCATTACAATCACCACTTGCACAATCATTATCTTCATTACAATCTGCTCCTTCATCACATACATCTCCAACCCCATTATCATCAGTATCTGATTGATCTGTATTACTTTGTCCTACACAATTATCTATATCATCTGGTATTCCATCTCCATCTATATCTGTAGTTGGGTCATCTATATCTATAGTTGGGCATGAACCAACCCATTGATTATTAATGCATGTTTGTGTTAGTGTCATACATGAAGGATTATTTCTAGTACTTCCTGAAGTACAAGATGTTGGTGGTGGAGGTGTACTTATATCATTACATGTTCCAGTAGTAGTATCACAATTTTGGCCATCAGGGCAATCTGTATTTCTTGTACAAGATATTGGTTCTCCTTCACATAATTTTTCTTCTAATTTTTCCCAAGTTTGCATATCTACAATTCCACTAGGATTTATACTATTTTGTGTTTGAAAGTTCATTATTGCTTGTTCAGTTAATTCTCCAAATGTTCCATATTCTGTATTTGGTATTAATGCTATATCTAATTGTAATAAATCTATTTGTAAATCTTCAATTAATGGTCTTAAATTTTCATTTCTTGGAGATTTAATCAAAACTGGATAACTCTCTTGACCTCGTAAATGTGTATGACATAGAGATGGTCTACAATTTCCATCTTTACAACCTTCTCCTAATATTGTACAATCATCATTATTTCGACATTCATCACCCGGTGGTGTTGTTCTATCATCTGGTGGTATTGCACCACTTCTTGATTTGCAGCATACACTAATCGGATAATTTGTTCCTTTACAATCTTCTAGATGAGCATTTGTTGTATCTGATAATTTAATTACACATTTTGATTCTGGTAAAGCCAGATTACATTCCCGATTTGTTGCTGTTACGCATTGTAAATCTCCATAACACACTTTTTGTGGATTTTGATAAGTATTATCCCCTGGTGCTTCTGCATGTGCATTTGTTATATCTGATAATTTTAATACTAAATTTGAACTAGAAGGATTATTATTACATACATTCGTTCCGCTTATTGGCGCACATAAGTAATTATTATAAACTGAATTTTGATAATTATAAATTTCTCCATGCATATTTGTTGGTGTTAAATAAGTTGGTTCTAAAGGGTTAGAATCGCTTAGTTTCATTATTCTTCTACCTTCTGGACAATTTGATGTGATTGAAAAACTTAATTGGTTTGGTACAATATCATTTGGACATACTGGTGGGCATGTTGATTGTGGAATATTATTAGTATCACTTTCAATTGCTTGACATGTTCCTTTTCTCAATGTTACACCAAGTAATCTAATTTCACCTATACATTCTCCATTTAAACAATCTTCATTTATTTCACATTCTGTTTGTTGTGGTGGATTATTTATTCTTATACAATTATTGCTAAAACATCTAAAACCTTGTGGGCAAGAATCCCTATCTAATGCACAACTTATAGTTTGATCAACGCAAACACGATTTCTACATACTTGTCCCCCAGAACATCCTGAATCAATTCTACAATTTCCATTTAAATTTGTGTTAACGTTTAAATAACATTCTCTATTATCCTCACAACTATATCCTGAAGGGCAACTATCACTTGTACAAGGTTGACATGTTCCTGGTATTATAGAAGTTCCTTGTCCTATTTTTCGTTCATCGCAGATTCCACTATTACAACTAGAATCAGTAGTGCATGTTTCTCCATTTGATAATGCTACTGTTGAAACATTTAAATTTAATATTAGTACAAATAAAATTAATAAAAATAAAACCCCTTTCTTTTTATTTAATATCATTATTTATTCTTGTATTAATCTATTATTTAAATGTTGCGAAAAATAGCATTAAAACTACATTTTGTGAAATAATATTTTATTAAATTAAAAAATATCTAAAGATTTTTATTGTTTTGATTAATAAAAATAAATAAATTATTTACCATCACAATCATCACTAGTATTATCTTTACAAAAATATGATAAAAATCCAAAATTATTTGGTCTTTGAATTTCTATAGCATCATTATCTGTAGAATCATATGCGTTTGTACATCTTATTAATATTTGATCATAATCTAAACTTCCATCGAATATATCTCTTATTTCTTCTCCTCTGAACATCTTAGAATCTTGTTTTTTAAAACTCCATCTTTTGCTATTATGATCATCATCAGGATTTTTAGAGGTTCTTGCACCATTTACTAATCCTATATTCTTACGTAATGTTTCTCTATTTCTTCCCCATTTAGCTCTTATTTGATCAACAAAACATCCTGAAGCAGGTATATTAGTAACTATATCTATTCTAAAAGTATCATCACCACCTATCTTATTATCACCTCTTGAAGTATCAATAGATTCATGAGCATTTTCTATATCTAAATAAGGCCCACCTAGATTACCATAAGATGCAGCATGTATTTTCCAATCTATTATTTTTATTTTTTCTTGTTCTTGTTTACAACATAATATTAAGTTTGGTTGATTATTTCCTAAATTTAATGATTTTTTATTTGTAAATTTCACATAAGGACCATATTTGTCTTTATTAATAATTTCATTCATTGATCCTGTGTTTGCACTTTCCGGACATTTACATGCATTAAGATTAGGATCTCCAAAGCATTTATTATTTATTTCATATCCTGATATAAAACATCCAGAATTAATAATTCCTAATTCTATTTTATCAACATTATTATCAAGAAGTTCATTATTATTTCTGTTAATTTCATCTAGTAGTGATGATGCAAGATTAGATATAACATTTGTTAATCCTTCAATTTCTGAAACTTTATGCGAAACACCAGTACTAGTTTGAGTATTTGATTGGCTTGAACCACTATTAGTAGTACTAGATCCTCCGCCTCCTTGATTAGCATTAACTATTACTATTCCAATTGAAAATATTATTATAAAAACTAATATTATAGAAGTATATATTTTACTCATACCACTTTTTTTAATCATATAATCTTTCTAGAAATAAACTTCTATTTAAATATATCGGAATCATTTTTTTGTGTGTTATCAGATAATTATTTCCTCTAGATTATTTAATTAGTATTCTCATTTTTCTGTTTACTTATTTTTTTAATAACTTCTTAATGGGGTGTTTACTCTTAATTTCATAATTATATCTATAAAAAAGTTTGAATAATCCATATTTTTGATAACTTTTTCTTGTAGAATTCAATTCTTTTATGTTTTTATAAGTTAAATTTCTTAAAAACTTATTTTTGCAAAGTTCTTTATAGTAACCACATAATTTATTAAACTAAGAGTAGTTTAATGTTAATCAACAATAAAATAATTACTTTGTTGATTAGTTACAATTCATTTTCTAAACTTAAGATATTTTTATCATAATTATTTAATTTAGAAATTATTTTACCATTAGAGTCAATTATTGCACTTATTCCGGTATTTGTGCTTCTTATTACTAATATTTTATTTTCAGCAGCTCTTAATCTGGATACTTGTAAAGCCAAATTTATTCCTCTTGTTCCATCTAAATCCATATTGTTTGACATAAATATTAAGAATTCGGCATTATTTTTTTTGTACTTATTACTTATATAATAACTCATTTCTTCAAAGCAGATTACAATACCAAATTTTCCAAAAGGGCTGTTAAATAAATATTGTTCTATTCCTTTATTTACTTTGTCAAATAAATATGGCAAAACAGAAAGATAGACTCCTTGTATGTTTCCAGTATTGTTTATTACAAATGCAGCATCATAATATTTTAATTCTTGTAAATATAGGTTATTTCCAAATATTATATAAGAATTTTTTTCTTTGGCTAAATTAGATATTTTATAATAATGTTCTTTAGTTAAATTTCCGACTAATGCATATTCTGGCCATATTATTATTCCATTTTCTTTTGCATTTTCAGACATTTCAATATAAGAATTAAATATTAAGTCCAAATTCTTTTCTCTCCATTTCCAGGCAGATGAGTAATTCCCTTGGACTAAGTTTATGTTAAATTTAATATCTTCTTTTTGAGTATTAGTATAATAAAAACATCCTAAAATTATGATTATAAATATTATCAATATATATAAATAATATTTTTTATTTTCTATAATATAAACAGTTATTAAACAATTAAATAATATTATTAAAAAACTTATTCCAAATCCTTTTATATAATAAGTTAATGGATTTAGTATTTGATATATACCAAGGTTTAATAGAAAATCAAAATTAAATAATGAATAGATTATTAATAAAAATAAATAAATAACAGGATAAATAAATATAAAATTAATTTTATTTTTAAAAATATAAGATATTAAATAAAATAACATATAAAATAATATAAATAATGATATTACTAGTAGATATAAAGGATAATTATATTTTCCTATCCAAGAAAAGAAGATTATACTATTTAATAAGGAAAATAAAAAAATTCCAATTAATCCTTCTTTTAAGTTTTTATTATGTAAAAATAATAATAATGGAACAAAACTAATCCATATAAAGAAATAATACCCAAAGCTGATTAAAGTAAAGAAGAAAATACTTAGCAATAAATAAAGATATTCTTTATATTTTTTCATAAAATATTTAAAACATTAAGTAATATAAATAATTATTCTATTTTAATCTCTTATTATAAAATAATTTTTTAAATAGAAATATCATATAATTATTTTATTTCTAAAAGAAATTTACTAACAGGTATTAATTCTATTATTCCTTCTGTAACCTTAATTTTTCTCTCATCTTTTTTTGTTATTAATATTCCTTTTTTTACTGAAAATTTTCTCATGAATTCTTTTATTCCTTCTAAATCCTTATTTATTATTTGGTTCTGATATTTAATCTCTATTGGAATATCATTATCAATAATATCTATTTCATGCCCGTTTTTCCAGAATTGATAGCAGGCTAAATTATTTATTACAACTGTTTCTACTATTTTTCCTTGAAAACTTTCATCTATTAAATTTTTAAAAGTGAATATTATTGAACTATCTACAGGATATATTCTTTTTACCTTTCTTAAACTGGCAATCTTTCCTTTTCTATAATTACCTAATATTATTACTAAAAAACTTTCTTTTAGTAGGATAATATAATCTTTTATTAATCTTCTATCCTTATTTAATCTTTTGGATAAGGAATTATAATCTAAATACATCCCAAGATTTGAAGCAATTATATCAATTAGTTCTCTTAATAAATTCGTATCTTTTATTCCAAAAAGTTTTACTATATCTTTAAAGATTATTTTGTCTAAGACTATTGATTTTACATATTCCTTGATATCTCTTTTTTCTCTTCCTATCATTTCAGGAAATCCTCATGTTTCTAAATATTCATTTAATAGTAAATTTATTTTACTTGTTGTTTGGTTTGTTGATTCTTCTTTTATCATCAAAAATTCTTTAAAAAATAATGGTTTTAGTATATATTCAAATAATCTACCAGCAAGTCTTTCTTTAGTCTTTGTTGAAATAAATAAACTTTCTGAACCGCTGATTATAAATTTTATTTTAGGGTATAAATCATAATATTTTTTAATTTGGTTTTCCCAATTGTTTAGTTTTTGTATCTCATCTAAAAAAATATAAATATTTTCATCCCTTAAATCCTTGTTTTTTATTTGTTTATAGAATTCTATCAACTCATCAAGATTTTCTGTATATTCATCAAAACTAAAATAAAAAATATTCTTTGTTTCAATCTTATCTTCAATTAATTTTTGTATTAATTGAAAAATTAATGTTATTTTTCCTATTCTTCTTAAGCCAGTTATTGAGAGTATTTGCCTTTTATTTAAATTTTTTTCAAGATCATAAAATAATTGCCTTTTATATTCTTTGTAATAATTCTTGAGGTACTTCTTGTTTAAACCATCATACATTAAATTCTTCAATATTTTCCCTTTTCATATATATACAGTACAATGTACTTGTTTTAAGATACAAATTTATCTTTTAATAACATAATAACTTATTATTAACCCCAATATCGTAGAAATAACAATGTTTATATATTTAAACATATTACACATATTTACACATAATTGGAGGTAGAAAACATGACAACTATGACTCTAGCAATTCCATCAGAACTAAAGCATAAAATGGAAACATTTCCGGAGATGAATTGGTCTGAAGTAGCAAGACAAGCTTTTATACAAAAAATAGAGGATTTTGAATTTTTAAAAAAATTCAAGTCTAATAGTACTCTAACCGAAGAAGATGCATTAAAATTAGGAAAAGAACTAAACAAAAATCTGGCTAAAAGATATAAAAAGGATTAATTATGGATTTGGTAATTGATTCAAATATCTTTTTTGCTGCTTTGCTAAAAGAAAGTGGAACTTCTGATATTTTGTTTAAGCATAAACTCTATGCCCCTGAATTCATTTTTGAAGAATTTAAAAAATATAAGAATTATTTAAAAGAAAAAACAAGAAGAACTGAAGAAAATTTTAATGAATTATTTCATTTATTTGAACGAAATGTTACATTAATACCAAAAGAAGAAATTGTTATTTTTATTGAAAAAGCAGAAAATATCTCTCCAGATGCAAAAGATATTCCATATTTGGCTCTCGCTTTAAAATTAAAGTGTGGTTTATGGAGTAATGATAAAGATTTAAAAGAAAAGCAAGATATGATTCAAGTTTATTCTACTGAAGAATTAATTAAGTTAAATTAATTTTATAAAAATATTCTTTATATTCTTTGTAATAATTCTTGAGGTACTTCTTGTTTAAACCATCATACATTAAATTCTTTAATATTTTCCCTTTTCATATATATACAGTACAATGTACTTGTTTTAAGATACAAATTTATCTTTTAATAACATAATAACTTATTATTAACCCAATACTATATAATAAACTAATAAAATTAAAGAATGGTATATTTGTTTGTACATCTTTTGGTAATATTGTACATTCTTCTTGATATTTTCCTGAAGTTAATCCTAATTCTGATAATTTATTTAGATCAGTTATAAAATTATTGCAATCTTGTCTATTATCCGCACTATTAGATTCACATATTTTTACTTCTCTTTTTCCAGTTGTCTGTCCTATTTCTACTTTACATTCTCCTCTGCTTGTTATTAATGATGTACCTGTTGCTGTTACATAACTTTCTAAACAATTTCCATTACAACAATAATTATTAAGTTTTAGTCCAATACATGTTTTAGGACTTAAACAATATACATATGACCCACAATCTGATATTGTTCCTCCAAATGCTGAACCTCCGCTTCCACCACCCCCACCACTCCCACTTCCAGTTGTCTGTGTTTGTTGACATATATTGTTTTGACAAGTTTGTCCATTTAAGCAATCAGCATTAGTTGTACATTTTCTTACACAATTACTATTTACACATGTTTCTAATGCCCCACAATCATGAGTTTCTACAAAATTAGAATTTGGATTTGGATAATTCAAACATGATAAACATTCTGATCCATAACATTTTTTGCAGCTTCCTTCAAAATAATCAGTGCTTATACCTGTTTCTTTTGATATGCATTTAGAATTTATATTTATACTAGAACAGTCTTCTTTATAATTACATTGTTTATTACATATTAATTTTATACATTTTAATCCTTGAATACATTCTATATCATTTTCACAATATTCTCCTATATTATTTTTTGGTATACATTTTCCATTCACACATGTATCTTCATTTTGGCATTCACTATTATCATTGCATGCTAATACTTTTTGGCATATATTATTTTTACATATCTCCAATGGCCCGCAATAATAATCATTTTCTTGTGTACAATACCTACAATCAGCTGTTGACCCTATAGGATTTGCATATTCATTTATATAATTTTCACATAAAAGACAAAATCCTGCTCTATTATTATTTACAATTTCTCCAGAAAAACATTTTCCTGTTTCTCCACAATCTTGATAAAGATTACATTGCCCATTTACACATTTTTTATATACATCATCTAATAAAGTATTTTTACATAATAAATTTTTTTGACATTCAACATTTTCCGTGCATAAACCATTAGTTTTTTGTGTTCCTGGGCATCTTCCTTCTGGGCAATAACTTTGATAATTTGAATTAGTTGAAACTGCATATATTTTTAAATTATCTATTGATCCTATAAACCATTTATTATAATCATTTCCTGCTCCTATTCTTAATATTGGTGGATTTCCAACTGTAAGTTCTGTTCTTATTGTTTGTTGTGGTTGATTATTTATTTGATATTTTATTTCATTAATTTGCAAATTTATATCAGCCCATACATATATCCATTTTTCATTTGGATCTGGAATTACATCAACTAAATTTATTATACTTCCTGAATCTGATTCTAATGATAATATATTTGATGTTATTTTTGGTTTTACTAATAATTCTATTGAAAAATGTGGGTAATATTTCAAGTCTAAATTTTGTAAATATAATATACTTTTTGTATCAAATAATAATGAATAATCTCCTACTGCTCCAGTTTCGTATTTTTCTTGTCCAATAAATAATTTTCCATTATGTTTTCCATAATAATCATTTAGATTATTTTCAAATTTTAAATGTGATAATATATTTGTTTGGCATATATTTATAGTACAATAATCATTATATGTTGTGCATGTATTTCCAAGACAAAATCCTGTTTTACAATTTTCTTCTACACTACATTTTTGTCCAGTATCTAAACTTCTCCAGCATGCATTTCCTACAACATTTCCATTTTTATCTTTATAATTTCTTGTTGCTTCTTGTTCTGGATTTATTGTATAAACACAATTATCACAAGCATTTCCTTTTCCATCTCCGTCACTATCAATTTGGTCTGTATTACTAACACTTACACAATTATCATTAATATCTAATATAGTATCACAATCTGCATCATTTCTACAGCAATCATAAATTCCATCGCATCCCATATCTATTCTATCATATGTTCCACAGTTTCCATCTGGTACTGAGTTTCCATCACAATCTAAATATTCTATTCCAGTACAGGTATTTATTACAGTTTTACATAAATGTAATAAATTTTGATCATTTACTATAGGTATACTTGTACATATTTGTTTTGGTATTTGTCCCCTTGCATTAGCCAAAACTGTAAAATAAAACTCTTGTTTTGATATGTCATAAGCTTCTTTAAGATTAGAAAATGTTGTTATCCAGTTTGTATAATATTCCTTTGATCCTGCTGTTGCTAAATATGATCCAATAGCATCATCTGTCCCGCCTTCAGTTACATCATTTTCATATAATCCAAAATTATAAGTATTCGCTGGATCACATTTAATACCTGCCCTTAAATAAACACCAGTATTTTGTTTTACTTTATATAACTGATTTGATAATATATCTATTCCTGTTTTTTTTGTTGGTATTGGATTATTATCACTTGCTATATAAGCTGAACAAATACAAGAAGCACAAACTAAATTTGTTTTATCACAATAAGAACCAAAAATACATTCACTATCTAAATTACATAATTGTCCATTTGTTTTAGTTCCTGATTGTATTGTGGGTATTATTAATACTAAAATTATAATTATTATCAACCAAATTTTTTTCATATATTTTTTAGGTTTTTATATATATTTAAATTACTCGTTTTTCCTTAAAATCCAAATCCCGATATCAACATTGTATTTATTTGTTTTATGAAATTTATAAGTTTTTTTCAAGATAAGCTTCTCAGTAATTATTTCTTCAATTTTAAAATTATATTCTTTGCTTATAACTTCAATAAAATTCTTGCTTTCTATTTTATGTATAGAATAAATAACATTACTTATTTCAAATGCTTTTATTAAAAAAATTTTATCAGCTTTTCTATTTTGCACCCCAAATGGTGGATTCATTAATATAGTATCTACTTTTTCTGTAAATTCATTTATTTCACAGTTTACATAAGAAATATTTTTAAAATTTTTGCTATTTTCTTTACTAATGCTTATAGCTTCATCATCCAAATCTACAAAATAAACTTTTTTAGCATTTAATAATAAGGCCCCTATACCAAATATTCCATTACCACACCCTAAATCAGCAATTATTTTATTTTTAATATCACCTTTAGTATAAGCAGTCCATAATATTCTAGCTGCTAATTCACTTTCTGTTTGATATTGTTCTAAATTTACTTTCTTATTTAGAGTTTGTTTTAATTTGCTTAATGTTATAGCTAGTTTTTTCTTATCCATTTTTTCATTAAAATTATCTATTCCATTCTTTCTATATAATCTATTTAATTTTATATTACTCATACTTATATAAATAATAAAATCAATTACTCTAAATTCAGCATATCGCCAATTGTTAAAGATTTATTATCTTTATTTTTAGTTACTATTTCATCATATTTTTCTTTAGTTATTAATTTTATATTTAAAATTTTCTCAAGTTTTTTTGCAAGTTCTAAATCAATATTTAATTCACCATTTTCTATCTTTGCTACAAATGAAGTTTTTTGATTTATTCTTTTAGCAAAATCTTCTTGATTCAACTTTAAATTTTCTCTTGATTTTTTTATAATATCAAAATAATTATTTACAACAACTTCTTGCATTTCATTTATTTTAAGTTTTATATTTGGTTTATTTAAAGGTTGATAAATTTCATTTCCGAAAGATTTACACCCATTACAAACATTTAATTTT
>CAYSFG010000007.1:0-80021 GCA_964430545.1 Candidatus Woesearchaeota archaeon
AAAATATAAAGTTGTATATCACTATAATTTAAGGCAAAAACAATTTAGATTAAAATACTTAGAAAACGAGACTTATAAGCTCTAAATCCTTAAATTCTTTGATTCAGTTTCCAGAAAGCTACTTGCCGATCTACTGTACAAACCATATATTTTATAAATAAACACCTTATTTCATATTATATTGCCCCGATCGTCTAGCCAGGTCAAGGATAAAGTTACTATATTTGGTATTATAACCCTTTCAAGGCTTTGACGCGAGTTCGAAGCAGTAAATAAAATAAACAAGGGTAGTATATTCCGGCAAATCCTACTACTCTTACATTATTTATTGAGAAATTCTCGCTCGGGGCACTATCTATTTTAGGTAAAGCCCTAAGCTTAGAGCCTTGATCATAAAGGTTAATGCCCCGTACGAACGCAATGTGCCTTGAGCTGGTTTCTGTTTTTGTATCAACAATGCTGATGCAAGATATTTAAACATTAAAAATAATGAATTCTATAGGGGAAAAAATGGATGGAAAACTAGACATATATGGATATGGAAGAAGAATAGCAAATGTTGAGAAATACTTATCAGTGCTAGATGAACATAATAGAAATCTAATAATTTCTTTTAAGGATTTTTTGTTTACTAAAAACCTTAGTATACCAAGAATACTAAAATATGTAACTAATCTAAAAACATTTAGTGAACTAATAAAAAAAACACAATTTATAAAAAACAAAGAATTAGATAAACTAACAAAAGCAGAATTACAACACTTAGTAGGAATAATACAACAAAAACCTTATTCACCATACACAAAACATTGCTACAAAATAATAATTAAAAAATTTATATGTTGGGTAAAAAATTCTGAAGAAGGAGAAGTTAAAGCATTTCTTGTTAGGGGTGTTACTCCTCCTGACGGTATCATTGTAAAAACAACAGTAACTTATGCTGGGTGGGCTTCAGGAGAAGATTATGAAAAATGGAACCTAAATGATGAAGATGCTTCTTTTGACATACATCCTAATATGGTTTTATATGAGCTGGGTAGCAGAAAAAGAAAAGCACAGTTTATCAGAAGGTATGGTATTAATAATGTTCTTTGGGAAATTGCTATTGGTCACACAAGTCGTTCTCATATGTTTAAACCAGAAGTTTCTATTGTAGTGCCTAGAAATGCTTTATACGAAGATAATGAACTAAAATTATTATTTAAAGAAGCTGAGAGAACAGGAAAAGATCAAAATGTTCAGATTCATATTATTTCTGATGGTAAAAAAGCTTACGCAAAAAGAGTCTAAGAGTGTGTACGTTTTAGTTTTCTCTTAGTCTGGTTTTATGGTTTTGAGTTTTCTATATAAATATCTAGATTAATTAATTTCTCTATGATAATTTTACCAAAAAATAAATTTGCTGATTTTAAAGGTTTTATCACTTATGAAGAAAGGACTAGAGCTTGGAGTAATATTAGGTTGAAACATCTATAAAGTTAAGAAAAGTTTATTAAGTAAAATGCTTCTAAAATATGATGGAGAAAATAACAAGTGTAATAATTGGTGGCATAGCAGGACTTGTTTTGGGTGTAGCTATACCTCCAACTACAAGGTATGTGCATTCTCAGACTGATCAGTTTAATTATTATTCTAATTTCCTTGAACAAAACAAAGAAGATTCTGTTAAAGATCCTGGTTATTGTATTTTTGTTAATTATATGCATAACTCTTCAACAAAAAAAGGTTTGAGTTATTTAGGGACAAGATTGGCTACAAAAAAATATCTACCTCTTTGTGATAAAAGGAGTTAATTTTATATATTAAATGGATAGAAATTGAACTTATGTACTTTTGATACTTGTAGTGTGTTATATTCTTTTATTATGTCTGAATATTTTGTTTTTAATTCTAGTATTATTTTTCTGAATTGTTCTGGGTTGTTTACGTCCATGTTTATTTCTAGATCCCATTTTCCTAATGATTTTGAATGGAACCATATGTTTTGATGAATTTTAGTATAATTATAAAAGTCTTTTTCTTTCTCTCGCTTTAGTAAATGCAAAAGTTAGGTTCTCTAATAAACACAACTCTACAAAAAAATCTTTTCCCATATTAACCTTAAAATTTAAGTCCCAGCGATAATGAGTTTGGCTATTCCGAGAACACAGCTATTGTTGTCAAGATTGTTGTTGCCATTCAAGCCGTTGCTGTAGTTGTTGCCAAGGTACAGCACACGCCCCACCAAGTAGCACTTTCACTTTATTTACTGCACCGCTATTTCAGGCCGCGAGCTGCGGATTGTCATGGCTGTATTTTATAACAGCTATGCTGTCGTAGTGAAAGTGCGTGTAGCCCAAACTACTCCGAATTACTCAACCTAATATAGGTTCAGTAGCTGGAACTAAGAATTTCATAAAATAAAGAATATATAAAATTTATCTAAGTTCTAAACCTTAGGGTGCTAAAATATAAGTTTTACCTTCATATACTAAAACTCTTCCGCCTTGTAACTATCTAACTCTATTTTCAAGAGGCATTTTTTGAGAACCATCGCCAGAATTTTGCGCGACACTACTCTGCGCCTTCGGCATTAACACAACAAAACGGCCAGTATTGTATATGTTGCTATTACCGTTCAAGCCATAGTTGTAGTCGCCGTTGACAAGGACAAAATTGCTTCTATCATAATTGCCTTCTTGTGCATCTAAATTTAAGTATGATTTTTTTATTCTATTTTCGTTTAAAAATTCAGCGTAAGCTTCTGCTCTTCTTTTACCGCCTGCAAGCATTACAGCTCTTGGATCATTAACCCATGTACTCAACTTCATGTCCTCATTAGGTAAATCTCTAAGTATACTGGCTTTTACTACAACCCCAAATTGTCCATCTGTTAAATCTTTACTTTTTGTTTCTCTTAAGAATTCATCATAGCTTCTGCTCCATAAACCTTGAATTTGTCTTCCGCTAAATAATTGAGTTAGTTTTGCTTTATAGCTAACAAATTCTCCATCAATAACTCCTCTTAATCTTTCATGATCTGTTAAAGGATGATTTAAACCATGAACAACATAAACATCACTTCCAACAACATAAACTCCAGAAGTTGTTGTATACTCATTACTCCATAAAGGATCTTTAATATTTGGACAATCTAATCTTAAATCTAATAATTGAGGTGAAGTTAAAGGTGTTAAACCTCTAGCTTTAGAATCTCTTAAAGCATTAGCTATACCATATTTATCGTCTGAATCTTCAAAAGCTTCTCCAAAAGGAACTAGAAATGTTCTTGCAATTTTACCGTCTCTTGTTGTAACAATCATTTTGCTTCAAGAAATAGTAGTAATAAGTTATTTATATATCTTACGGTTTAGTTATTACTAATAAGTAATACCAAATTATAAGTCTTTAGTATTGTCCAAATAATCAATAACTTTCCCTACAAAATCTTTCATATTATCAGATTCTTTATAGACTTTCTCTAAATGTTTGCATCTTTGTTCTTGATTAGGATATGGATAGCTGGCCCACTTTGTTATATTATTAATTTGAGGTAAATTAAGAACTATGTAATTCATTATTTTTAATGTTTAAATATCTTGCATCAGCATTGTTGATACAAAAACAGAAACCAGCCCAAAACACCTTGCGTTCGCTCGGGGCACATATACTTACAAGCGAATGCTCCTTCTATTTGTATAATTTTAAATAAATAATAAAAATTTTAAAATATTTATTTCTTCAACAAAGCCCAACCTACTAATCTCCATCTTGTTCCTATTCTTCTAGATATAACAATTCTTGAATTTTCTTCAGCGCATATTGGTCTTTTTAATTTAATTAATATTTTATTTTTCTCTAAATTAGTTACAACACCTGATGTTATTGAACTATTCACATTAAACATTAATGGTTCTCCTTTTTTAATTGGTTCTACATTTAATTCTTCCTTACTTCCTACAACTCTTTTTAATAATTTTGGTTCTAATTTCAATTCACTCCATATTTGAGGTAGTTTTCCTGGTAATCCAACTAGACTTCCTGCTAATTGATCTGATTTCACTATTGATGGATCTAATTTAGTTTGTAATGCTATTGATCCTCCGGGAAATATTTCTTCTACTAAATGCCCGCCTGTTACTATAGACATTATTTCTGTTTCTATTGGTATCCATCTTTCTACACCTTTTTCACTTATTAATCTTCCTGGTTTTATTTCTAATTTCATTCCTTTCTTTAATATTCCTTGTACTAATGATCCACCCAATACACCGCCATTTAATTTTTCTATTTCTATTCCTGGTTTATTTATATCAAAACTTCTTGCAACAAACATTAAAGAATTTTTAGTATTATCTCTTGTTGGTGTTAATACATTTTCTTCTATTACTTCAAATATTTTATTAATATTTATATTATGTAATGCTGATACTGGTATTATTGGTACTTTTTCTGCTATTGTTCCTTTAGTAAATTCTTTTATTTGATTATAATTTTTTATTACATCTTCTTTACTTACTAAATCTATTTTGTTTTGTATAATTATTATATTTTTTACTCCTATTATTTCTAGTGCTGTTAAATGTTCTCTTGTTTGTGGCTGGGGGCATTCTTCATTCGCGGCTACTAATAATAATGCTCCGTCTATTATTGCCGCCCCTGATAACATTGTAGCCATTAATGTTTCATGTCCCGGAGCATCTATAAAACTTAATGTTCTTTTTCTTTCGCATTTATCACATTTTTTTTCTCTTCCAAATCCATGTTCTTTGCATTTATATATTGTTATATCAGCATAGCCTAATTTTATAGTAATCCCTCTTTTTATTTCTTCTGAATGTGTATCTGTCCATTTTCCAGATAGTGCTTTTAATAAAGTACTTTTTCCATGATCAACATGACCTACAATACCAATATTGATTTCTGGTTGATTATATTCTTCTTTTATTTTTTTTATTGTCATTTTACTTTCTACTATGATATACAAGACTATTTAAAAGGTTTTTTATTAATAAATATATGAATATAAAGATAAATAATAATAAATTCAATGTCAATCATTCTAGTAATTTTATATTAAATATTTTTGGATTGATGTTTAAAAACATTAAGACTAGTGGGTTATTAATGGAGTTTAACAAAGAAAAGTTTATTGCCTTGCATACATTCTTTGTTTTTTATAAATTAGATATAGTTTATATCAATAAAGATTTTAAAGTTATTAAAATAAGAAAAAATATTTTACCATTTACTTTTTATATACCGCATGTTAAATGTAAATATATTTTAGAAATTAAAAATTGTAAAAATGTTAAATTAAATGATAAGTTAGAATTAGAAAAAAGTTCATAAAAATAAATTAAATCATTATTGAATATTTAGAAAAATTTTATTTTTAGATTTTCTACAAAAATTAAGTTTTTGTATTATACTTAGTTTAAATTTTTCTATTAAAAATTCTTTATAATACCATAAGTTTTTTTTCTATCTCTTCCAATTCTTTTTTAAGTCTTTCAATATTTGGATCTTCTTTTACATTTAATGATTCATTCATAGAATCTTCAATTTCTTCTAAAACATCTTTATATTCTTCAGAAACTTTAGGCATATCAGAATTTTCTAAATTCTTTTCTAGTACTTTTATCTCTTTGTGTATGCCACTTAATTTTTTAAAATGTTTTGTTTGTAGTTCTTGTAAAGATTTTAATTCTGAATAATTATGCTGTAATTTCACTGACTCTATGGCTGCTTTTAATATTAGTTTTCTTAATAATATGGGTTCATTAAGCATTACATGTATTGTTTCTTCATTGTTTATATTTTTACGCAAGTTTTTATTTTGCATTTAAACCTCTGAGAGTTTACTATCTATAGAAAGCAATTTTTCTTTTATACTTTGTATATCATTTTTCCAATCTTCTATTTTTTGTTCTTCATGTGTTCTTATTTCATCTATTGTTTTTAATGTATTTTCAGCTTCTTCTAATTTTTCTTTAAGTAGTTTTATATGATGTAAAACATCTTTATACTTCTCAATTTTTACAAATAATGGTTTGTCTTCATTCAACATTAGTTTTGAAGTTGTGCTATTGGTAGGCTGTACATTTGCCATTACTTTTTGAGAATTTTTATCATTTCTTTCAGGTATTTTAAAATCTTCATCTATTTGTTCTTCTTCAACTGCATTTTTTATATTAGTAATTGAAGACTCATAATTTGGAAATTCAGGAGTTGGCGGACTTCCAACAGTATTATCATCTAATTCGGGGAATTCTGGTAAATCCTGTTGTAATGGCATAACATTATTAAGAACTTGAAAATTTTCTTTCTTTTTTTTACTAAATAACCCCATTTTTATACTCCTTCATTAAATATATTAATACTACAAACCCTTATTAAAACCTTTCTTATTATTATTATGTAGTAAAAAAATGTCTTCGAGAAAATGTTTATAATAGATATTAAAAAATTGTAAATTTAAGTAAGATTTATAAAGCTTTTTACTAAAAATAAGTATGTAACCAAAAAAATGATACCAGAAAAAGCAATAGAAAACATGATTATTGAAATATCCAATCAAGAAGGTCTTACTATTTATAATATTCTTAAAGATAAAGAAGATGTTAATGAGTTTGTTATAGCTGAAAAATTAAACTTAACTATAAATCAAATAAGAAATATTATGTATAAATTTGAACAATATAATTTAATAACTTCTAACAGAAAAAAAGATAGAAAGAAAGGTTGGTATATTTATTTTTACACTATAAATGGAAGACAAATAGAACAAACAATAATACAATTAAAAAAAGAAAAAATACAAATACTACAAAGACAATTAGACAGAGAAAGTTCTCATGATTTTTATTATTGTCCTAACAAATGTATAAGACTTCCTATTGAAAATGCTATGGAAATTAATTTTACTTGTACTGAATGTGGAAGTTTATTAAATCCAGAAGAAAAAGAAAAAAATCTTATTAAAATAAAAAAACTTATAGCTATTGTAAGTGAAGAATTGAACATTTTAGAAAGTCAAGCGAAAAAATATGAGAAGCCAATACCTGAAACAAAAGAAAAAATACAAATAAAGACAAAATCTAAAGTAAAATATAAACCTCAAAGAAAAGAACATTATAAAAAAGAAGTTAAAAAAAAGAAACAATAATAAAAATTTAAGTAATAAAACTATTAATATTTTAAACTAGCCAAATTCAAGTGTTAAAGATTTTAAAACTTTAGTAAAGTTTATCACAGATTTAAAAGAAAAACTTACCGAACACCTTATATCCATCTAAAGGAGGTATTGGTATCATATTAAATATAAATAACCATTTGTTTATTTCTTTTGTAAATAACCAAAATATAGCCTCTTTTCTAGATATATTTTTTCTGAATTTTAAGATTAATAATGCAATTATCCACAATAATAAATTAAATAATGGACCTGCAAATGCAATTAATGAATATTGTAGATTTGTTGCACCAGTAGATATATTTACATATCCTGGTGCTAAAAACATAAATCCAGATCCTAATAATTTTAATAATATTCCTATACCTAATCCAAAAGGCCAAAGAGTAAAAAAGGCTTTTAATCCAAATGCTATAGCAACAAACTTGTGGGCTAATTCATGTAGTACAATTCCAGGTGCGCTGGCTAATACACTAAACAAATAATTTTTCAAATCAAATATTTTAAAGTTTATTTTGTTTTCTTTTTCAGGTAATTTAACTATTCCTAAGAATATATAACCTACAACTAAAGAGGCGATTAATAATTGCCCTAGTTCTACAATACTTACAATCATTAGTCTTCAAAGCCTAATAACAAAAATACTAATCCCACTAATAATACTAATATTGGTAGTCCACCTTCAATAAATGTTTTAAAAGCATTCCACCAATAAGCATATACTACATACACACTTAGTACAATTAATAAAAGGCCAAAAACAATTTTCAATAAACCACTTGCTTTCATGATTTTTTAGGAATTTTCTTATTTATAAATTTTATTGTGATTTGATACATTGTTTATATTACTTAAAAACTAATAAAATTTTAAGTTCTAAATATAATAAAATCATGGTTCAAAATATAAAAAATAAATTCACAAGATTAATTAAATAGAATATTACTATAAATATATGTCTAATATTATAGAACTAAAAGAAGTCTGGAAAGTTTTTAATATTGGTAATATTGAAGTTCCTGCTTTAAGAGGTTTAAATTTTTCTGTAAAAAAAAATGAATTTGTTGCTGTTCAAGGTCCTTCTGGTTCTGGTAAAAGTACTTGTTTTTCATTAATTGGTTGTCTTGATTTTCCAAGCAAGGGCCATGTATACCTTAAAGGACATGATATATCTAAAATGTCTGAGAATACTTTAGCTAAAATCAGGGGTGAAAAAATTGGTTTTATTTTTCAAGCTTTTAATCTTGTACCAACATTAACTGCCTTAGAAAATGTTATTCTTCCTGCTCTTTTCCAAAATACAAATAAAAATAATGTAATAGAAAAAGCTAAACATTTACTAGAAATAGTAAATCTAACACATAGGATTAATCATAAACCTTCTCAATTATCAGGTGGAGAAAAACAAAGAGTAGCAATCGCAAGAGCTTTAATCAATGATCCTGAAGTTATTTTAGCAGATGAACCTACTGGAAATCTAGACTCTAAAACTGGAGAGATTATTATGAAAATATTAAAAGATTTAAATAAGAAGCACAATAGAACTATTGTCATGGTCACACATGAGAAATATATCGCATCTTATGCTAATAGAACTGTTTTTATAAAAGATGGCAGAGTGGAAAAATGAAAATAATTAATATAATAATATTATTAATATTAACAAGTTTTGTTGTTAGTAGTGCACAACAAACAATAATTTCAAGTTCTAATGATTTCAGGTTTGATTTATTAAGATATAATCCATCTCCTTTAGAACCTGGAAAGTCTTCTAATATATATATTCAAGTAACAAATATAAAATCTAAACCCATTCTAGAATCAGAAATAATATTAGCTACAGATTTCCCTTTAACTGTAATTAATAGAAATCAAAAACTGCCTATACTTAACCCTGGACAATCCCATATCATTATTTTTCAGGTCAATGCCCATAAAGATGCAAAAGAAGGAATATATAGTGGAGGTCTTGAATTTACTTCAAGCAGTGGTTCTTTAAATACAGAAAAATTAAAAATAGAAGTTAAAAGATTAAAAAAATCAATAACAACAACAGGAATATTTTTTACTCCAGAAAAACTTACTCCTGGGAAAGAAGGTTCAGTTAAGATAATAATTAAAAATACTGGGAGATCAACTATAAAAGATGTAAAAATAAAGATTGATACTTCAAATTCTTCAACGCCATTTATTACTATAGGTTCAACTTCAGAAAGAAAAATACAAAACATTAATGCTGATGAAGAAGCTGAAGCTACATTTAGTATTATTGCATTACCAAGTTCAGTTCCAGGAATCTATAAAGTTCCTTTAATAATTAGTTATATTGATGAATTCGGGAGTGAAAACTCTAACACAGAGATTTTAGGCGTTATTATTAGTGCGCCTATACAATATGAATTAATAATTTCAGATAGAACTGTTTTTGTTAAAAATGATAATGGAGTAATAACTGTTAGTATATCTAACAATGGTCCTTCTCCTATAAAATATATGACAATTTCACTGCTTCCTTCAGATAATTATGATATTCTTTCTAAAGATAAAGTATATGTGGGTAATCTTGATCCTGATGATTTTGAATCTGTTGATTTCATAATAAAATCAAAAAAAGAAGGTGATATAAAATTATTATTAACATATAAAGATGTTTTTAACAATGAATATTCTGATAACAAAGAATTAAATTTAAAATTATACTCAAAAAGTAAAGCAATAGAATATAATTTAATAACTAGGGATGGATTAATGCCTAAATTAATTAATATAATAATAATTTTAATGATTATTTCAATAATATTCGAATCATTTAAAAATAAAAGTATAAATAAAGGAATTAAAGCAGCTTTTGTAAACTTATTTGTAAACATTATAAGATTTTTTTCTGCATTAAACCCAAAAAATATCAAAGCCTCTATAAAAAAAATAAAACAAAAGGCTAAGGACAATGATTAAAGATTTTTTTCTTCTTGCTTTAAGAAATCTTGTAAGAAGAAAGTTAAGATCATGGCTTACTATGATTGGTATTTTCATAGGAATAACTGCTTTGGTTTCTTTAATATCTTTAGGCCAAGGTTTAAAAGTAGCAGTAAATGAACAATTTGTTAAACTAGGAACAGATAAAATAATTGTTTCACCTGGATCATTTGGTTCTGGACCTCCTGGAAGTTCTTTAGTTAAACTTTCAAATCATGATTTAAACATAATAAAAAAAATTCAAGGTATAGAAGGTGTTTCACCTATGACATTTAGAACCGTTAATATAGAATTTAACAAAAGAAAAAAATCTCTAGTTTTACATGGTATATCTCCTAAAAATAGTGAATACAAAATTATTAAAGAAGGCCATAGTATTGATCTTCTTAAGGGCAGAGATCTTAAACCAGGAGATAGTAAAAAGGTTATTGTTGGTTATGATTTTAATTATAATAATAAATTATTTAAAAAAATTGTTAATTTAGGCGATAACATTATTATTGAAGGAGAAAGTTTTAAGATTATAGGTATAATTAAAAAAACAGGAAGTCCAATTGAAGACAAAGTTAGTTATATTACCTTAGAAGATGATGAAGATATTTCAGGGAAAAAAGACCAATATGATTTTATTTACGCTAAAACCATAAAAAATATTAAACCTGATTTATTAGCTAATAAAATAAAAAAAGAATTAAGAAAAGATAGAAATGAAAAAGAAGGTGAAGAGAGTTTTAGTGTTGAAACATTAGAAAATATTGGTAATATTTTTAATAATATTTTATTCATTGTTCAAGCAGTTATTATGGGCATAGCAAGTATTTCTATTATTGTTGGCGGTGTTGGTATTATGAATACTATGTATACTTCTGTGCTTGAAAGAACTAAAGAAATTGGTGTTTTAAAATCAATAGGTGCAAAAAATAGTGATATTTTAATTATTTTTTTAATAGAATCTGGTATGCTTGGAATAATTGGGGGTCTTATAGGAATAATTTTAGGTATATCACTAAGTAAATCTGTTGAAATAATTGCTTCAAAAATATTTGGTTCTAATCTTATAAGAGCAGAATTTTCATTATATCTTATTATAGGAGCATTACTATTTTCCTTTTTAATTGGAATGTTATCTGGTTTATTGCCTGCTTATCAAGCCTCTAAGCTAAGGCCTGTTGAGGCTTTAAGATATGAAGGCTAAAAAATTAAAGATGTATAGTAAGGAAAAAAATTATTTAATACAATAAATTAATTCTTTTTCATTATAATAATTAACAACAAACTTAAATAATTTATTTATTTTTTCTTCTGGTTTCTTTGTAATAATTACTTTTGTTATTGGAATTCTTTAAATTACAATCAAAAGAAAACCTTATAAATGATATCTAATTTCAATATTTTATGGGTCTTTACAAATATCTATCAGAGTTAGGAAGAGAACATTCAAAAGAAAATATAAAATTTGTTAGAGAACGTTTAATTGAATGGCGTCAAGAAACAGCGGTAGTAAGAATAGAACATCCTACAGATTTAATTTCAGCTAAAAGATTAGGTTACAAAACTAAAAAAGGTGTAATTTTAGTAAGAGTGAGATTAAAGAGAGGCGGAAAACATAGACCGTCTATAAGACACGGTAGAAGATCAAGAAATTTCGGTCAGAGATTAGTTCTTAAAAAAAGTTATCAATGGATTGCTGAAGAAAGAGCAAATAAATCTTTTCCTAACATGGAAGTTTTAAATTCTTATAATGTTGCTAGAGATGGAATATTTGCATGGTATGAAGTAATATTATTAGATAGATCAAATTCAAGTGTTCTTGCTGATAAAGAACTCTCTTGGATAGGCAATGGTAAACATAAAGGTAGAGTTTACAGAGGTTTAACTTCTGCTGCTCGTAAATCTAGAGGTTTATTAAATAAAGGCGAAGGTGCAGAGAAATTACGTCCAAGTTTAGGATCTCATTCAAGAAAAGGTAAGTAAATTATTCTAAAAAAATTGGTGAAATTTACACTAAAATGGTAGATAAAATTAGTCATAACCATGTAATATACATTCATGAAAGAGGGTTTAAGGTAGTTGAAAATCTAATTCCTGAACATCCTGATTATCCTTATTTATTATTAAAAAATATTCAAACTAAAAAGTCAAATTCTACTATTGAATATCATCCTAGTAAGAGTTTTAGTAAATTATGTGAAGATAATTTTCATCCATCAATTAATTCAATTGAAGATTTAGTTTATAAAATTGAAAATATAATTGCTTCAACAAAAATCTATGAGAATAAATTATTTACAACTAAAAAAGAAAAAAAAATAACAATTTATGTTGAAGATAAATCATGGAAAGAAACTACTGATAGATTAGAAGATATTTACAAATAAAATTTAATTAAAAAAGATATGATTTTATATAATAAAAATAGTATTGTATGCTAATTATAACATTAATATAAGTTTTAAAATTTTATTTTTCCTAATATCTCAAGTTCTTCCAAAACCAACATTACTATAGGTGAAAATATTATCAAGATTATTAATAATAACATAAAAATTTCAAAAAAGCTCATTTTAATGCTAGTTTTAAATCTCCAGATTTTATTGTTTTTCTTCCAGAATGTTGTGCTATTCTTACAGCTTTTTGTCCTAACTCATATGCATAAGATTCTAATATTTCTTTTAATGTTTCTTTTGCCTCTTCACTTACTCTTGGAGCCCCACATTTCTTCAACAATTTCTCCATTGCAGCTAAAGGCAATATTTTTACATCCATAAAAAATTTAGTGTTATTATTCTTAATAAAACTATCGTTTTAGTCTTATTTTCTTGAATTTAAGATAACTTCCACTTAAAAAACCCAACAAAAGCACAATTATAATAAAAACAACTATCAAAGCTAGTATTGTTGATATAAATAAAAATAATAACATGAATATTATAACAATACTTATTGCAATCATTATTCTATTTAGTATCGGAATTTTTGTACTTAATTTTAAGAATATAAATACACATAAAAGTACTAATAAATAATATATCAGTTGTTTTATCATACTTATAATTTATATATCCTTGTATTTTAATCTTTTTATGCTTAATGATAAAGAACTTATAGAAATAAAGAAATTAATAGAAAAATCAACTAATCCATTATTTTTATTTGATGATGATCCCGATGGTGTTTGTGCTTATCTTATTTTAAAAAGATTTTATAAAAAAGGTGATGGTCTTGCTACTAAAGGCCCGCCAAATTTAGATTATTCTTACATTAATATTATTAATAAATATAATCCAGATTTAATTATAGTATTGGATAAACCTTCAATTGATCAAGATTTTATTGATGAATGCCCTTGTAAAATATTATGGCTTGATCATCACCCTTTAGTTGAAAGAAATAAAGTTCATTATTTTAATCCAAGAAAACATGGTATAAATGTTCCTACTACTTATTTATCTTATCAAGTAACTAAATCAGATTTATGGATTGCTACCTTAGGTTGTATTTTTGATTATTCTATCCCAGACTTTATTGATGATTTTATTAAAAAATATCCGGATTTAATAAGTGAAAAAACTAAAGATCCTGGTGATATTATTTTTAAGTCTAATTTAAGTAAATTAATTAGAATATTTTCATTTAATATAAAAGGAGAATACAAAGATGTTAAAAAATCTTTAAGATATTTAGAAAAAATTGAATCTCCTTATGAAATATTAAATAAAACAACAGAATATGGAAAATTTATTTACGAAAGATATGAAAAATTAAATAAAGAATATATTAAACTTTTAGAAAAAGCTGAATCTGCTAAGACTGAAGACAAGATATTTTTATTTTTGTATCCTTCTTTTAAAACTAGTTTTACCACAGAATTAGCTAATGAATTGATTTATAAAAATCCAGATAAAATTGTTATTATAGCAAGAGAAAAAGATAATAAAATTATGATGAGTTTAAGATCTAGAAATATTAAACTTCCTGAGATAATTCAAAATGCTCTAGTTGGTCTTTCAGGTTATGGTGGAGGTCATGATTATGCTTGTGGTTCTTCTGTTAAATATGAAGATTTTGATAAATTTATAGATAAGTTAAGAGAACAATTAAAAGATTAGTTTCCATATGTTTATATATAAAAATAATTAATAAATTTATATGAAAAAAA
This sequence comes from Candidatus Woesearchaeota archaeon, assembly GCA_964430545.1. Taxonomy (GTDB): domain Archaea; phylum Nanobdellota; class Nanobdellia; order SCGC-AAA011-G17; family GW2011-AR18; genus CAYSFG01. Next base: position 14,310 of record CAYSFG010000007.1, read on the forward strand.
TATTAATTTTATTTTTAATATTATCATTACCTGTAGTATATTCTCAACCTATAGATAATTTCAATGATTATAATTATTTAGATATTTCATTTAGTATATACGGTAAATTAAAATTAATTCAAGATGGTTCAAATCCTGTTATAAAAGAATTAACTGCCAATTTAACATTCTTCCCAAAAAAAGAAACTAATCAAGATGTTTTGTTTATTAACGAAAGATCAAATCCAAACAGTGAAATAAATATCAATAAAGACAATATAGGTTATTATTGGGAAAAACCTAGTTTAGGTGATTATAATTTTGGTTTTGATTCTACAACAAAAATAAAAAATACAATTATTATAATAAATAAAAAAATAAAATTTCCTGTTTCAGATATTGAGATTAATTACATTAAGCCTACAGAATTTATAGATATTAATGAAGATATAAAGAACAAAGCCTTAGAATTAGCACAAGGTAAAGATGATCTTTATCAAGTATCTTTTGATATAGCTAGCTGGGTTGAAGATAATATCAAATATAATTTAAGTACTTTAACTGCTAATATTGTTCAAAAATCTAGTTGGGTTTTAAAAAATAAACAGGGTGTTTGTGATGAATTAACAAATCTTTTTATTTCAATGATGAGATCTTTAGGTATTCCAGCAAGATTTGTTTCTGGTATGGCTTATACAAATTTAAATAATGATTTTGGGCCTCATGCTTGGGCTGAAGTTTATTTTCCTGAAAAAGGATGGATTCCTTTCGATATTACATATGGTCAATTTGGTTGGGTAGATCCAACCCATATAAAACTTAAAACCAATATAGATTCTGGTGATAGTTCAGTTATATATTCATGGAAGTCATCAAATGTTAAATTTGAATCAGATAAAATTGATTTAAAGGCAGATATAATAAAAAAATATGATAAAATATCATCTCCTATATCATTAAAAATAAAAACACTAATAGATAATGTTGGTCCTGGCAGTTATGTACCAGTTGAGATTGAAATTATTAATAATAATAATTTTTATGTACCAGAAACTGTTTTTGTTACTAAATCTTTTAATTTAACTGAAAAAAACATAAAAAGTAAATTATTAAAACCATTAGAAACAAAAAAAATATTCTGGATAATGCACATTTCAGAAGATATTGAATCTGGTTATAGTTATTCTGGTATTATAGAAATTAAAGATATATTTAATACAATAACTAATACTAAAATTTCTTATTCTTCTAACTTAAAAATTATATCATTAAAAGACGCCCAAGATTTGATTTCTAGTAAAGAAGAAACAGAAGAAAATAAAGTTTATTCTCCAGAATTAAAATTAAAATGTTCTTCAAAAGAAAATTTTTTAAATTATGAAAACGTAAATATAGAATGTGATATAAAAAATGGTGGTAATACATTGCTTAAGAACATAAATACTTGTATTATTAATAACTGCCAAAATATTCCTGTTTTAAGTATTTCAGAATCTAAAAAGTTAAGTTTTGATTTTGATAATCTTAGTAAAGGATTAAATAATATAATAATAAAATCAAACTCTAATAATATAGAAACAACAGATATAATCCAATTAAATATATTGGATTCTCCTGAACTTAAGATTTATGACATAAATTATAAAAATATAATTAATTATAATGATAATTTTGAAATTAAATTAGATTTAACATCAAAAGTTCCGGTAAAAAATGTTGTTTTGTATATGAATGATAATCCTATAAATTTAGGAGATATTGAAAATAGTAAAAAATTAAATATAGAAACTAATGGGAAAAATTTGAAGAATATTTTAAAAATAAAAATTAATTATAAAGATGATAATGATAAAGATTATATTTTTGAAGAGGATTATCCTATTGAAATAATAAATATTCCGTGGTATATTAAATTATTTAGAACCATAGGAATTTTATAAAAAAATCAGTTTCGTAGTCCATTTTATAATAAATATTATTTTAGTTCCAGCTCCTGTTGACTTTGCTATTTTTTTAATAGTGTCTATGGTTTTTATTATTTTTAAATAATAGTATTAAATAATTTTCTATGTCGATAATAAAACTTGATTTCATAAATGATCTTTCTTTACCGATAGTCATATTATTTTTACGTAATGTAAGCTTAAGTTATACAATTCTTCAATTCTTTTGCGAACTTCTCTAGGTTTAAGTAAAAAAACGAGCCCAGAGGGATTCGAACCCCCATTAAAAGGTATCTTCAAAAAAATATTAATATATAATTTAAATTTACTTCCGAAGCCTTTTGTCCTATCCGTTAGACTATGAGCCCTTTTATATAATAACAATTTAACTTTATTTAAAATTATCTTTTTAGAAATTATTTATTTAATAAAGAAATATAAGTATCATCCCCATTTTTCTTTATTTATTTGTTCTTCTTTTATCCCTAATTCTTGCAATTTTTTAATTGTATCGGTAACCATTAAAGGAGGTCCACATATATAAAAGTCTTGATTTATATTTTTTAAATATTTTGTTAATATATCTTGTACATGTCCTTTTTCTCCTTTCCATTTTTCATTAGGCCTACTTAATATTAAAACTAGATTTAACTTACCATATTTATTATAGTCTTTTAATTCTTTTATATAACATAAATCTAATTCTTCTCTTGTTCCATATATTAAGGTTATTTTTTTATTTATTTTTTTCTGTATTAATTCTCTTATCATACTCATTAAAGGTGTTACACCAACACCTGCAGCTATAAATACTATATCATTTTCAGATTCTTTATAATTAAAATTTCCATAAGGTCCCTCTAATATTGTCAAATCACCTATATTAAGATTAAATAATAATGGGGATAATCTCCCTTTATCTTCAACTTTTATACAAAATTCTAAATAATCATCTTTATTTGTATTTGCTATAGAGAAAGCTCTTTTTAATGGTTTTCCGTCTACTTCAATTCCAAACATCATAAATTGCCCAGGTATAAAATTAAAATCTTTATCTATTTTTACTTGAAAAATTTTTATTTTAGATCCTATTTCTTCTATTTTTTGTATTTTCCCAATATAAGTTTTTACAGTCATATTTTTAAGAGATAATATAATATTTATAAAAGTTATGTATTATGTATTATTTTCAATATTTCATCTCCATACTTTATTATTTTTACTTGTCCCAGACCATATACATTTTCTAAATCTTTTTTACTTCTAGGCATTTTTTGGACTATATCTATTATAGTTTTATCATTAATTATAATATAAGCAGGTACACTTTGTTCTTTACTTATTTCAGATCTCCAATATTTTAATTTATTTATAATATTTAAAAAAGGGGTATTTATTTTTAGAGTAGATAATGTTGTTTGTTTATCAATTTTTTTGTCTGTAGTTATATGATCAATAATTTTTAGCATATCATTTGTTATAAAATTTGTATGTTTTTTCCCAGAATATGTCAAATAAAGATTATTTTTAGCTCTGCTCATTGCTACATAAAATAATCTTTTTTCTTCTGCTTCTTTATCATATTCTTCCATTGTTATTAATTCTATTATTGGATGTTCAGTTCCTTTACATGGAAAATTTAATGTTGTGCAACCTATTATAAATACCATTTCTGACTCTAATCCTTTTATCGCATGTATTGTGGCTAAAGTAACATCTTCTTCATTTGCTAAAACTGTTCTTCTCATTTCATCGCTTCTTACAATATGTTTTATTTCTCTAACTTTCATTAATTCTGATAGATCATTTAATTGCCTATTAGTTCTTGCTAATACAAATATTTGATTTCTAGGGATATTTGCAGCCAGTATTCTTTGTATTACAAATTCAAATTCATTTTCTTCAGAATCAAATTTTAACAATTTAATATCTTTTTCTCCTTCTATATTTGATTCTAAGTCTGTTAGTTTCATTTCTTTTATTGAATTATTTATTAAATTTACTATTTCTTTTGTTGATCTATAATTTTTTGTTAATATTATTTCTTCATATTCTGGATATTTTTCTTTAAAGTTTATTATATAATTTATATCAGAACCTCTCCAGCCATATATTGACTGTCTTGGATCTCCTACACAGAAAATATTTTTTGCATTGAGTAAATCTATTAATCTTATTTGCACTGAGTTTATATCTTGATATTCATCAATTAATATATAATCAAACTGAGGCATTACTTCTTTATTTTTTTCAAATAAGCTTATTGCATCAATTAATTGATCTGCAAAGTCTCTTAATCCGTATTTTTTCATATATGCTTCTATATAATTACAAACTGAACAAACAAGCTGCGCACTTCTTTCATGTTCTTTATTTGATTGTATATCTATTTTAACATTCTTAAATTTAAAATAATCTCTTACAAAAAAACAATCATTTAAAAAGATATTAGCTAATTGTTCATCAGTCTTGCTTCTTTTTTGTTGATATGTAAAATATATTTCAATAGCTTGTTTCATGTTTATGTTTAAATTAAATAAAGCCTTATTTATCATAGTAATCTTATCTTTATAGTCAATAATTCTAACAGTATTTTCATAAATCAAATTATTATGTTTTAATAATAATTTTTCACAAAATGAGTTAAATGTTTCAATATTAACTCTTTGAATATTGTTTATTCTTTCTAATCTATGTATCATTTCTTGTTTTGCTTTTCTTGTAAATGTTATAGCTAAAATCTTATTAGGATCTGCTGATCTATACTTTATTAGAAATTCTATTCTTTTTACTAAAACAGCAGTCTTACCTGATCCTGCTCCAGCTATGCATAATATATTTTTATTATTACTTATTATTGCTTTTTTTTGTGGGCCATTGTAATTATCTAAAAATTCTTTAAACACTTCAAATAACTTTTTATCGTTTTCTGTTATTATTGTTTTTCTTTCAGTAAATGTTATTTTTTTATTTAATGTTGGATTTATTATTTCCTCTCTTCCTTTGTTTGTTAATTCTAAAACCTTCCATATACTATTATTTATAGAATTTAATTCTATTAATCGATTATTTAATAAATTATTTATAATATTATGTAATTCATCTTCTGTATAACTCATGCTTCCAAAGCTTTCTTTTGATGATAATTTATTTTTAATTATTGATTCGTTTGTTTCATCACCTTGTAAAAAATCTATTAATAATGTCCTTCCAACACCAAAGGGTATTTCATCTAATGCTATTAAGATATTTACATAATCTAACTCTTTTTCTTGCATAATTTTAGGTTATATTGATTATTTAAAAAACTATTGAAGACTTAGAAAAATATTATAATAGGAAAGAGTGAAATATAACACAGACTATAAAAGATATTTTCAACTATTTTTATATTTTTATTTTATTTTTTATATTTGTAATATACACTTTTTCTTGGGAATTAATACTTAACTTTAGCTATTACTAAATAAGTCTTAAATGAAATATTTAATGGTTCAGATTCTTTACTTAATATTTTTTTAACTTCACACAATATTTTATATTTTTTATTATGCTCTAAAGAGTTCATCCATGAAAAAGAATTTAATAATTGAATATATTTTTCTTTAGAATATTCTAAATATCTTGTATAATCTTTTATTTTTATTGAAGTAAACAAACCTGAAGTCCTTAATCTATTTAGAACTTTTTTCCTAGAAGAAAATTTTCTGTCATAATTTAAAGAATTTTTTCTAAATAAAAGATCTAACTTTTTTAAATACCCTTTATTGTAAATTTGAAAATTCCAAAAAATTGCAACATAACCACTTTTGTTTAATAAATTGTAAGTTTTATTATATACAATATTGGGATCTAGCCAATGAAATGCTTGAGCTGATATTATTAAATTAAATTTATCTTTAAAATTATAAGTTTCGAATGATCCAACAACAAAATTTATATTTTTTAATGTATTTTTTTTCTTTGCTATATCTATTAATTCATTACTAATATCTAAGCCAAAAATATGGCAATGGGCTGATTTTTCAAAATCAAAAGTTGCTTGACCACTACCACATCCAATATCTAAAATTTTACTTTTATTATTAATTTTAGAAATTTTAATTATATCATCAATCAACTTCTGGGGGTAATCAGGTCTTGAATAATTATATAATTCACTAACTCTACTAAAAGTTGTTTTTAAGTTTCTATTTAATACCATTTTTATCTCATATATTTTACGAGCCCGAAGGGATTTGAACCCTTATCTCATGGTTTCTATATTACTACCGTAGCCACGAATTCTATCCAGGTTATACTACAGGCCCAAGTATATCTTGGTATTTATGTTTTTGTTTATAAAATATTCTGTTTGTGTTTTTTGATTTAATTTATTTATTTCTGTTCTTTCAATTTTTTATTAATTATTATTTTACATTTTAATTATAGACAATTCTAGAAATTTGTAAGTCAAGATATATGTTATGTACAAAAGTAGCATATTTTTGTAAAAACACAAGTTTTAAATATTTAAACATATTTATGTTTTTTAACATGGGGGGGTATAAAATGGTAAGTATTACTTTATCAGTACCAGAAGAAATAAGAAATAAAATGCAAAGTTTTTCAGAAATAAATTGGTCTGGTTTTATAAGAAAAATTATAATAGAGAAAACAAGAGAACTAGAATGGAGAGAAAATCTAAAAAGTCAATTAAAGAAAGAAGAAGAAGAAATAAATAGATGGAGTTTAGATTTAGATTTAAAAGCAAAAAATATTAGATTAAAAGAGTTAAAAAGAAAAGGTTTGTTATAATGCGAGTTGTAGTAGATTCCAATATATTATTTACATTCTTCTGGAAAGATTCTGCATTTAACCAATTATGTAAACAAAAATATTTACAACTATTATCTCCAGAATATGCTTTAGAAGAAATTAATAAATATAAGGAAGAGATAATTGATAAGGTTAAAATCTCTAAAATAGAATTTGAAAAGATAAGGTTAGAATTAGTTAATAGAGTAGATTTTATAAAATTAGATAATTATTCATCTGAATTTAATAATATTAAAAAGTTAGCAGAAACTTTTAAAGAAAAATATGATGAAGTTCTAAGAGATATAGACTTTCTTGCTTTAGCATTAAAACTAAATATACCTTTATGGACGCATGATAAACTGTTAAAAGAACAAGAGAAAATAAAAATATTAACAACTAAGGATGTCATAGATATTATTTAAGAGAATCAATTAAAAAATTCAGAACAATCATTATATACAAAATAATATTGTTAATATTTAACTTTATAATACATAAATCTTTACTTAACTTTTACATAGTTTAATAATTAAATAAAATACTCCTATAACAATAAAAATATCAGCTAAATTAAAAACAGGCCATATTTTAAAGTCTATAAAATCTATAACATACCCATAAATTATTCTGCTAATTAGATTTCCAATTGCCCCTGCTAATATTAAATCAAGCCCTAATCTTAAACTTTTATCTTTATAAAAATAGATTATAATAAAGATAATAATTAAACTTAGTATTATAAATATAAAATTATTACCTTTGAATAATCCAAATGCTACACCAGTATTTTTTAAATAAGTTAATGAAAAATATTTAAATATATAAATATTTTTGTTAATAAAATATAATTTACTTAAGAAATCTATTATGATTAATAATATCAATAATATTAAATTCTTTTTCATTTAAAGTCTACTCTTTTGCTATTCTTTCAATTTCTTGAATTCTTCTGTCTATGTTCTCAAGTTTTTGATTTATTACTTCTAATTTTGTATATATTAATTGTAAATCCTTATCACCAATAATATTATTAGTTGAAAAATTAGGTTTTTCAACATTTTCAAACCTTGGTCTAAAACCTAAATCTGTATTTTCAGTAGGTGTATCATCATTATTTTCACCAAAATGATTATCTTTTGTTTCAGAAAAGTTAGAAGATTCTTCTCGGTCTAACTCATCAAACTCTTTTTTATGTTTAAAAAAACTGAATACACCCATACATAATATTTAAATATATGGCAGTATAAATAACTTTTGATTATGATAGAAAAAAAAGAAGTGCTTACGTTATCAGAGATAGAATCTTCTTTAGATAAGATTAAAGATCTAGACAAAAATAAAGAACTCAAAGAAAAGATTTCTTTTCTTAAAAAATTTTATAAAGATGATGAGTATAAAGATATAAGAACAGAATTAGTTGAAAAATTAGGAAAATTAATTACAGATCCAAAAAATTCACAAGTAGAATACAAATTGATTTATGATTCTCTAAATGAAGGTTTAGAGCCTATTTATTATTGGATGTTAGATTTTATGCGTGATACTAAACCAGGTGGGTTAGGTCTTGATGTTGATAAAGGCTCTGAATTATTTGAAGCTTCTGTGAGTTCAGGTTATTTCGGTGAAATGGGTCAGAGACTTAGTTTAATGCAACAAAAAACTATGGAATATATGGGTGTTATTAATAATTTAATTAAAAGTATTCTTAATATTATTTATGATCTTAAAGAATTTGAAATAAGAATTAAATCTTATGATGATATGAAATCTAATAAACAAGAAGAAAGAGAATCTGCTTCTAAGTCTTTAAAAGGTATTTGGATGGATCAAGTTGATGCTAAAAAGGGAAGAGCTAGTATTAACTTATTAGCCCAGGATCTTACTTTCGTAACCTTAAGAGATGCTTTTTTTTACGTCAATAATGTTGATGAAGTTGATAAATTAGATTTAAATTTAAGAGTTAAAAATATTCTTAAGAGAAAGATTGTAGAATATAATTCATGGGTTGATTATAGTGAAAAAGAAATTAAGAAAAGGTATAATATTGAAAAAATTTATTTAAGATCGCAATATGGAACGATTAAATTATATGCTAATTGGGTTAAGCCTTATTTATTGGCTGCTCAAAAATTAAAGATACATGATTTTAAAACTTCAAGTGGTTTACCTTCTCCTGATGTTATAGGTTCTTTTAGTAATATGCAGATGGAATTAAGTTTATATGGCAAAAAAGAAATTAAACCTTCTGATATTCATCCTACTTTTATTAATGTTTCTTTAGGTAAGAAATATTATACTGTTATAGAAGTTAAAATGAATTTTAGAAGTCTTCCTTCAACATTTGCTGGGCAAGGCGGGAGGCATTATGTTCATTCTGGAAGAACAGATATATCTTTCAGAGGTTTTGTTTTTGACGAGACAGAACTTGAAGTCAGACAAAAAATGGAATTATATGAAGATATGGAATTAATTGAAAATTATGTGGGTAAAAGTTTATCTCTATTACAAAAAGAGATTGAAGAATATATTACAGAAAAACCTAAAGAATCCCAAAATGTTAAAAAAAATAATTCTTTATCATTAGAAAATCCTTTTAAAGGATTGTTTGCTGGTTTTAGTGAAATGGTAAACCCTATAAAAAATGTTTTTATTTCACCTAAAGAACCTGATTTTGTTTATGTTGATCTTATAAAAACTGCTGAGTCTAGTATTAAATTCAGTACTTTTTTAATTTATAATATTTATAAAAAGACTCATGGTATGTTAAATATTTAGAATTAAGTTTATTTAAAATATTAAAAATAGTTTGTAAAATAATTAATAAAATATAGAAAACTATAAGAATATACTATCAAATATAATTTCATGGCAAATTTTTATAAATCCTATAAAGGGGCTATGGATGGTCATAATGAGTTTAGTATGTCTATTTCTAAATTAGGAGCTCCAACTAATCCTATGCATGCTAAGCAATTAGAAGAATTTAATAAATTAGCAAATCAAGGTATTAAAAATATTGAAATTGGTACTATCTCAGCTGATAAGTTTGAGTTTATTCCTACACAGCATTTTGATGAAGTAAGAAGATTAGCTAAAATTACAGACTCTAAAGTTTCTGTTCATGGTCCTTTGATTGATCTTGCAGGTTTTCCATCTGAAGGTCGTGGTGTTTGGACACAAGATCAAAGAAAAGCTTCTGAAGAACAATTATATTCTATTTTACAAAGATCATTTCAATTAAGTAACGGAGAAAATGTTCCTGTTGTATTCCATGCTGGCCATTTTCAGTCACAAGAATTTGAAAAAAATAAACTACGCACTGTTTTTGATAAAGAAGGAGAAATAGTAATGGAAGATGCTAAAAGAGGAATACCTAAAACTGAAAAAGAAAGAATGGGTGTTAGAAGTATAGTCGCAGTTAATCAAGATACTGGTGAAGTAAGACCTTTAGAATGGGATACAAAAAATATAATAGAAGAAGATGGTCAAGTCCATGAAGAAATTTACGATCCTATGAGAAAACTTAGAAGTCTTAACCATACTTTTTGGGATCAGGAAAAGCTTAAAGTTCAAACAAGACAAAAAACTATAGAAGAATTAAAAGAAAGATTATCAGGTAAATTAAAACAAAATGAATCTATTGAAAAAACTGGTCTTATCGATAATCCTGAATATATACATACTCATCAACAAAACGAGAGAGATATTAATTGGTTAAATTCACATATTAATAATGAATCAAGTAATTTACGTTCTGAATATCAAGATTTATATGATAGATTTAGTAAATTCGCTTCTGAAGAACAAAAAAAAGATTTTATGAAGGTTATACAAAATACACAAAAAAATTTAAAAGATTTAAAAAACGATCAAAAAAAAATAAAAGATGAATCAAAAGAACTTAATGAGAAAAGAAATGAAATAGCAAAAAAACTTAATGAAACAAGTAATGAAGAAGAAACACAAGAATTAAAACAGTCATTTCATAGAGTAAATGAACTTTTAAATAGAAAACAAATGGAATATTTTAATATTGAAACTGAAAAAGCAAAAGAAATGGTTAATACTCTAGGTAATACTGAACCTCCTAAACTTTGGCGTGCAGTTGGTGAATTTGCTATTGAGAAGTCTGCAGAAACAGTAGGTAATGCTTTATCTAGGTTATATTTAAATCTTAAAAAAGAAGGTAAAGAAAAACAAACTCCATTTATTGCTTTAGAAAATTTTTTTGTAAACTCACCTATGTCTACAGCTGAAGAATTAAAAAAAGCAGTTAAAAAAAGCAGAGAAGTTTTAGAGAAAAATCTAATTAAAGATGGTATTAATGAAATTGAAGCTAAAAAAGCTTCTGAAATACTTGTTGGTGCTACTTGGGATGTTGGTCATATTAATAATTTAAGAAAAGCAGGTTTTGAAGGTGAAGAATTAAAACAATTAGTACTTGAAGAAACTTCCAAAATAGCAGAATTAACAAGGCATGTTCACGTTACAGACAATTTTGGTTTCCATGATTCGCATCTTCCTCCAGGAATGGGTAATGTTCCTATTCGTGAAATTATGGAAAAATTAGAAAAAACTTGGGCTAAATTAGAAAAAGAAGGAAAACTACCACAATCACCTAGAAGTATTGTTGAAGCTGGTGGTTTCGTAGCTGAAATTGGGCAGAATCCTACTTTAGCTATTCTTGAATATTTCGGTAGTCCTTTGTATAATATGCCTAATAGTCCTTATTCCTGGGGCCCTAATGTTAGTAATGTAGGTCATACTTATACTCCTTATAATGAATCATTTATAGAATTTCCACAACAACACTTTAGTTTATATAGTTCTAGTTTTACTACATTACCTAAATCTGTTGGTGGTCAAGTTGGTGGAGAACAATCAAGACTAAGTGGAACACCAAATCAATAATTAAGAAATTTATTTTACTAATTTTATTGACTATTGTACAAACTACTTTTTTACATTTTCCTTATTTTATCATTTTTCTCTTTTTAGATTCTGATTCTTTTAAATAATTTTTATCACTAACAACATTTTTTTTAGTTTCAATTGCAAGATTTTTTCTTGCATCTCCAGCTATCTTTCCACCTTTATAAGCAGCATCTTTATTTTCAAAAAATCCTTGTGCATCATTAGTTCTTGCTATTTCTGTAGTTGCTTTCTCTCCTAACATAGAAAAAATTAATTCTAAATCAGTCATATGATCTCTAAGGTTTTGTCTATCTAATTTCTTAAATATTTTATATTCTTCAACTGTCTTTCCAAATGTAGCCTTGCTTATTTCATTTGTTAATATTGCATATTCTGTATTTTCTTTAATTCCTCTATTTTTCCATTCATCTGTTAATTCTTGTCTTACTGCTATCCCTCTTACTCTTTTTTCTATCCAATCATCAGAATATCCTTTAGCTCTATAAAATTCTTTCATTCTTTTTTGAGCAAGTTCAGGATCTTCTATTTCTTGTATTCTTTCATATCCTACTTGTGCTAACCATTGCTTAAATGGTTCTGCTTTAGGTGATGGTATTGATTGGATTATTCTAAATAAATCCTTTGTATTTGCACAATCTGTTTCTCTTAATTTACCATCTAAGGCTAATAATTTCAAGTGTCGACAAATTGTCGATAGTTCAAATTTACTAGATTCTTGTTCTCTTTGTTTTAGTTTATACCAATAATCATTAGGATCTAGACTATCAGTTAATGCTTTAACTATATCTACTACAGAAAAATACCATTCATCATTATACCATATTCTTCTTATTTTCTTATCTTGAAAAACAACTAATGCTTTATCTTGTTTCATTTGTATATAAATTGTTTTTAATCTTTAAATACTTTACCTAGAATTTGTGGAAATATTTTCTAAATAATTATTTATTTCATCTTAATTTTAAAATAAATATATAAAAATATTAAATTATCCAGATATTAAAGTAATAACTTTATTCATAATATTCAAATAATTTACCAAATCTTAAAATATAATCAATATTTAGTTAAAGGAAAATGCAAAAAACATTAGTTTATGCAATAGTCAAAATATTTATAATCTTAATACCATTCATCATTATAATTTTAGTAAAATTTATTCTCTAAGAACATACCAATATAATTTATATATTAGTTTATCATTATTTATTACAATGAAAAAAGGTGTTAAAAAGAAAGTTAAAACTCCAGAATTAAAAATAACATCTGGTTTAAACACTAATCATGATATAGCATATGACTTTGCGGCTAAAGTTTATAAAAAATTTAGAGATGTTATAAAAGCTATTGCTTTATTTGGTTCAGTAACTAAAGATCAAGCAATTCTTAAAAGTGATATTGATATTATCATAATTATTGATGATTGTACTATAAATTGGGATGATGAATTAGTTGCTTGGTATAGAGAAGAATTAGCTAAATTATTAATTGCTCAAAATTATACAAAAGAAATTCATATTAATACAGTAACATTAACTGCTTTCTGGGATGAAATTCGTGCAGGTGAACCTTTAGTTATTAATATTTTAAGATATGGTGAACCTTTAATAGACTTAGGTGGATTTTTTGATCCTTTAAAAATTTTATTAGCAAAAGGAAAAATTAGACCTAGTCCAGAAGCTATATTTACTACAATGGAACGTTCTGTTAAACATCTTGGAAGAGCTAATACAGGTTTATTAAATAGTGTTGAAGCTTTTTATTGGGCTATGGTTGACTCTGCTCACTCTGCATTGATGGCTTATAAGATAATTCCTCCTTCTCCCGAACAAATTCCTGAACTTTTAAAAAATAATTTTGTTAACAATAAAATGTTATCTAAAGAATATCTACAATGGTTTGAAGATGTGAGAAAAAAAGCTAAGGATATTTTGTATGGAAATATTAATAGATTAAATGGAAAAGAATTAGAAGAAATCCAGCGTAAATCTGAAGATTTTGTATACAAACTTAATGGATTAGCTAAATTCTTGGCTCAGAATGAAAAAATAATAAAGACTAATTATAAAGAAATTTAGAAAACTAAAAATACACATATAAAGTTTTATGGCTATACAAAGAACAAAAGTGGATTATAGGAAATTTTAAATAATTATATTTTTGTAAAGTTAAAAATTGTAACAAAAAAATTATAAAATTAATCTTTAATTTAAAGTTTTCAATTTATAAAAAAATAAAAAGAAAAAAAGTTTAGTCAAATAGTCCGGCAAGACCTGCTGCTGCAGACTCTTCAGATTTCTTTTCTTCTTTCTTTTCTTCTTTCTTAGGTACTAAAGCTTCTGTATGAACTGCTACTACAGGCATAGCTGCTTCTTTAACTGCGGCTTCTATATCCACACCTTCAAGAGATGCAACAAGCGCTTTAACTCTACCTTCTTCAGGTTTAACACCTGCTGCTTCTAAGACTTTTTTTATATTAACTTCACTTAATTGTTGTTTTGCTGAATGCAATAACATCGCTGCATGTATATATTCCATTTTTTTGTTCCTCCTGATTTTGGTATAAACCTATTATTTAAATTATTTTCCCTTTTTTATTTTTTCATCTTGTAGCTTTTTTATTATATCTTGAGCTGCAGCTTCATCCTTTATAAATTTAGCATCTGGAATGGGTCTTGATACTGGCTGATGCTTCATCTTCTGTTCTTGAAGTTTATTTAAAACATCCTGTGCTGCCTGTTCCTGTGATTTAAATTCTTCCATATTTTTATCACCTTTTTTTGTTTCCCTTACTTCTTCTTTAATAACTTCTTTTGGTTTATTAACTTCTATTTCTTCTTTTTTATGAATTTCTTGCGGTATTTCCGTTAATTTAATTTTTTTTTTTATTTCATCTAAATTAGATAAACCTATTTTATTTTCTAAAGCCTTAGTTTGTATAATTGCCTTTTTTATTAAAACATTAATATTTTCTTTAGTAGGAAAAGCAATATATACAGACAAATTCAAAGCTGATACAATAACATTCTTTAAATTTAATATAAACTTTTTCTGATCAACACTCAAAATATTATTAGCAAATATAACACCATTTTCATAAGCTGCGGTTAAATTAATTCCTATTTCCATAGGTTCTATACCTAATCTTGTTAATATTCCTGCAACTTGCTGTGGTATAACTTCACCAGCGTAGACAATAATTTTATCTTCTTTAATAGCAACTTTACCATCAACAATGCCTGCTTTTAAACCAATTTGAGCTAATTCTCCAATAATTGGACCTGGAGGAAATGATGTTGGACCTGCTTTTATAAGAATATCATTAGGAGCTATCTGCCCTCCTTTTGCAGGTGCAGCACTTTTATTATTATTTAATATTTTAGCAAGTTTAAATGGATTATCGTTAGTTAATAATAAAGCAGGCATACCTCTAACATATTCTTTTAATAAAACTATATTATGTTTAGATTTAATATTATCAATAGCAATCAAAATTAAACTTTTCTTTGACATTTTTATAACAACAGAATCTTTTAATGTAGAACGCATCTTTTGAAGTTGGACAGACGGCATATTAGTCATATCAGCAACAGCAATAATTTTATATTTTTCAAGAAGTAAAACTAAGTCAATAACTTCTTTCTTCTTCCAATCTGCTATATGAGCTTTATGCATTTTTAATCCTCTTAGCTTTCTTATCTGCTGCTTTAGATTCTTCTTTTATCTTAATTAAAGGGCTCATAGTATATTTCAAAGCAACATATTTAATATTTTGTTTTTCCTGTGGTAGTTTTAATAATAAATTAGAATAAATAAATAAAACATTATCAACTAGTTTATCATCAGGCGTATCTTCAGCACCTATAGAAATTTTTATTGAAGCTTCATTCTTAGTTTTTATTCTTATAGTATTTTTTAATTTGTTAACTAAAGGTTCTAAATTTGCAGTACCTGAAACTACACAACCAGCTTTAGGATTTGGCATCTTACCTCTAGCACCAAAAACTTTACCAAAATTTGTAGCAACTAAAGACATAACTTCAATTTGAGAAACAAATAAATCATAAGATGAAGCTAATTTTTTTTGGTCTTTTTTATTATTCCATTTTGCAAAATCTTCCTTGAGAACTACTATATCAAATAATTTATTAGCTTGTACACCTAATTGTTGATCAACAAATGCTCCTAATTTTAATTTCTTTTCAGAAGGATGAGGTAATTGCAAGAATAAATCAATATTATTTTCTGCTTTTTTAATATCCATATCTTTTAAATTTATTAATAAATCTATAGACTGCTTAAATTTCTTTTTAGCAAATTTTTCTTTTAATTCTTTTATACTCTTTAATATATCTTGTTTTTCCATTGTTTAAATCCTTCTACACTACCATACTAAGCGTATAGTGATACAAAAGTAATTAATTATTGTATCGTGTAGTTATACGGATAAGTAATTAGATATATAGTTTATTTATAAATTTATCTTTTATATTTTTATTTACTAATTACAATTAAATAATAAAATATATGCATAATCTTGATTGTTTTTTTATATTTTTAAAAATTAAAGTTTATCCAAGGATTCATTAGCCAAAGAATCAGCCATTTTCTGATATAAATTTTCTCTAGAGACATTTTTATAAATAACTTTAGAAAAAAACATTTCAATATTTTTAGCTTCGGAATAAAGAACTTTTAAAGTATTATTTTTAATTTTATAAAAACCTTTCATTTGCTTGATAACTAATTCTGAATCCATAAAAACTAGAACTTCGTCATGTGTAAATTCATAAGCTAATTTAAGTCCTGCGATTAATGACATATATTCAGCAACATTATTAGTAGCTTTTCCTAAACATTCTTTATATTTCTTAAGAATATTCATTTTATTATCAAAAATAACAACACCAATAGAAGCATTACCAGGATTATTTCTAGAAGCACCATCACAATGAATTATTAATTTATTTAGCATGTTTTACAAATGGTAAACTAGAATTTAAAGTTTGTTGTATAGTAAACAACAAAGTAATTAGTTGTTATAAATATTTATTGTTGATTAAAGTAAACCACTTCAAATTTAATAAATTATTAATTTATTATAATAAAAGCATAAACTTATAAATATTTATTATTTCTGAAAATTTATGAAAGCAAAAGAAAATTCCATAGTAGACATACAATATGAAGGTAGATTAGAAGATGGAACTTTATTTGATACTAATACTGAAGAATTAGCAAAAAAAGAAGGAAATCATATTGATGGTAGAAAATATGAACCATTACATGTACAATTAGGATCTGGAAATCTAATAAAAGGATTTGAGAAGAATATAATTGGAATGGAAGAAGGAGAAAATAAAACATTTCACGTAACACCAGAAGAAGGATATGGACAAAGAGAGGAAAATCTAGTAAAAAAGTTTCCAAGAGATCTTGAAAAAGATAAAGATTTAGAAAAAGGAATGATGATAGTAGTAAATGTACAAGAACAAGAATATCCAGCTGTAGTATCAAATATAAATGAAAATGAAATAACACTAGACTTCAATCATCCTTTAGCTGGAAAGACATTAACATTTAATGTAAAATTATTAAAAGTTGAAAATTAATAGTGCCACTGCACTTTACCATAATCGTTTTTCAGAAAATACGCATCATCACTTCTTTTTAAATTTATTATACAAAATTTCACTAATGTAAAAATTAAAGTATTAATAAAAAATTTCGTATATCTCAATAATAATAAAAAGAAAATTTCATATTTATATACAATAAAAATATTTTCAAGTTTTAGCCTAATTACTTAATATTCAGCATCACTTTCATCTTCGTATCCATCGCTACTATCATCATTTGTATCATTATCTTCTTCATCATCATCACTATCTGGAAACTGAAATTCATCTTTTTTACCTTTTTTATCAGAATCATCATCTTTATCATAATCATTCCATTTTTTCTTTAGAGAAGCAACATTAAATAAGCCTCCATTTAAAACGGTAATATCACCAAATAAGTTATCTAATATTATTTCCATAGTTATTCCTCCTGATTTTTATTTTTTTTATTTTAGTAAGGGTATTTATATAGTTTTGGGTTAGGATTATTCAATTACCTAACTACTTAATATATTTTTAAAAGTAACTAACTTTATAAAATTAAATTTATTTAATATAATCATGGTTTACAAACTTGGTCTAATTTCTACCCATGGCACTGGCAAGACTACTATGGCCCATCTTGTTGCTGGAGAATTAAAAAAAAAAGGATTTAGAGTTAGAGTTATTCCTGAAGTAGCTACAGAAGCTAAGGAAACTGGGAAAATCATAAATCAAAATACAAGATTAATAGATCAAGCATGGATTTTATTAACTCAATCTAGATATGAATTAGAAGCTGAAATGGCAGGTTACGATATTATTATTTGCGATAGAACTGTTCATGATAATTATTGTTATCTAGAAAATTCTTGTGGAAAAAATGATCACTATAAAAATTTCGTTTTAAATCATTCTAAACAACATCCTTATAAAATAATATATAGAATTCCAATAAGCATTAAACCGCAAGAAGATGGTATCAGATCTATTTCAGAAGAATTTCAAATATTAATAGATAATAAACTTGATGAATATTTAAAAAAAGAAGAGATAAATTATATAAATTTACCTAAGCTTGAAGAAAAAGATGAAGAGAGGATAAAATGGGTTAATTTTATTGTTAATAACACTTTAAAAGATCTAGATGCCTTTAGTAAATATAATGTAGAAAATGAGTTATCTTAGATATTTATTGAATTACAATAAAGCTTTTTAAATACTTATCATTATAATTTTCATAGCTAAAAGAGTGATAGATTTAGTTGATGGTGACTTTAGAATAAATTTTTATATATTCAAATCTTTGGTAAAAGAAATAAAGTTTAAAAAATAAAAACATTTTAAAATTATTTATTAAAAGATCTATTTTTCATCAGTTTTCTTAATAATATGCCATCCAAATTGTGTTTTTACTATTCCTAATTCTCCTTTTTTAATACTAAAAGCTAAATTTTCAAATTCTTTAACCATCTTATTTCTTGTAAACCATCCTAAATCCCCTCCTTTTTTCTTACTTGGGCATTTTGATTCTTCTAAAGCTAATTTTTCAAAATTTTCATTCAAAAATTTTATTCTATTAAATAATTCTTTTGCTTTTTTCTCATCTCCAACAAGTATATGTGATGCTCTTACTTCTTTTACCATATTTTTAATATATTTAACTGATTTATATTTATTTCTCTGATTCAGATAAGAATCTTTTTAACCCAATATTGTCAACAGCATCTTGATAACCAATAATAAAAGTTTTATTTAAATTTTCTTTATTATTTTCCAACATTCCTATTGGTAATTTTTGACTGGGTTTTATATAAAATACTTTTGGGTCTTTACGTTGAATATAAAGAGTTTCTAAATAAGTTTCTATAGTTTCAGCTAATTTCTTTGGGACTTTGCGAATATATCTACGAAACATAAACTTATTAAGTTTAGAAAATTCTTGGTTATTATCTATTACAATAATTTTTTCTGCCCCTTCACTTAATGCTTTATCTACTTTTGCTTCTAATGAAGAACCTATATCACCATCAATATATCTTCTGCCATTTATTATTATAGTATGATTATAGACAACTGGTGCAGCTTTAGATGCTTTTAGTACTTGAAATATATCAACATTATCTCTATTACTAAAATATTTTGCTTCTCCTGTTTCATAATCTGTAACAGCAATATATAAATTTGTCTTATGATTTTTTAATGCTTCAACATTTAAAGGCTCAATTTTTCTAAAAACAATTTCTATTAAATAATCTAAATCCATCATATTGCCTTTAAAAAATCTTTTCTTATCAATAAAGCCACTTTCAGAAGAAAGAAGTTCAACCCAAACCCTATGGGCTAAGTGATATTGCCCAGCTAGATAATAAGCAAAATTTCCTGTACTTCCTGATGTTGCAACTACTATATCTGGATTTTTAATTTTATATTTTTTAACAAATCCATTTAAGAATCCTGCACTATAAACACAAGCCAATCCGCCGCCAGATCCCACTATACCTAATTTATCCATAAATATAAACCTAACATAAAACTTTTAAATATAATAGTTTTTGTTATAAAAAAATAATATTAAACTAATTACAAAGATTATATTAAATAATGATTAATATAGAATAAAAATACGCGAGCCGAGATTTGAACTCGGGTCGAAACGTTTTTGCAAAATTAATATGGCAACGTCCCATATAGGTCAATTATTAACTAATCTCTAACCACTATACTACTCGCGTATGAATTTCAAGTCTTCATAATGATATTTAAATGTTTTTAAAATTTTAAATATAAGAATTTTTAAACAGAAAATAAAAATATATGCATTATACTTATTAAGTAAAGAAACAAAGAAATATTTTAATAAAATAGGTTTTTAGTAATTATAAAAATATAATTAGATTTTAAAAGAATAAAGAGAATGTCTCAAAAAATCAAAATATAGAAAGTTTAATAAAAAAATAATTAGTTATATAAATACTAGAAAACTAAAAGTTTAATAAAACTAAGTTTTAACCAAAATAAGTATTAGAAGTATTATCTATTTTTTCAGCTTTCATAATTTTAGTTTGTTCTTTCTTAAATAATTTTTCAGCTTTTTCTAATTCAGCAGGTTTTTTTATAGCACCAAATTTATCTTCATATTCCTTTACTGATCTATTTAATACATCAAGAAAAGATTTTGCATGAAATGGGGTTAATATCACATTATTATGCCTTAACATCATAGCATTATGCCCTGCTATAT
This sequence comes from Candidatus Woesearchaeota archaeon, assembly GCA_964430545.1. GTDB lineage: Archaea > Nanobdellota > Nanobdellia > SCGC-AAA011-G17 > GW2011-AR18 > CAYSFG01. The sequence continues at coordinate 34,811 of CAYSFG010000007.1, forward strand.
CCTGGACATGAGTTATACATTTAAAATCTACACTAAATTCAACTGGTCCAAAATTAACATTTATTTCATTTGAATAAAATTGATCTCCATCTTTAATTCTCAAGTTTACTTGTTGCATCTGCTCTTTTTCTTCTTTTACCATATTTTTAGAATAACTTTCTTATTTATATAATTATTTAAAATGGGCCATGTGTCTATACATACTTTGATTTGTAATTCTTTCTAAGCACTTAAGCGTGACGGTGCAAAAAATGTTTAAAAACGATCAAACGCTATTATATAAACTTATGAAGAGCGGACATCACAGCAGAGATATTTTTACTAAGATAAAAATGGTAAAGATATTACTTTTAAATGTTCTATATGAAATGAGTGATAAAGAAATTCAATTAGCTTTGTCTCATTGTTGGTATTACGTTTTTGTGAAAAAAGTAAAAAATAAAAGAAAGATTTAGTGGCACTTAAAGTTTCAACAAATCATTTTTAAACCAAATAATCCAACTAAAACTCTAAACGAATGTTCAAATGTAAACCATCCCTCAGGCCATAACATCAATAAACCTAAAACTGTCTTGTATCATCCACTGTCACATTTACACAAATTTGAACTGCACATATCACACATTCCAGAATTACTACTCATTTCTTTTTTTACTATTAAATAGCACCTCCAATTTTATAGATTATTCAGGATTCAAGTAGTTTAAAACACTTTCTAAAAGAAGATTATTAGAAAAATTAGTTAAATAACTCTGGACGTTTATTTTGTAAATCGCTTAAAACTTTAAATAACATTACTTCAATCTCTTTACCAACATTTTCAATATCACTAAGTTGATAACTTACAGTTTGATTCTTTAAAGTTATAATCTTGTCTCGCTCTTCTAGTTTTTCACTTTTGATTTTAAATAATTTAATAAAACATATCTGTTCTTTTGTAAGGACAGAAACAGATACTCCCCAATTACAATTACTATAATTTATACTTGATTCATCATAAGGTAGTTTAGATGTTATTTCAATAACAAACTTAGGATCTTTTTCTTTTTGTATAAAAAACTTAGAAAGATTTCCTCTAAGTACTCCAGATTTTAAAGAGTGTATAGTAAATACAAGCTTTGTAGGATAATTATATTCTTTAAAACCACTAAGGAATATAAAAACATTATTAGCCAAAGTTCCTATTTGTTTGTCATATACAAGAAATAAATTTGAAAGTTGTTGGTTAATATTAGCCATAAACTAAGATTAATTTAATAACTATATAAAATTAACGGTAATTTATAAATAAAATAATGATGGGCCCACACGGACTCGAACCGTGGACCTCCACCTTTCATATTTTTTCCCTTTTTCCATAAAATATTTTAAAAGGGGATTTATTGTAAGGGTGGCGTTTTAGCCTTAGTTATATAGCCACTAAACTATGGGCCCAATTTTTTTTTATTTTTGAAATTGATTAAGGATATAAAAATGTTCTTATTTTACAAATTTAACATTAAATTTTAAAGTTTAAAAACTTATTTAACATTTTTTTAAAAAATATTGGTATATATTTAATAGTATATAATAAATAAATTATATAATATTATAAAATAATATATAGAAAAAGTTAAAAAGTACAGAAAAACATAATATATATGGAAATAATTATAGGTTTAGAAATCCATGTATCATTAAATACAAATACCAAATTATTTTGTTCATGTTCTACTTCAGAAAATGATTCTCCAAATTCTAGAACTTGTGAAATATGTACAGGTTTTCCAGGTTCTAAACCATTATTAAATAAAAAAGCCTTAGATTATGCATTAAAATTATGTTTAGCTTTAGATTGTAATATTGCTTCTGAATTGATTTTTTCAAGAAAAGTATATTTTTACCCAGATATGGGAAAGAATTATCAAATAACACAATATGAACTACCATTAGGTTTTAATGGTAAATTAAAATTAAGCAATAAAGAAATTAATTTAACAAGAATTCATATTGAAGAAGATCCGGCAGCTTTAATTCATAATAACAACACTGTATTAATTGATTACAACCGTTCTGGCACTCCCTTATGTGAAATTGTAACAGAACCAGAATTATCGTCTCCAGAAGAAGCTAAAGAGTTTTTAAAACGTTTATTGACAATTTTACAATATTTAAAAATTTTTAATATAAATAATGGCATTATAAAAGCAGATGCTAATATTTCTATTAAACCTTATGAACGTGTAGAAATTAAAAATATTAATGGTTTTAAAGATATTGAATTAGCTTTAAAATATGAAATTAAACGTCAAGAAAAATTAGTTTATGAAGGTAATCCCATTAAAATTAGAGAAACTAGAGGTTGGGATTCTGATAAGGGTATTACAATATTTCAGCGTTCTAAAGAAGGAGAAGCAGATTATGGATATATTATAGATCCAGATTTAGTTCCTATTGATATTTCTAAAAGTTTAATAGAAAAAATTAAAAAAGAATTACCTGAACTTCCACAAGAAAAATCTTTGCGTTATCAAAATGAATATAAGATTAAGAAAGAAGACTCTGAAGTTTTAGCTAACGATTTTGAGTTGACTACTTTATTAGAATCAGCTATTAAACAAAAGATTAATCCATTATTTGCTGCAGAATGGATAAGAAGGGAAGTTACCAGAGTATTAAATTATAACAAAAAAGAGATTCATGAAACTTTTATATCTAAAAATTTATTAGATGTTTTAAATTTGATTCAAAATAACAAAATTAATAGACAAACTGGCCAGAGATTAATGGAATTATTAGTTGATAATAATATTAATATTAAAGAATATGTTAAAGAAAATAACTTAGAATTATCTTCTGATAATAAAAAAATAGAAGAAATTATTTTAAAAGTTATTAAAGATAATAAAAGTATAGTTGATGAATATAAAAAAGGTAATGGAAAATCTTTTATGTATTTAGTGGGGCAAGTTATGAAAAGTTCTAAAGGTAAAGCAGAACCTAGGTTAGTTAATGAATTATTAAAAAAATTAATTAAATAATAATAATTTTAAACTATTATATAAAATTAAAATATTCCTATGATACTATAAATTATTCCAATTATTAGTATTATAAATATTATTATTTTTATTATTTTATTATCGATTATTGCATATTCTGGTTTTCTATCACCTAATTTTTTTATTTTTGAATGCATTAGTAATATCATTAAAATTATTATCCCGATTGCTATTGCCCCTGATAATTCTAATAATTTTACAAATCCCACCCATCCTGATAAACTTAATATTATTGGAATAGATATTGTTATTATAAACGCTTTTAAGTTTTTTATTTTATAATCTAATGTTAAATTTTCTTTTAATGCAAATGATAATACTACAAATGCTGTTGCCATTGCTAATATTGCAAATATATTGCTAAATAGATTAATATGACTTCCTAATTTTGATAATGATACTGTTGCTACTTGTTCAACACTTTCAACTGAAGTTATTACTGAAAATATAAATAATAAATACACTAAAAATGTTACTATCATCCCTATAATAATTACTTTATACATATTTTTTTTATTTTTTAATTCTTGATTAATTTCTGGTAATGCGCTTATACCTGTAAATGCAAATACAGCTACACCATATGGTATTAATATATTAGAAATATTTAGAGAGGTTAAATTATTTAAGTTTATGAATTTTAATAATATTATACTTAAAATTATTGAAATTATTATTTTTAATGGTGTAAATATTGTCTCAAATTTTTTTACTAATTTTATCCCTGAATAAGTAATTGGTGTTAGTAATAAAATAAATATTATATTATAATATTGTAAATTTCCACCTAGTATTGCCTTTAATGCTTGTGAGCTTCCAACTATATATGCTGTTAATGCACCATATATACTTAGTACATTTGCAATAAACATTATTATTTTTGCTTTTTTTCCTAAATATATTTCTGTTAGCCCTGTTAATTGATGTTTTTCTCTTGTTCTCAGTATTATTTCACCTAAGTATAAATGTATTATTGTCATTAAAATTAATACTAAAATTAATGCTAATAATCCTGTGTAAAATCCGGCTTTATAGAATACATATGGCAATCCTAATATTCCAGCTCCTACTGTTATTCCTACTAACGTACATACAGCTGAAAACATCTCTTTTTGCATTAATGTTTCTAGATTTATTTTAGTTTATAATACTTTAGGTTGATTAAAAAATATTTAAAGGAGTATAATAAAATTTAATTTTTATATATCATAATTCACTTCTTTCTATTATTTCTATCTCCTTATCAGATATAGAACATCCTCTTAGTTTTAATCCCCATAATAATGCTTCAACTAATTGATGTTCATCTACATTTTTATTTATTAAATTTTTAAACAATCCTTTTTCATAAGCAATCATTACTAGTTCAGTACTTCTTATCACAGGTATCTTAATAGTCATATCTAAAAATTTTTTTAAATACTCTTTATTTATAATAACTTTATTTTCTAATTTTCTCTCAAGTATATCCTTTAATCTATAAGGATCTTCTATTACTAATCTCATAGTTCTTTCATCTACAGAATAAGCGTTTGCATTAATTTTAGAAGCTAATGCTAATGCTTCTATTTCTGCTTTATGTAATACAATTAAATTTTTCCCTTCTACATAATAAATTTTATTAGAAACATCCAATAATTCATCAACGTTTATCTCTTTGTAAACTTCTAGATATCCTTCATTTATATAATTATTTATCATTATTGCTTCTAGTTTATAAAATTTTGAACTTAGTGGATTATCAATTAATTCTTTCTTAACAGATTCTGGTATAACAAATTTACCTTCAAAATAATTTTTTAATTCTTTTAATATCCATAATAAATTATTTGTTGCTAAACTTATTATTGAACTAGAATCAAATACTATTATTTTCATTTAAATAACCCTCTGGCTATTTTTAATCTTTTTATTGGGTCTACTGTCTGATTCTCTTTTACATTTGATATTCCTGTTTTTCCTATATAATCCATTATTTCAAATTTAGAAACCCCCAATAAATCCGCTGTTCTTCCTATAGACAATCCATGTTCACATAATCTAGAAGCTTTATTTATTTTTGCTCTATGAATTACATCCATTACACTTTCTTTTAATTTAATATTTAATTTTGTTAAGGTATTGAGATATTCTTTGATTGCTTTATCAAATCCTATAATATCATTTTTTTCTAATTCTGATTTTGCAGTATCAAGTTTATTTGTAGAATCTAAACAAAATGTGTTCCATCCTTTTTCTTTTTCGTAACTTGTTTCTCTTTCATATAATTTACTTAATGTATAAATTATCACAGCTAGAGTTATAGAATATTCTTTTTGATATATTGTTGCATCATGTATTGTTTCATTACTCAAATTTTTTAATAATTTAATATCTTGTGAAGCTATTGCTTTTATTGTCTTATTTAAAACCCTTATTATATTTAACCTCTCTTTTTCATCCATTGACATATTATTATTTTATATTATTAACTATATAAAAGTTTTTAATATTATTTCTTTCTTCTAGTAAATACACCATAATCAAATATATGTTTAACATTTTTTATTTCACTAACTACATCAGCTACTTTTATTATTGCTTTTGGTGCATTTCTACCAGTTATTATTAATAACATATTTTTAGGTAAATTATTTATTATTGCTATAACATCATTTACTTTTATTAATCCCATATTCATAACTAAATTTAATTCATCCAATATTAATACATCTGGCATTTCTTTTATTTTTTCTTTTGTAAATTCAAGTCCTTCAATTGCAAGTTTTCTATCTTCATCATCGGGATTTTTTAAATCTACAAATTTTTCTTTCCCAAATTGATAAACTTCATAATTTTTTAATATATCCTGTAATATATATTCCCCACAATATGTTCTTCCTTTCATAAATTGTATTACAACTACAACCTTACCGTGTCCTAAGGCCCTTAATCCTAATCCTAATGCTGCTGTTGTTTTTCCTTCTCCATCTCCAGTAAATACATAAACTAATCCTCTATTTCTATGCAATATTTTTTCTATTTTTTTATTATCTAAAAATCTTGTCCAGTATTTTGTTCTTTCTAATTTCATTTTTTAATAAATGAATATATTTTACCATGTTTATATAATTTTTCTTTATGTTTATAAGATTGGCATATTACTTTTAAATCTGTAAATTTTTAAGTTTTATAATAAACATTTTAAAATAACAACAAAAACAATTATAAAGAATATCAACATTCTATAGTAATGCAATTATATTTTTCACACGAAACAATTAGAGAATCTCAGAAAGAGTTAGTAGATGAAATAATTAGTTGTCTAGAAAATAAGAAGAATTTAATTGCTCATGCTCCAACCGGAATTGGTAAATGTGTTTCTGGTGATACTCTAATATTAACAAATGAAGGATTAAATAAGATAAAAGACCTTTATTTAAAACAAGTTAAACTCAACAGTCTAAATAAAATTCTAAAAATTAAAGTAAAAAATGGGATTATAATTAATAAAAAGAAAAGTAAACTATTTAAAATAACAACAAAAATTGGAAGAGAAATTAAAGTAACAAAAGATCACAAATTTTTAGTCATAGGTAATGGAGTTTTAGAATGGAAAAAATTAGAATTTTTAAAAAAAGGAGATTATATTGCCTGCCCTAGAAAACTTAATTTAATAAAAGGTAAAATGGAAATAAAAATAAAAAATTTAGAAAATTTACCAGAAGGGATAAAAAAAGGCATAACATTTGATATTAAGCGAGGTATTGGTAATATTATTAGAGATCATATTAAAAAAAAAGTGGAGACTATTAGAGGAATAAGCAGAAAAACTGGAATTAGCAGAGAATATATAAAATCATTATTAAAAAATAAAACAATTGGATATTATAAATATAAAAAAATATCAAACATAATACCTATAAATGAAAATAATATAATAAATAAAATAAGCACAAAAAGTAGACAAAGTGAAATAGAAATAGAGTTCAGTAAAGATTTTGCTTATTTTACAGGTTTAATGATTGGAGATGGACATATACCAAATGATGGGAGATATGATTTAGAAATTAGTAATATTGACAAAGAAATATTAGATTTTTATAAAGAGTTCTTTAAAAAAAGAAATAGAAAAATGTATAAAAAATCAGGAGATAAATGCGATTATATAACCAGTTATAAAGCTATGGCCTACTTTTTGATAATTTTAGGTATAAACGCAGGTAATAAATCAGGAAAAGTAAAAATTCATAACATTTTTTTTAAAAATAAAGAGTTATTAAGAGAAGTTTTAAGAGGTATATATGATACAGATGGTAGTGTATATGATACATTTGTAGAATTGGTAACAAAAAGTAAAAATATTAAAGAATGTGTTCTCCACGCCTTACTATGTTTTGGTATAATACCAATAATAAAAAAAAAGTATGTTAAAGGTAAAAAATATTATAGAATCTACACATGTGATGTTATAAACAATAAAAAATTCTATGAAAATATAGGTTTTAGGTTAAGTAGAAAACAATTATTGCTTAAAAAAATAATAGATAAAAAATCAAATCCAAATATAGACATTATACCAGATATTAGTGAAATAATAAAAAGATTAGGTAAAAAAATAAAAGTTCCTTATGATAGAAAAAGTAACGAATATAGAAAATATGAAAGTTATATATATAATCTCAGAAGACCAAGTAAAAATGGATTAAAATCAACATTAAGATATTTAAAAAAATTCGATAAAAATAAGATAATAAAAAACGATTTTTTAAAAAATTTAGCAGGTTCAGACATTTTTTGGGATAAAATAAAAGAGATAAGATATTCAGGAAAAGATATAGTTTATGATGCTACAATTCCTGAAACAGAAAATTTTATAGGTAATGGAATAATATTACATAATACTTCAGCAGCCATTTCTCCAACTTTATCTTTTGCTTTAAATTCTAAAAAAACAGTTATTTTTATAACACCTAAACACACTCAACATAAAATAGCTATTGAAACTTTAAAACAAATAAAAGAAAAACATAATTTGAATTTTATTGTTGTAGATTTAGTAGGTAAAAAGCACATGTGTGCACAACCAGGTGTTTCAGAGATGCACCAGAATGAATTCTCTGATTATTGTAAACACATGGTGGAAAATAAGATGTGCGATTATTACAATAATCTAAAAGACAATCATAAATTAAGTTTACAAACAGAACTAACTATAAAAGAATTATCTAATTCTATACTTCATATAGAAGAGTTAAAAGATATTTCATCTAAAGCTAAGTTATGCCCTTTTGAAGTTGCTATGTTATTATCAGAAAAAGCTAAAGTAATAATTGCAGATTATCATCATTTGTTAAATGTGTCTATTAGAGAAACTATTCTAAAAAAGATAAATAAAGATATTTCAGATTTAATTATTATTTTTGATGAAGCTCATAACATTCCTTCAAAATGTAGGGATTTATTAAGTGTTCAGCTTTCTATTCCATTAGTGGAATTTGCTGCAAAAGAAGCTGCATCAATGAAATATAATGAAATATCAGAAGATATTATGGTAATAAAAGAGATTTTAGAAAAATTATCAAGAACTAAAACAACTTTACAAGATAAGGAAGCTTTGATAAAAAAAGAAGAATTTATGAAAGAGCTTACAACTAGATTTAATTATGATGAGTTTCTTAATAATTTATTATTTATTGCTGAAGAAACAGCAGAAATTAAAAAAAGAAGCGCTTGTAAAGCTATTGCTTCATTTTTGATAAACTGGCAAGGTCCAGATCAAGCTTTTGCTAGAATATTATCTAAAGGTTTTTCTAATAAGGGAAAACCAGTTATCACTTTAAGTTATCAGTGTCTAGATCCTTCTTTAATAATTAAACCTTTAGTTGAAAATTCTTATTCTTCTATTTTCATGTCAGGTACTTTAAATCCTGTTGATATGTATAAAGATTTATTTAATATAGAAACAAAAACTATTGAATTAAAAAATCCTTTCCCAAAAAAAAATAAATTGAGTATTGTTATTCCAGATACTACAACTAAGTTTACTGCAAGGTCTGACGAGATGTTTGAAAGAATAGCAAAATATTGTGCAGATATTTGTAATATCATTCCAGGGAACATTATCATTTTCTTTCCCAGTTATGATATTAGGGATAAAATAAATAATTATTTTATTAAAATTTGTGATAAAACTATTTTAATAGATAGTCCAGAATTAAACAAAGAAGAAAAAATAGAACTTATTGAAAAATTAAAACAATACAAAACCTATGGTGCAGTTTTATTATCAGCAGCTTCTGGTTCTTTAGGTGAAGGATTAGATTTCCCGGATAATATTTTGAAATCTGTTATTGTGGTGGGTATTCCTTTAGATAGGCCTAATTTAGAAACTAAAGAATTAATTAATTATTATGATATAAAATTTAAAAAGGGATGGGATTATGGTTATATTATGCCTGCTCTTATAAGATCTTTACAAAATGCTGGACGTTGTATAAGATCTGAAAGAGATAAAGGTGTTATTATATATTTAGACCAGCGTTATATATGGGAAAATTATTTTAAGTGTTTTCCTAAGGATTTATTTTTAAAAATAACTAAAGAACCTATACCAAAAATTAAAGAATTTTTTGAAATTTGAAGAAATAATAAAAAAGAAGTTAACATTTTACTAATTATATCAAACAGTATGTTTTTTATTTTCACTAACAACATTTATTAATACAATTACTTTATAAAAATATAACATCAAAAATAAATTATTTTACAAAACACTTTTAAATTGTTTGTTATTGCTATTTAAAATGATAAATATAATTGAAGAGTTTAGAGAATTGGTAAAAATTTATGGGATAGATAAAGAAAGAGTAATCAAAGATGTATTTTATTTTACAAATCCTCAAAAAGAAGATAAATTTATTGAAAGAGAAAATAAAAAATATTTAATTTTAAAAGCTGTTATATCTAATAATTTTGGAGTATTATTATCTTATATGGTCAAAATTGATAAAGACAATGAATATAGAATTCAATATGGAATTTCTGTTGTTTCTCCTGAAGATTTAAATAAAACACAAAATAGCACATTTCGTAGCATTATAGAAGATTCTTTAGAAAGAAAAACTAAAGCATTTGAATTTGAAAAGGAAAGATCTAAAAAAGCAGATTTATTATATGAAAAAATATTAAAGGAAAGTTTAACTTTCAACACACCATTTTACTCAAATTTTTAAGGTTTCTTTTAATCAAATTTAATAATAATCTTTTTAAACCCATCAAAGTTCTATTTTTTTAATGTTAAAAGATAATATGTTAAATTTTTTTGCAAAGAACTATAAGTTATTGATGATTATACCTATAATTATAACAATAATCTCATTAATACTTATAAGCAGTTTATATTTTAAAACTGGAGATTTTTTTTATAAAGATGTATCTATATCAGGTGGTGTCTCAGCTACAATTTACACAGACAAAGCTTTAACAGTAGATGAGATTAGTAATATTCTTCCTAATTCTGACGTAAGAACATTAACAGAATTTGGTTCTAGTAAAAGTATAGGTTTTATTATAGACACACCATCTATTACAAAAGAGGAATTAACAAACATTTTTAAAAATAGTTTTAATATAGATATTAATGAAAAAAATTCTTCTATTCAAGAAACAACTGCAAGATTTGGAGGTCCTTTTTTTAAACAATTAACATTAGCTTTATTATTAGCTTTTATTTTTATGGCTATTACTGTTTTCATAACATTTAGATCAATAGCCCCTAGTTTAGCAATTATTAATGCTGCAGCTATGGATATTATAATTACTTTAGCTGTTGTTAATATTATTGGATTAAAAATTTCTTCTGCTGGCATTATTGCTTTTCTATTAATTATAGGTTATAGTATTGATACTGATATTTTATTAACAACATGGTCTATTAGAAAAAAAGGTGAAGGTTTATTATTAGATAGAATGTGGCATTCTTTTGTTACTGGTTTAACTATGACTGTTTGTGCTCTTGCTGTAATGTTAATTGGTTTATTAATTAGTAATTCAAATGTTATTATTGAAATGTTTACTATAGTATTTATTGCTTTAATTGTAGATATTATTAGTACTTATTTAACTAATGCAGGTATTTTATACATTTGGTGTAAGAAAAAAGGTATAACATGAGTAAATTTAAAAAAATATTAAAAGAACCAAGAGTATTAATTTGTTTATTTGTAATTTTAATAGCAGCATTTTCTATAGGTTATAATTTTGATACTAAAGGAGTTATAATAAATTCTGTTGAGTTTAATAGTACAGCTTATAATAATGGATTAAAATCTCCGTCTCCTAATACTGCTATTTTAGACAGGGAAAGAATAGAAAATATAAATAATAAAGAGATTATTAATCTTGAAAGTTATACTAAAGTAATTTCAGATATTTCTTTCAATTCAACTATTAGATTACAAACAAATAAAGGCACTTATGTATTTTATAAAAATTCTGATAATTTGGGTATTTTTGTTAATAATATTCCTACTTCTAATTTAAGAAAAGGTCTTGATTTACAGGGTGGCACTAGAGTTGTATTAAAACCTTCAGAAAAGATTACATCAGATCAACTTAATGATGTTGTTAACATAATGGAAAATAGGCTTAATGTATTTGGCTTGTCTGATCTTATAATTAAGCCATCTTCTGATTTACAAGGTAATAATTTTATTATAATTGAGATTGCTGGTGTAACTAAAGACGAAATTAAGGAAATTGTAGCAACACAAGGCAAGTTTGAAGCAAAAATAGGTAATGATTCTGTTTTTTCTGGAAAAGATATAACTTTCGTATGTCGTTCTGGTGGAGGAACTTGTCAAGATTCTGTAAATCCTGTTTGTCCTTCTAATGGTAATGGTTATAATTGTAGATTTGAGTTTCAAATTGATTTAAATCAAGAAGCAGCAGAACGTCATGCTGAAATTACTAAAAATCTTAATATAGTGCCTTCTACATCTGGTCAAAGAATTTTGGAAAAAAATATAGATTTTTATTTAGATGGTATACAAGTTGATAGTTTACAAATAGATCCTGGACTTAAAGGGATTAAAGCATCAAAAATTATTATTTCAGGTCCTGGAAGCGGTTCAACAATACAAGATGCAATAAAAGATGCAATTTCTAATAAGAAAAAATTACAAACATTTTTAATTACTGGTTCTTTACCTACAAAATTAGAAATTGAAAAAATTGATACAGTTTCCCCTTTAGTTGGTGAAGCTTTTACTAAAAATGCCATTCTTATCGGTATTCTTTCATTGATTATTGTTTCATTGATTATTTATATAAGATATAAATCATTAAAAGTTAGTCTGCCAATTATATTTACAATGGGTAGTGAGATTTTTATTATTTTAGGTTTCGCTGCTTTAACTAAACAAAATCTTGATATAGCTGCTATTGCGGGTATTATTGCTTCTGTTGGTACTGGTGTAAATGATCAGATTGTAATAACTGATGAGATACTTACTGGTGAAGCATCTACTATAAAACAAAATATTAAAAAAGCTTTTTTTGTAGTATTAACTGCTTATATTACTACTGTTGTTGCTATGCTACCTTTACTTAGAGCTGGTGCTGGGTTATTAAGAGGTTTTGCTGTAGTTACAATTGTTGGTGTTACAATAGGCGTCCTTATTACTAGACCTGCATTTAGTATTATTATTAAATCCTTAATGGAAGATTAAATTTACAATTCTAAATAAAATTTTTATAGTATTCATTTTGTATATATTCTATTTTAATTGAAATATTTTTCCTTTAATATATTTTATAAAATATACAAATGTTTCAAACCCTATTTAATAATCTACTTTTTAGAATTATAATCTAAACTTTTCCATTCTTATCTATCAATCCTCTAGATTTTAATAATCTTTCAGAATCTTCAACATAAGTTATTAATTTTTCTTTCTCTTTAGATTTATAAATATCAAAATTATTAAAATATCCATTTTTTGTTTTTTCTCCAAAAAAGAATTCTTCACATTTTACATTTAGTAAAAAATATTTTGTTGCTGCATCAAAATAATTATTTACATTTTTAAGCATATAATTTAATTTTTTAATATGTCCTTCTTCTTCCAGATTTATTGCTTTTGCTTTAGATAACTCCAGATTTCCATATTGTGTTAAATAAACTAAAACATGTCTATATACAGTATCTTCTTGAGGAATATGATTTATATTATTGCCATTACACAAGGAATGTAAACATTTAGATTTTTTTTCAAGCAACAGTAATTCTAATTTCATAAATTTTTTATAAATAAAAGAATATATAAAATTAAGCTTTATTTCTTAATTTTCTAGAAGCTTCTGTCCATCTTACGTTCCTGGGATTTCTATGTAATTTATTAGAATTTTTCTCACATTTTAACGAACAATAATAATTAAGTGAAGAATCATTTTTTATAAGCATCTTACCAGTCCCAGGTGTTAATACACTGCCACAATAAGTACACTTTACCATTTTATTTTCTTCCTTGTGTTAATTTTCTAGCTTCTATCTCTGTTTCTCTAAGCATCAATATATCACCTAATTTTATTGGACCTTTTACATTTCTTCTTAATATTCTTTTTGTGTCAGAACCTTCTAAAACCCTGCACCTTACTTGTACAACTTCTCCTCTCATTCCAGTTCTTCCTACTATTTCTTCTACTAAAGCAGGAACTGCAAAAGTAAACAATTGTCCTTTTCCTGTAGTCTTTTGTTCTTGTTTAACTTCTTGTTTAGGTTGTGGTTCTTCAGGTTTACCAACTTTTTTTTTATTTTCCATTTTCAAACTTTAAGTTTAGAAGCTAGTTCTTTTATTAACTGTTTTGCTTCACCTTCTTGTATTACTGCTACTGAAGCCGTAGGGATATTTAATCCTGATATTCTTCCTAGTTCTTCTCTTTTAGGAACAGGTATTAATATTATTCCTTTTTCTTCACATAATCCTGGCAAATGCATTAAAATTTCCTTAGGGTTTGTGTCTTTCGCAACTAAAACTAATTTTGCTGTTCCTCTTTCAACTGCTTTAGTTACTTCATTTACACCTTTCTTTATTTTTCCTGATTTGTTAGCCAGCTCTACAGCTTCATAGGCTTTATCCAAAATTTCCTTTGTTACCTCAGCATTTAAATCCATTTTTCCTCCATATCAACTTGTTTATTTAGAGGAACTAGATATCATTTATAAGGTTTTCTATGAACTAATATAAATAACTTTAAGAAATGAACAAAGTATTTCTACGATAATTAATAAAATAAAAGTATCTAGATAGATAATAAAAAATAATAAAAATTAAAGTATTACTTCTTTTTCTTTCCAATATGTTCTAGTATTTTTTCCATCTTTATATCTATTGTTGCTATTGCATATTCTAACGAGTAAATCTTTCTTAAACTATATAATATAGCAACTAATAAAGCAAGGACAATATATAATACAACTGTGTTTACTTCTGGCATTTAATCACCTCTGGTTATTATTTGTTTATACTTATTTAAAAAGGTTTTTATTTTTAGAACATTAAACAAAATAGCTATAACAATATTTAATTTTAAAATAATACAACTTATTATACCAAACATAAACTAATTCTATCTTATAACCTATTTTTAATTATATAATAAAATTATTATAATTAAACAAAAAAGTCTTTAAGTTTTGATTTGTTATTTACTTCCAATAAATCACTTGAATATCTAGAAACTTATGTTGTTTACTATAAACAAAAAATTCCAAGTAAATAGTTTCCAAAGAATTTATTATAGTTCAATTGAATCTTTACTAAGATAAACATAAATCTTTATAAATTGATTATTAATCTAAAAGTTTATTATGATAGAAAAAACTTTAGTATTATTAAAACCAGACGCTGTTCAAAGAGCATTAATAGGAGAAATAATTTCCAGGTTTGAAAAGTCTGGTTTAAAGATTGTTGCTATAAAAATGGTTTATGCAGATAAAGAATCAGCAGGCAATCACTATGCTGATGATGAAGTTTGGTTAAAAAGTGTTGGTGAAAAAACTTTAGCTTCTTATGAAAAAAAAGGGATGAAATTAAATCGTACTGCTTTAGAACAAGGTCAAATAATAAGAGAATGGTTAATAAGTTATTTAAGCATGAGTCCAATAATTGCAATGGTTATTGAAGGACATAATGCTGTTGCTCATGTTAGAAAAATCTGTGGTCCTACTGCACCAAGTGATGCATCCCCTGGAACAATTAGAGGAGATTATTCTTTTGATACTTACATATTAGGAGATAAATCAAATAGGCCTATTCAAAATTTAATTCATTCTTCAGGAAATCCAGATGAAGCAAAAAGAGAAATTTTAATATGGTTTAAATCTTCAGAGATATATGTTTGGAAAAGAATAGATGAAGATCTTTTATATAGGAAAAATTAAAAATAAAAAACTTAAGTATTTATAGTTTATTCAACATAAATCTTCTAATCAGGTTCTTCTGCGTAGCCATACCAAAATCCAAATTCTCCTATGTCCATTGCATCTGCTTCTAGTTCTTCATCTAACCAACTTCTTAGTTCGTCTTCATCCTTCATTCTACCCCATCTCTTTCCCATCAAATCCACCCCCCACAACTATAATTAATTATATCATTTTATTTTAAATAACTAACCTATATAATATATATAGTAAATATATTAGTCATTATAATAAAAAAATGTGTATTAAAATGTTTTTTAGAATAATTTTTCTTATTTATTATGCATATTTTGGCTGTGTTATTTAGTAATTATATGAGTTTTACCAATTTTATACAATATAATTAAAAGGAATATTTTAAAAAATTATTTTAATATAGCTACCCACATAAGTTCTTAGATTAAAAGTGGTTTAATGTTAATCAATAACAATTGTTCATTTATTATATAATTATTTTTTCAAGTTTTTTACAAAAATAATTTAAATTTAAAAAATCCAAACCTTTTTTAATCCAACACAATCCATTTCACCACCATGCTAAGACAAGTTATAGTAACAATATTAGGTAACGTAGATTCAGGTAAAAGTACCATTATAGATTTTATAAAAAAAACATCCATTGTTACTTCAGAACCAGGAAAAATTACACAATCAATAAAAGCTTATCCTGTTTCCATAGATAGAATAAAAACTTTGTCTAAAAATAATTTAAACATAGAAAAAATTAAAGTTCCTGGCTTATTATTTATTGATACTCCAGGTCATGCTGCTTTTATTAATTTAAGAAAAAGAGGAGGATCTTTAGCAGATATTGCAATTTTAGTAATAGATATTTTAGACGGTCTTAAACCTCAAACTTTAGAGAGTATTGAAATATTAAAAGAAAATAAAACCCCATTTATTATTGCATTGAATAAAATTGATTTAATCCCAGGTTGGTTTTCTAAAAAAGATCTTCCTTTAATAAAAGAGATAAAAACTCAACAAGATTATGTCATAAAAAATATAGAGGAAAGATTATATCAAATTGTTAACAAACTTTATAATCTTGGTTTTAATGCTGAGAGATTTGATAGAATTGAAGACTTTTCCAAACAAATAGCAATAGTTCCTATTTCTGCTAAATTAGGAGAAGGTCTTTGTGAACTTCTAATAACTATAACTGGACTTGCTCAAAAATTTTTAGAATCTAATTTAAAATATGATCCTGAAGCTCAAGGTGAAGGAACTATTTTAGAAATAACAGAAGAAAAAGGATTAGGTAAGTGTTTTGATGCAATTATATATAAAGGTAAAATAAAAACCAATGATACTATTGTTATAGGTACATTAAAAGAGCCTTTAGTTACAAAGATCAAAGCTATTTTTATTACTAATAAATCTCAATTAAAGTCTGTTAAAGAAGCATGTGCAGCAGTTGGTGTAAAAATTTCTCCTCAAAATTCTGAAGGTATTATTTCAGGTATGCCTTTAAAAATAGCAAATAAAAATTTAGAAAAAATTAAGATAGAAATTAGAGAACAAATTGAACAAGTTACTTTTGAATTAGATGAAGACGGTATTATTATCAAAGCAGATACTTTAGGTGCTTTAGAAGGTTTGATAACTTTATTAAAAGAAAAGAATTTTAAAATAAAAAGAGCTTCTATTGGAAATATATCAAAAAAAGATTTTGCTGAAGCTCTATCTAGTTCCAATATATTAAATCATGTTATTCTAGGTTTTAATATTAATACACCTGAATCAAATGAATCAATAAAAATAATCACAAACAATGTTATCTATACTTTAATAGAAAAATTTGAAGAATGGCTTTTTGAAGAAAAATCAAGGATTGAAGCTAAAGAATTAAAAGATATTACAAGACCTTGTAAGATAAAATTATTAGAAGGTTATATTTTTAGGCAGTCTAATCCTGCAGTTATAGGCGTTGATGTTTTAGCAGGCACTTTAAAGCCTAATACTCCTTTAATGAAAGATGGAAAACATATAACTGAAGCTAAGGCCATTCAACACGAAGGCAAGTCTATTAATGAAGCTAAACCACCACAATCTGTTGCTGTTTCATTTCCGGGAGTTACTATTAACAGACAAATAGCAGAAAATGATATTTTATATTCTGATATTAAAGAATCTGAATTTTTAGTTTATAAGAAATTAAAAACTTATTTAAAACCTGATGAAATACAAGTTCTAAAAGAAATTGCAGAAATTCATAGAAAAACTAATCCTACTTGGGGTATTTAAAAAATCAAAACAAACATTTATAAATTAATAATCTTTCCAAAATTTATGGTAGAAACTAAAATAGTAGTAAACGATCCTAAAACAGGTAAAAGTTATCAAAAAATATTAGAAGAAAATCCTTTTATTAATAATAGAGTAAAAGATAAGGTAGAAGGTAATACTGTTGGTTTAGAAGGTTATTCCTTAGAAATTCGTGGTGGTTCTGATAAATCAGGATGTCCTATAAGATATGATCTTAATGGTTTTGGTAAAAGAAAAGCTTTACTTACTAAAGGTCCTTGTATTAAGAATAAAATTAGGGGTTTAAAGAAAAGAAAAACAGTCGTTGGTAATTTAATTAATCAAGATATTGTTCAAGTAAATTTAAAAATTTTAACCCATGGCTCTGGAAATTTAGCTGAATTAATGCCTAAATTAGAAAAGAAAGAATAATATTTATTTTAATTTTTTAAGATTGTAGTGAACTAAAAGAGTTTAGGTTTCTTATTTATAAATTTTTAGTAATGACTTACCATTATTATTGCTCTATTAACTTCTTCTTGACTTAATTTCTTTCCAAATAACTCTTTAATTTTAGTAAACACTCTTTTATCTTTATATCTCTCACCAACTAATGCTGCCGCTAATTTTTTATATTCTATTATACTATTATTTTTAGGTTTTAGCAATGTTAATGGTATATTTTTTGAATTTGCTAATAATAAGTTATTATCCTCTTTTATTATACTCACAACAGGTATTTTTGCAGCATCTTGTATTTCTTCAACTTTTAATTCATAACTTTTTCCTCTTACTTTATTTAATATTATCCCTGCAATATAAGTCTTTTTTTGTTTTGCCAATTTGACTGCAGCCAATGTAGCAGCTAATGTAACATGGTCTGGTGTTGTTAATATAAAAACTTCATCACTAGCCATTAATGTAGCAGACATTTCTGCATTTAAATTAGGACTTGCATCAATTAATATTAAGTCATAAAAATTCTTTAATGAAGCTATATACTGATAAAATCTATTATAATCTACTTTTCTTGAATATGGAGATAATGGGAGTAAATGTAATCCTGATGGATGTTCATATATTGCTTTTTGTAATAATACCTTACCATCAAAAACATCATTTAATGTAGAACCTAATTTTGTAAGTCCATAATGTAAAGCCAAGTTTGGTCCTGAGAAGTTACCATCAACTATTAAAACTTTTTTATCAAAATCTTTTGTTAATATTAATCCTAAATTTGCTACAGATGTTGTTTTTCCAACTCCACCTTTAACAGAAACAAATCCTACTATCTTAGCTCTCTTCAAGTTTACACCTCTTTTATAATTATACTATTAAACTGTTTTATATACTTTACTAATTTTTATTTATATTTTCATTTATAATTTATTTAATAATATTTTTTTTTATTAAAATATTTTTACGAAATATAAAAATATGTTTCATAATTCTTCATTTTTTTAAAGAATTATATTTACATAAATTAACATTTCTTTAACAATAAAAAGTTAAAAAGAAAAAATATAACTAAAAAAATAAAAAAATTTTTATCGTGGTTTATATGCCATACCTTTAGTGCTTGTTGATTTTCTCTTACTTTTTAATAATAATGCTACAATAATTATTATTATTACTAAAGCAACTAACACTATAACTAAGACTTTTGATTTACTTGATGATGTTGCAGTTGTTGGATTTATTGTTTCTGCAATTGTAGTTGTCTCTTCACTACTTGTTGCTTCAACAGGAGTTATTGTTTCTGGTACTGTTGTGCTAGTTTTTAGTCCTATAGCAAATGTACTAAATCCTGGTACTGCACTTTCATAAGTATAGGTTTTTTCATTTTCTGATTGCATGATTGCAGTATATGGTTTCCATTCAGCATTTACTAATCTATAAAGTACAACATCGTCTTTATTAGCCTTATTTATTATTAACCATTCTTTATTTACTGTAAATGTTATTTTAGCACTGCTTACTTGTGTATCTTGTAAGTTGCTTTTAGTTACTTCAAAGTATTTGTATACTTGAGCATTACCGCTTGCAACATCTGGTAAGTTTGCTGGTTTTTCTGATAATCCTGTTACAGTCATTTTAACATCAGCAACAACAGTATTTGTTGTTATTGTTAATTTTTGAACATCTAACGCTGGGTTGTTTATAGTAAATACTGTAGGTGTTCCTGCTTTGACATTGTCTACACTAGCACTACTACCGCCACCACCGCCACCACCGCCACTACTACTTCCACCGCCTTCTGAATTAATACTTAATGTTAAAGTATTTTCTACTGAATGTCCTACATAATCTAGTGCAGTACATGTTGCGGTTTTAACACCACTGCTTGTTGGCCTGTAATTACTACTACAACTATTAACTCCTGTGCATATTGGGTCACTAATTCCTGTTGCAATCATACTAACCTGTTTTATATTAGTATCAGTACTTGTACAAGTTAAACTTGTTGTTACTAGATTATTAAAAGTACTACCTTGACTGCTTGTTATTAATGGTGTTGAAGGATTAACACGGTCTATAACTGTACTATAACCTAATAAATATCTAGTATTACCAACACTATCATTAACAGTTATATTCCAACTGTAATTACCATCACTTAAATCTTGATCTAACTTATAACTAACATTAAAAGTAGTTAGTTCTACAGTATCAGCACCAAATCTTGTTCTTGTTTGTATGCTTCTATTCAATAAACCTGTACTATTATGCAATTCTACAACTACAAATCCGCCACCAAATTGACTCAATCCAAAATTAGTATCATTAGTGCTTAAGTTAACAAACAAGTTACCATCAACAATATAAGCTCCTTGATTAGGTGTTCTTCCAAGTATACTAATATTTAGAGGTGTCCTATCAATATTAACGCTTCTGCTCACACTAATTATTCTATTATTAAGACTATCATTTGCTGTCACATTAAAAGTATAACTACCATCAGCCAAACTAATAACAGCATTAGTAAAATTAACAAAATTTCCTTCTACAAGGTCTTTAGCAAATTTCGTTGTAGCTATTTGTGTTCTATTCAATAAACCACTACCATTATGCAATTCAAATACTACAAATCCACCACCAACTTGTCCCCTATTAATAAGAGTATCATTTACTGTTACGTTTAATAATATTGCTGTAATATTAGCATTAGTAGCTTGTGTTCCATTGCTTGGTCCTGTTACTCCAGTAAAATCTCTATAAGTAATATTTGGTGCTGTTCTATCTATATATATTCTTCTTTCTCCAGTTAATGCTCTATTACCAACACTATCATTTACTGTTACGTTTACAAAATATATTCCATCTTCAAGATCATTAAGTCCTAATACACTCATGTTTAATGTCGCACTTTCTGACACATCTTGTAAATATGTTGTTCTAGACATTACTGTACTATTTAGTAATCCTGTAGTTTCATTATATAATTGGAATAAATAAAATCCACTACCTGCTTGTCTTCTATTATTATTAGTATCATTACTAGTTATATTAATAAATATTCTAGTCTGACCAATAACACTGCTCATATTAGTTGATTGAGTATTACTTGCAATGCTTAAAGTTGGAGCTGTTCTATCTAATAAAAAGTTTGTTCTATTAATAGTGGGAATATTATTATTCAAACTATCATTAACAACAACTCTTATAGTATAATTACCATCAACAAGCCCTATTAAAGCATTAGTAAAATTAATACTAGTAGGTTCTACAAGATCTTTACCAAAAGTTGTTCTAGCAGAAATTGTACGATTTACTAAACCAGTATCATTATATAATTCAAACACTACAAATCCACCACCAACTTGGCTTTTACCAGTATTTGTTGAAGTATCATTTGTTGTTACGTTTATTAGTATTGCTGATAAGTTTTGTCCATTTAATGGCGTTCCATTGCTTGGTCCTGTTATCCCTGTAAATTGCGTAAAAGTAATATTTGGTGCTGTTCTATCTATTATTATTGTACTATTAGTTAAATATCTTGTATTTGCTAAACTATCATTTGCATAAACAGATATTGTATAATTTCCTTCATCTAAATTTGTCCAATTTTGTGTAAAATTAATTATGTCTGTCTGCACTGTGTTTAAAACATTTCTATTCATTTGTGAATTATTTAATATAATATTTGTTCCATTATATAATTGAAATACTACTCTTCCAAATCCTGCCACCCTATTATCTGTAGGACTTACAGGATTAGTGTCATTAGTAGTATATGTAAAATAAAAATTTGATACAGTTTGATTTGCAAAACTATTAGCTTGTACAGAAGTAATATTAGGTGGGCTTACATCTACTACAAAAGCTAATTCTAATGATTCATTAAAATTAGATCCAGCACCATCTGCATAAACCCCGCCACCTGCAGTAATGTTAGATACATTAAAAAAATACCTATGATATCCTTCTGCTAATGATCCATTAACAAATATTGTTTCTGTTGGGGAAATTGATGCATTAAATGCAATATATGTTGTATTGGAAAAACCAGTTCCATCTATAGAAAGGTTTACATTATAAGAATGATTAGTTCCATTTATTACTATATCAAAAGATGGTCTTCTTAGTGATGTGTTTGTTAGATTATTTACATAACTTGAAATAAGAGAATCCTGAGTCTCGTCACTATTTTTTGTTATACTAAAAATATCAAAATATTTTATATATCCTAGAACATTTGTTGTTAATAATAGACCAAATAAAAGTATAAATAAAAATAATATATTATAATTTTTTCCTTTTGTATCCGTATTACATCACCCTCTTTTTTTTATATAAATTCTTATGAAAAAACTTGAGTATAACTTTTCATAATCAAACTTATTTATATACTTTTCTTTTTTTTAAATAATTTTATTTTTTAGTTTTTTTTCCAATATCACCAGGGCCAAAATAGTCCCAGCAAATATAATCTCTTCCTGTTCTTGATTTTTTAAATAATTTTACTTTACTTCCTTGTAAATTAAAATATGCAAATGTTCCTTTGCTACATTTTAAAAAATAATCTCCTTCTTTCCAATTCGTAGATAAACTTTTTATATAATCCATAAAATCTTTTTGTGATTTTACAACTCTTTTTTCAAGTTTTAGTGTCGGTTTAAACTGATATACTATAGAATAATTAGGTCTGACTTGCATAACTGTCATTTTATCATCTAGAACCATTTAATATATGGAAAAACAAAGAAATTTATATAGCTTTCTATTTTCTAACTTTGCATTAATAATTCTATTGAAGTAGTTTTATTCTTTAATCAGATAGAATTATTTTTGTTATTAATTATTTTAAAGTTTTAATAAAAACTTTTAATATTGCTAATTTAGTAACAATATTTAAGTTATAATAAAATATCATTTAATGAACTATCCAATCAAAGCAAGCCAAGGGTATCACTACGTTAAAAAATATATTTGTATCAATGCAAGCATTAGAGTATTAAACTCAGAATGGAATAAAATTATTTTTTCTATAATTTATAATAAACTACATAAGTTTTTAGATGTACAAGTGATTTACTGTTAGTCAAAAACAAATAAATAAAGAATCTAGAGATTCTATTAGTTGACTATAATTAAAATATTTAAAAATTTCATTCAGGACTAAATTCTTCTATTTTAGTTTTAAAATCTTCATATTTAGTAATTATTCCTCTTCCCTTTAAATATCCTCTTGTTAATAACCAAAATATTAGTCCTAAACTTTTTTTACCTTTATTATTACATGGAACAACTAAATCTATATTTGCAACTTCATTATTAGTATCACATAATGCAATTACTGGTATTCCTATTTTCGTTGAATCTTCTACCAAATTCTTGTCTGGAAAAGGATCTGTTACTAATATTAGTTTTGCTTCTATAAAATTATCTAATTTAGAATTTGTTAATATTCCTGGCGGATATCTTCCAGTAAATACCCTTATTCCTGTAAGTTTTGAGAATAATTGTGCAGCTTGCCAGCCATTCTCTCTTCTACATACCATTAATATATCTTCTGGATTATATTGTCCTAGTAAATTTGCAGCTAAAGCTAATCTTTCATCTACTTTTTGTATATTTAATACACTTAATCCATCTGCTCTTATTTTATAGATAAACTGTGACATTGCTTTTGTTCTGAATTTTGTTCCTATGTGTAATCCTACTTTTAAGTATTCATCTACAGGTACTAAATATTGTAAATTATCTTGTTGTGTTGATTCTTCCATTTTTATTTTCTTTAAGCCTTACTTTTCTAAGAACATTGCTTCTTTATTGCCTCAGCAAAGTTTGGCTTTAAACATTGGATAAATAATGTATTTATAAAACTATCTTTTAGATTTTACAAAATAAAGTAGTGTATTATAAATAATAAAAAATTATTTATTAAATATTAGAAAAAATCTTATTTGATTTATTTCATTTAGAGATTTTCGGCACAAATCAATGGTTTTATAAAAATATTAGATTTTTATGAGTAAAAATTATTAATTTTGCATTTTCCTTACTTTACTGCATCCCTAAGTTATTATACAAAAGTTTAGTCATATTAAAAAATAATCTCCAAAAATGTTTAATTAGATTAAAATTTAAAAATTATAATAAAAAAATAAAAAGAAGTTAAAAGTTTTTCTTCCACTTACTAACTATACTTTCTGCTTCGTTTCTTAGTCCTAATCCTAAACCTATGCCTAGTGATAGTGCTAATCCTAGCCCTAATGCTCCTAATAATATTAAGAATCCATTTTCTAGTATTCCTACTTCTACACCGATTTGTCTTAGTCCTATTACAACTACTAAGAATAATACAACAACTTTTACGATTCCTGCCATTATTAGCATTCCTCTCATTTTAGTATGTTCTCTTATTCTTATGTCTATAAAGTGAGCTAAAGCAACACCTGCAAAGAATACTATTATTGCTATTATTACATTAGGTAACCATTTAACAAAGTCTTGAAGCAACATACTTAAGCTTTTTAAATTTAAAACATCTACAGCAACTTGTAAGAATATTATAAATACAAACCATTTAACTATCTCTCCTGATAATGCGGATAAATTTGTATGTCCTACTTCTTTGCTGAATCCTGCTTGTTTAACATAATTTCCTAAACCAGCTTTTTCTAATAACCATTTAACTCCATGACCTATTAAATAAGCTATAAAATATCCTATCACTAATAATAATAGTGCAACTACTATACTTGGAAATATTGATACAAAATCCATCCATAATTGATATAATGGTTGTAAAAATAAATCTCTTGTTGCAAATAAAGAATCAACTGCCATATCATCACCCCTCCATTTTTTTTAAATAATATATATTTATTGTTAGCTTATGGTTTATATATTTATCGAAATATATCTTAAAATAGATAGAACTTATAACTATAATTAGGGTTTTATTTAAAAAAATATGTTACAACTAAATTATTAGAAACAAAAATCCAAAAAACACATTAAAAAATAAAAAAGATTATATAGTCAACCAACAAAGTAATTGAGTATTTTATTTATTTGTTGTTGACTAACAGCCAACCACTATATTTTATGTGATTTGTTATATCTTAATTTTAATAAATAATAATAAAATCCTAAAAGTAAATTATTCCTGTTTAATACTATTCAAATAATCTCTTATTTTTTCAGCAGTTTCACTAAACATTTGAATATTTTCTTGATTTCCAAGATCATCGACTTTTACCAAATTAATATTTAATCCAACTAATAAATTAACTAATTCTTTTTTACACTCTCCTATTATATTTATCTTATTATCTTTAAAATAATCAACATTTGATTTAAAATCTGTTAAATCTAAAAATCTTAATATAATAGAATTACATAATGATTCATTAACAGCTTTTGTATATTCATTTATTTTAGAATTTAATGTTATCAAACACTTGCTACTGTATCTATTAAATAATTTCTTATATTCTTCAGTATCATTTTCAATAAAAGGGTTCTCAACATATAAAAGTTGATATAATCCTATTAAATTATTAACATACTTATATTGTTCTTCTTTTCCAAAGTTTTTCCCATGGTAGACATAATACTCTCCTTCAAAGTTATCAAATCTTATTCCAATTCTTATATCAAAATTTACATCTTTAAAGATTTCATCTACAGATTCTTTTAAGTTATCAAGTACATCTTCTTCTTTTAATTCTTCATCACTTGATCTTTTTATTCCGGAAAGTTTTTTAATTAATATATTTTGGACTTCTATTCCAGAGTTTATCACAGCCTCAAAATTATTAGCATCTAAAGATAGTATAAAAAATTCTCTTATGCCTTTATTTTTTTTAAATATACTTATTATTGGTCTTGGTATTTGTTTAGCATTTTTATCTATTATTGCCCACGGATATTTTGCTGAGTTTAATATAGTTAAACTAACAACAGATAATAATTCATTATCTATATTTTTTATAGATTCATCTATTTTTTGTAAGTCATTTAAACTATTTACTTCTAAACCTTTGAATTGGCCTAATTGTTTTATTGTATTTTTATTTTTAAATTTTATTCTTCCTTTTCCTTCATCTGATATAACAGTTAATTCATCCTTTTTAAAAATAAATCCTCTTTCATATTTTATTGTTTTAATTTTCATAGAATAAAAAAAATAAGAACCTATAAAAAGATTACTAAATATTTATTCTGTCTTTTTTGGCATTGGTCTTTTTATTGTTATAGGCAATATATTTTTAGCTAATTCCATTTTAGCTATTTCTATTGGGTTATAATTTATTTTTTCTAAGTCTTCTTCTTTCAAATTTAATAAAAGTGGCGCCCCCATTGCTAATTGTAATGCTCTTGCACCTATCAATCTTGCTCTTTCATATTTTGTTAAAATCATTTTTCAAGTACCTTCCTTAGTTCTTTTGTTTTTTTAAGTGCTATTTCAATCATTTTGTCTATTTCTTCAGGACTTAATCCAAAGTCTCCACCTTTTTGTAATGCGCATAATTCTCCATCTTCTAATATTCCTATAGTTAATCTTGCGTCTATAAATTTTTCTTCTTCTAATAATGGGTCCACTAAAATTGTATTCCCCACTTTTACTAAAGTACAACTCATTGGCCAGGTTTTTATAGGAAGTTTTTTATCAGTTCTTTCTTTATAATTGATTTTATCATCTTCTACTTTAGGAAATCTTGCATCTTTTATTGCACTTAATGCTGCTAATGCTGCTGCATCAAATAAATTTCCTGCATCATTTATTGGGTAAATATCTATTATAACGATCCACATTTTCTCTTTTTCTCTTATACACAATTTTTTAAAATCTAAACAATGTCCCTCTCTTATAACCCTATCAACAACTCTAGATATTTCTATTGCATCTATTCCTGGTGGTCCAGATTCAAATTCAGGATTGCTCATAGGTAATAATTCTACATTTACCATTAATGTTCCTTCATTAGGTGTATCTGAGTATGGTTGTCCTAATTCTAATTTTACTCCTGCGATTACTTCAGTTTTTCCTATTTTTACTCTTGCGCTTCCTTCAGCACTTTTCGCAGAAATTCCATATTCAATTTCTATTTTTCTATATTCATCAAATTTTCTTAAATCTAATCTTGCTTCTTTTTTATATAATTCTAAAATATGTTCTCTTAGTACATCCATTTTTATTTCCTTCCTACTTCAAATTTTTCTTTTAGTGCTTTAATTTGTACTTCTCTTATTTTTTCATTACCTTTTTTAGCAAGTTCTAAGGCTTTTTTAAGTTCTTCTTTTGTTACTGGTCCATCCATTTGTAATAATGTTACTTCCCCTGTGCTTGTTATCATTGCTGTTGCTATATCAGTTGCATGTCCTTCATAATCTTCTTCTTCTTTACTTAAGTCTAATACTATTTTTCCACCCACTCTTCCTACTGCTACAGAACTTACCAATCCTTTCATTGGAATACCAGCATCTGCTAATGCCATTGCTGCTGCAGTTATTCCTGCACATCTTGTTCCTGCATCTGTTTGTATTAATTCTATATAAACATCAATTACTGTACTTGAAAATTGGCTTAAGTCTAATGCTGAAAATAATGCTTTTTCTGTTACCATTGAAATTTCTTTGCTTCTTCTACTTGGCCCTGGCTTTACTCTATCTCCAGATCCTGAAAATGCCATCATATTATAATTACATCTTAATACTCCTCTTGTCGGATTCTGTAAAAATCCAGGATATAATTCTTTTGGACCATAAACTGCGGCTATTGCTATTGTTTTACCTATTTTAAACATTGCACTCCCTGATGCATTTTCTACTATGCCTACTTTTGCTTCTACAGGTCTTAATTCATCAAATTTTCTTCCATCTAATCTCTTCTCATATGCCATTTTTATTTTCCTCTAAGAAAGATTTTATTCTATCTGTTAATCCTTGTGTATGACTTTCTTTTTCTATTTTTCTTATTGCTTCTACTGCTAATAATTCTTGTTTAGGATCATCTCCGCTTAACCATACTATTCCATTTTGACCTACAGATATTCTTGTTCCTGTCGATTCTTTTATCATTGTAATCATACTACCTTGTTTTCCTATTATTCTTGGAACTTTAATTGATTGAACTTTTATCATTCTTCCTGGTCCTAACTTTTTAAGTCCTGGCCCTTTTGTTGTTATATCTATAGCTCTCGTACTTGTTACATTGACTATCTGAACCATTAAATAATCCCCATAATCAAAATATCTTGATAAATCTGCATTTCTTTCAACAAAGTCTGTTGTTGCATCTTTTGCAGATAAGTTTGCTTCAAATGCCCAGCCCATATCCACTCTCCATCCACTAAACCCTATATTCACTACTTTTCCTATTACAATATCTCCTTTAGTTGGTACATAAGAACCTGCTAATGGTAATATCTTAACTTGTCTTCCACTTATACTTACTAATCCTAATTTCATAGAAATTAATCTATCTTTATCTCTAAATACATCTTCTCCTGGTATATAATCCATTCCTTCTGCTAATGTGTCACCGGGCACTACTATATCCCTTTCATTTACTAATAATCCCATTTTTATCTACTCCTTAATATTTTGATATCAACATTGCCTTTTGTTGCATTATTTAAAGCTATCTCAAAATCTTCTTGCATTGAAGCAGGTATTTCAACAGTCGCACTAAGACTTCCATCATTTTCCCATTTTTCATTTAGTATTTTGCTTAATTGTTTTAATGTCCCATAACATTTTGGTGCATATTGAACTTGTATTTTAACGCTTAATTCTCTAATTTCATATTTTATTGGTATTATACTTTTTATTTTATTTATTATATCTGATAATTGTTGTTCAGCTGTTTTATTTTCATCAATTCTAACTTTTGCTTCTGTTATTGCAGAATCTATTCTATTAGGCGGATGTGGCTTTCCTGTTTTAGGATCTATTACTGCCCTTTGTATTAATGTAACTATAAATTTTCTTTTTTGTTCTAATTCTTTTCTTAGTAATTCTGCAGTTATTGGAACATGCCCTTCTTTTATTATTATTTTTGCAATCTCTAATTTATCATCAATTCCAAATAATTTTTTTAATTCATGTTCTGATGCTTTTGTTCCTTTTTTTGCATCGTAAAATATTTCTTCTGTTACAAGAATATCATTTATAAGAACATTTTTTCCTGATCTAAATGCAAGTGCTTTTTCACAATCAACTAATATTTCAAAGGTCTTTCCATTTTTTTTTATTTTTGCTATTACAGCGTCATTAATATTTACCATCTTATGTTTTCTTAGCTAGTTTTCTTAGTATTTCTTTATCTATCTTTTGATATTTTCTATCTGCAGTTTTTACAAATGCTCCATCTAATCTATCTAATTCAAAGTCTTTCTCAAATGCTCTTTTAAAAGCACTGACAGCTAATTTTATTCCTTGTTCTATAGTCATATTTTCATCATATTCTTTTTCTAATATTTCTTTTAATTGTGTTTCTGCTTCTCCAACAGCTGTTGCTTTATATTGAAAATATATTCCTGTAACATCTGTTAAGTATAATTGTGGGCCTTCATCATCTACTCCAGCAAATAATAAACTTACTCCAAATGGTCTTGCCCCTCCAAATTGTGAATAAGCTTGTTTTAAATTTGATATATCTTTTACTAATGAGATCATATCTATTGGTGAATCATATGTTACTTTATATTGTTGCGCTATTACTTGTGCTCTTTCTATTAATACTCTTCCATCCATTAAAAATCCTGTAGAACTTGCACCTATATGTTCATCTACTTGACTTATTTTTTCTATACTATCACCTATCATTAATTTTTCTAGTATTCTCTTATCTGCTAATAATAAAACCCCATCTTTACATACTATTCCTAAAGAAGTTGTTCCTTGTCTTACTGCTTTTTTAGCATATTCTACTTGTAATAATCTTCCATCTGGGCTAAACATAGTACTACTTCTATCATATCCCATCATCTGATGATTTAGTGTTGGTTGCATTATAATCCTCCCCCGATAAGTGTCAATCCTCTAACTTTTTTTAATGTCCCGCTGACTCTTAAACTTCTTACTAAAATATCTTCTTTATTAATCTTTCTTATTATACAAAAACTTGCTTTTATCTCATCTACATATTTATTATTTATTCTTAATATACCTTTATTATTATAAACTTCTACAAAATTTATTCCTGCTTTGCTTAATCCTATTTCTCCGAATAAATTTTTGAAGTTATTGATTATATAATCTTTAATTTTTGTAGGATTTATAAAACCATCACAAATTGCTTCAAAAGCCACATATCTTTTCTTTTCTCTTAAGCTTGATAATAATCTTTTTTGTTCTTTTTTCATAATTTTTTTATGAGAATCTAATTTATTTTTCCTTTCTCATCCATATTTAGTGTATATTTCAGAATTTATAAAGCTTTTGTCAAGTATATTTATTGCCTTTTATGTTATATAAAATACTTATCTGATTTTTATAATTTTAAATTAAACGCCTCTTTTATTTGTTTTCCGTCCATACCTAATGTTTTTAATAAACTTTCTATATCTATTCTTGATTTAATGTCATATTTATTTTCTGCAAAACTAAAGACTAAAATTTTAACTTTGTATTTTCTGCATAATCTTATATTTTGCATTACTCTTCCAATTTCAATATAATTGTTTAATGCATTTAATGTAATTCCTAAGGAAATTTCATTTTTATTCATAATTTTACACAATACTTGGTCTAATCCAGAACTTCTATAATGTAAGTTATCTTTTATATTTATTAAATGGGGGTTTAGTAAAATTTTTATTTTATTTTCTTCTATTAACTTTCTTTTTTTTTCATAATCTAATTCAATTTCAATACCTAATTTTTTAATATCTTCTTTGAAAAATATTTTATTAAAATTTAATGTTTTAGAAAATAGTTCAATATCCTTACTATATTCCATATTAACTAAATCACAATATATCATGTTTATTTTTATAATCCATAAGATTTTAATACTTTCTCTTTACCAAATATTTGATGGAACATGCCATAAATAAAGTACCAGAACATATAGGTATTATTTTAGATGGAAATCGTAGATTTGCTAAGAGATTAATGTTAAAACCATGGAAAGGACATGAACTAGGATATGAAAAAATTGAGAAATTGTTTAACTGGTGTAAAGAATTAAACATTAAAGAATTAACTTTGTATACTTTCTCTATAGAAAATTTTGACAGACCTAAAAAAGAATTTAATTATTTAATGAAATTATTTCTTAAAGCTTTTAGTAATTTAAAAAAAGATAAGAAAAAAACTAAAGATATTTTTTTTAAGTTCATAGGCAGGTTATATATGTTTCCTGATAACATACAACAAGCTATGTATGATTTAATGGAAGAGACTAAAAATAATAATCCTTATAAAATCAATTTTGCTATGGCTTATGGTGGAAGAGCTGAGATTATTGATACAACTAAAAAGATTGCTGAACAAGTTAAAGATGGTAAATTAAACATTGATGAGATTAATGAAGAAGTTTTTAAACATAATCTTTATTTAGATTCTGAACCTGATCTTATAATAAGAACATCTGAATCACGGTTGAGTGGTTTTTTAACGTTTCAATCAGTATATTCTGAATTAATATTTCTTCCAGATATTATGTGGCCTGAATTTGATAAAAAAGATTTAGTAAAATGTTTACAAGAATATTCTAATAGAAAACGTAGATTTGGTAAATGATTATATTTTTATTTTCTTAATTATTTCATTAATACATTTTTCAATATTATTAATTGTAGTATCAACTTTTATAATATTATGTCCAATTTCTGATGAATCTATTAAACATACATCAAATATTTGACTTTCTAAGTTTTCTTTTATCTTTTTTTTAGAATATTTTCTATTTTTTAGTCTTTTTTTTAGATCTTTTAGTTCTGTTTCGCAGACTATACAATAATCAACATATTTATTAGGCAAATAATGGCTTAAGTGTGAATCTATAATTAAATTTTTCTCATTTTTAATTTCTTTTATTAGAAATTTATTTAATTTTTTTGTATCAACTTCGTATGTATTTAGTTTTTTAATATATTTTTCTCTTAGTTTATTTTTAAGTATAATTTTATTTACATCTAAATATTTTATTTTTAATCTTTTAGATAATTCTTTTGATAAAATTGTTTTTCCTGTTCCTACACATCCTGTTACTATTATTATCATGATATTAATGTTCCTTTATAAGTTTTAGAATTTAAAAATTTTAATACATTTTCTAATTTTTTCCCATTTATTATAATTGTTTTTATTTTGGCTTTGTTAATTATTCTTGCTGCTGCCTGATCTAACACAAAATGTTGTCCTGCTTTATATTTTATCTCATCTACTATTTTTATAAAATCATTAAAACTTATTTGTGGTATAAACTTTGCATCTTTATATTTCTTAGGATCTTTATCATATAATCCCTCTACATTTGTGAAATTAAAGAAATATTTTGCTTTTAGATATTCAGCTATTTGTGCAGCATCTCCATCACTTGTCATATTTGGTTGTACACCTAAAGCGCCACATACAACAATATTTTTTTTATTTAATAATTTTTTAACTTCTTTTAAACTATCTGGTATTTGGTTTCTTAAGTTTAATATCCCACTTAATAATCTTGCATTTAATTTTGTTGACATTATTCCTACTAAACTTACAGAATATTCATCTGCTTTTTCTTTAATTAATGGTTCTATATATTTTCTTGCTGTTTTTCCACCTCCAGTTACTATAACAATTTTATATTTTTTATTTAATTTTAATATAAATTTTTTAAACTTATGTAAATAATTATAGTCAACATTATTTGGCACTATTAAACTTCCCCCTAATGAAAATACTAACACTTTTTTCATGATCTTATTTTATATTAATTAACTAATAAATCTTTCTAAATTTTTTTATAAAAATTAAATGTTTTTTTAGCTATAATATTCCAATCATATTTTAATGCATTTTGTCTTGATTTTTTTCCTAATTTTAATCTTAATTTTTTATTTTTTATTAGTTCATTTAATTTTTCTTTAAAATCTTTAATATCATTTGGTTTAGCTAATAATGCACAATCATTTAGTATATTTTTAACTTCTTCGTAATTATACGTTAAAATGGGTTTTCCCATTGACATATATTCAAATAACTTAATAGGACACCACCAAAATCCATATACATCTAATTTTTTAAATTTTTCAGTATTAAATGGGGCGATTAATATATCTGATGCTATTAAATATTTTGGCATTTCAAAGTAAGGTTTAGAGCCTAATAAAATTAAATTATTTAATTTTTTAGATTGAACTTCCCCATACATAGGCCCTTTTCCTATTAATATAAACTTAACATTAGTAAATTCTTTAGCTAATTCTAGTATATCTTGAACACCATGCCATTGCATAAATCCCCCAGAAAACATAACTATAATTTCATTTCCATTAATATTATGTTCATCTCTAAAATTACTCTTTATATTCGGGTTAAAAAATTCTGTATCTACCCCATTGCTAATAACTCCAATTTCTTTATTTATATATTTATTTATTATTTTTTTTAAAGTATTAGTTTGTGTTATTATTTTATTTGACTTATTTAATTTCTTTTTTATAAGATAGTTATAAATTTTAGATTTTAAACCTTTATATAATACTATTGCTGGATCATTTATTTCTAGTATGTATTTTTTATTTTTTACAAATAATAAATCTATTGGATTAACATGAAATCTTTCGTGTATTAGGTCAGATTTTTTCACAAAATTTTTTATATAAAAATATGATTTTAAATAAGAAAATATTTTAAAAAAAGATTTTAATTTAGGTAATACAATACCATGGTAATAAACATTATTTTCCTGTTTTATTAGTCCAAGTTGATTATAAGAAAAAAATACATCTACTCTTTTACAATATTTGCCTAAATTCTTTGTTATATTGTAAGTATGTGTAAACCCAGCATGATTTTCCCCATAATTTTCTGAAAACGCAAAATAACATATTGATAAATTTTTCATATTATTAAAATAAAGAATAAATATTTAAATCTAATCTACTGTAAATAATTCTGAATCATGGTCTACATCAAATAATCCTAATCTTGCTCCTGCATCTAACCATCCGTGTGCATAATTTAGTGCTGCAAATGAGGTTACATAATCTCCTTTTTTTTTAAAATATTTTGCATCTTCATAATATCTTACTGCCATGTCTAAGAAATCTTTTGCTGATTTTTTAACATCTATTTTAGCTGTATTATTTATTTTTACTTTTTTTATAGCTCTTCCAGTTATATCAAAGTATTTATCTAATTTTTTATCATTTATTGTTTTCATAATATTAAAAAAATAAAAAGAATTATGGAAATATTGCTTCTACATTTGTTGTTTGTCCTTCTACAATATTAAATGTTTTTAGTATTGCAAAATTATTTGTATTATTAATATAAACTTGCCTTTGACCTACACCTATTCCATTAATTAATATAGGGGTTGATCCTACATCCTTTCCGAGCCCAAAAATATAATTATAATTACTATATACTCTTGCTGGTATATTAGATGTAAAGTAAGCACTCCCAGTAGCAATTGGAATTAAATTAATATTATAAACATTTGAATCTATTTGATTTACATTAATAATATTAGTATATGTTAAAAAACCATCTTTTGATACTGTTAATGTATGATCACCATAAGGTACATTATTAAAAATTACAAGACCATTAAAATCAGACATTTTTGTATTAAGACTATCACTATCTAAGGTAACTATTGCATTCTGTAGACGTTTATCAAAATTCAAACCATCACTAAGTTTTATAGAAATATATATATTTTTAGATGGTAAAACCGTTAATATCACACTTCCTAAGTTTGTTGTTTGTCCTGATATTATATTTACATTATTATTAGTATAATCTTGATATCCTGTTTTTGTTAATTTTATTACATGTCCACTTGGATTTATTTGATAATTTATTACTGGTGTTATTCTTCCTGTATCAATATTATCTATAAATAATTTTGCTCCAATTGGATTTGAATTAATACTTAATGATCCTTTCATTATTTGTCTTATTGTTCCTAAATTTGTAGCTCTTTGTAATGAAACTCTTACATTATTATCAATATAGTTTACAAATCCTGGTCTTTGTAATTCTAATTTATGAACACCTACTAAAATATTTTTTAAGTCTATTTTTCCATCATTTCCTGTTCTTTGTTTTAGTACATTATCTAAATAAACGCTTATTATTCCTTGTGGCAATACATTTGCTTTTATAGAACCAGTGTTACCATTTGTTGCTACATTTCCTGTAAAATTATCACTTGATACTAAGAATAAACTTATTAATCCTATAACTAAAAATATTGTTCCCGTAAATATTTTATGTTTATGTTCCATTAATATCACCTTATTATAATTTTTATACTTATACTAGTTTATATATCTTTCTCTAATCAAACATTCTTCCAAAATAATTTGATGGTTTATCTTGATTTATATTTTTTTGTTGTTGATTTACAAATTCTTGTCTTGTATTTTTGTTTTCTTCTTCTTTCCAGACTTGTTGCATTCTTTGTTTAAAGTCTTCTACATCTTCTTTTGTTGCTTTTCCATATTCTTGTGTATCTTTTCTTATTCCTTTTCTTCTTAGTTCTTCTAATTTTTTTCTTCCTTGCTCATATCCTTGTTTTCTTTGATAATCTTCATAATTATTAACATTTCTACCTTTTCTCTTAAGTATAAAAAATACCATTGATCCTGTTAATAAAGCTAATAATAAATATAATCCTATTTTTCTTTCTGGTTTTTGAACATTTGAAGCTACATTTCCACTAAATACTTTTAATCCATCAAGAACAGTTGGTGGTTTGTTTATTCTTACATCTTTAAATGTTTGTTGTGTAAATGGTATATATACATCAAATAAACCATTGGGTAAAAATTTATCTAATTTTATATCATCTGTTTTTCCAACTTTTAAATTTAATGCTTCATTAAAATTTGTATTATTTGCTTGTATCTGTAAATCTTCTTTAAATATTACGTTTCCAGTATTTAATACATGTAATATTGTCCCTTCTATTGTTATTTCTAATGTTTTTTTCTCTGCAACAGTAAAACTATTATCAGCATGTAATCCTAATCCTTCAGCTCTTATTTTCCATATTCCTGGTTCTGATGATTTAGGAATTTTAGTATTATCATGTGTATTTGTTTTAACAACCTTTGTATCAATGATTTTATTATCTGAATTTAACAAACCAGTTAATATATTCTCATTTATCTGATCTCCAGCTTGATCTAACAATACTAAATTAAATCCTATATTTTCTTCAGGCAATATGCTTTTATTATTATCAATAGTTATTGTTAAAGTTGTTGGTATTGCTTTTACTGTAAAATTTATTATAGCTTGCCCAAAGTTTCCTTCTGCATTTTTTGTTAGTATATTTATATTATGTATCCCAGTTTTTGCATCTTTTTGTAATTTATATATTAAACTAAATGGTTCTGTACTTGACTTAAGAGTTTTTGAAATTTTTTCTTTGCCATCAAATAAAAATTCAATAGTTAAATCATTTAAAATTTTATTATAATTGCCTGTTATAATTCCATTGATATTAACATTGTCTCCAGGATCATAAATATTCTTATCAAAGTTTAGTAATGGTTCTAATTTTCCACTTATTGTTAAATCATATAATTTAGTATAAAAATGACTATTTCCTATATTATCAGAAATCTCTATATCAAGATTGTAACTTCCAGTAGGTATTAATCCCATGCTCTTATTATAACTTAATTCTCCATTAATTATTCTAGTTATATCAACAAATAATGAATTATCGCCTTGTTTATAATATATAGTTGCAATTCCATTTATTAAATTTCCATTAATTGCAGTTGCTCTTCCTTTTATATTTAATATATCGCCCAATTGTAATTCTTTTTTATTTATTTCAAATTGTCCATTTAAATCATTAGAAACTTTAAATCCTGTAAATTCTTTTATTTCTATTGCATTATTTGTATTAATCTCATTTAATGAAGTTTTTATTGTACAATCTCCAATTAAATTTTTTGTAAGACTGACAAGTTGTGAATATGGTTTTTCTTTATTTGATTCAATATCTATTAGTATTGCAGCTACTTGTCCTGTATTTGAACCACAGTTTAATGCAACATTTAGATATGCTCTTACAGCCTTATCTTCTTTTACAGTTCCAGATATTAATACTTTTTCACCAATGTTATAATTTGTTTGTGAAAAACTATTTAATTTTATTTCAGCTAATACATTAGGAATTAAAATTAAAAATATTAAAATTATAATAAGTTTTACCCCTTTCATAGATATAATTACTTATTAATATATTTATAAGCTTTTGGTAGATTAAATTTATAGATTACTTTTCTTAAAGATAACTTCAATAAACAAATATATACTATTTTATGAATATTCAGATTTTTTAAGAATTATTTTTTATTTTATTTTTACTTTTTTTATAGCTCTTCCAGTTATATCAAAGTATTTATCTAATTTTTTATCATTTATTGTTTTCATAATAAAAGTAAATTAAGAAATTATTTAATTGTTTCTAAATTGTAGAATTTGTTATAGTATTAGTTAATATAACATTTAAGTTTGTTGTTTGTCCTGATATTATATTTACATTATTATTAGTATAATCTTGATATCCTGTTTTTGTTAATTTTATTACATGTCCACTTGGATTTATTTGATAATTTATCACTGGTGTTATTCTTCCTGTATCAATATTATCTATAAATAATTTTGCTCCAATTGGATTTGAATTAATACTTAATGATCCTTTCATTATTTGTCTTATTGTTCCTAAATTTGTGGTACTTTGTAATGAAACTCTTACATTATTATCAATATAGTTTACAAATCCTGGTCTTTGTAATTCTAATTCATGAACACCTACTGGAATATTTTTTAAGTCTATTTTACCATTACTCCTTGTTGTTTGTTTTAGTACATTATCTAAATAAACGCTTATTATTCCTTGTGGCAATACATCTGCTTTTATAGAACCAGTGTTACCATTTGTCGCTACATTTCCTGTAAAATTATCACTTGATACTAAGAATAAACTTATTAATCCTATAACTAAAAATATTGTTCCTGTTAATATTTTATGTTTATGTTCCATTAATATCACCTTATTATAATTTTTATACTTATACTAGTTTATATATCTTTCTTTTCAAAAATTTTATAATTAATTTTAAATACTAAGTTATTTCTAACATTTTTATGAAAGAAAATAAAATGTCAGATTTAGAAAAACTAAGGCATTCTACAGCACATTTATTAGCAGCAGCTGTATTAAAATTATGGCCTAAAACAAAATTAGGGATTGGTCCGGTTATTGAAGATGGTTTTTATTATGATTTTGATTCAGATTATATTTTTACTCCAGAAGATTTTATAATTATAGAAAAAACTATGAAAGAGATTGCTTCTAAAAATTCTAAATTTGAGAAAAAATTAATTAGTATTGCAGAAGCTAAAAAACAATTTAAAAACGATCCTTATAAATTAGATTTAATTAAAGAATTTGAAAAAGAAAATAAGCAGTTAAGTTTTTACAAAACTGGTGATTTTATTGATTTATGTAAAGGTCCTCATTTAGAATCAACAAAAGATATTAAATTTTTTAAACTTTTAAAATTAGCAGCAGCTTATTGGAGGGGAGATTCTAATAATAAACAATTACAAAGAATTTATGGTACGTCTTTTTCAACGCAAAAAGAATTAGATGAATGTTTATTTTTATTAGAAGAAGCTAAAAAAAGAGATCATAGGATTATAGGCAAAGAACTCGGTCTATTTATGTTCAGTGAAACTTCTCCAGGAATGCCATATTGGCTGCCTAATGGGCTTATATTATATAATGAATTAATAAATTTTTGGAGAGAAGAACATAATAAATTTAATTATAAAGAAATTGCTAGTCCTTTATTAAATAAAAAAGAATTATATGAAATTTCAGGTCATTGGAATCATTATAAAGAACATATGTTTATAGCAGATATGGGTAAAAATGAGATTTATTGTGTTAAACCTATGAATTGCCCTAATGCAATGGTTGTTTTTAAATCAATGCAAGTTAGTTACAAAGATTTACCATTAAGATTATCAGATACAGACAGATTACATAGATATGAACTATCAGGAACATTAAATGGTCTTTTTAGAGTGCGTTCATTTCAGCAGGATGATTCACATAATTTTGTTTCAGAAGATATGATAAATTCTGAATATAAACACATTTTTGAAGTATGTGAAAAATTTTATAGTATTTTTAATTTACAATATTATTTTAGGATGGGTACTCGTCCTGAAAAATTCTTAGGTGAGATTAAAACTTGGGATAAAGCAGAAAAAGAATTAAAAGAAATATTAAAAGAATCAGGGAAGAAGTTTAGTATATTAGAAGGTGATGGAGCATTCTATGGTCCAAAAATAGATATTATAATGAAAGATACATTAAATAGAGAATGGCAGATGGGTACTATTCAATTAGATTTTCAGCTTCCTAAAAGATTTGATCTTAAATATACTGACAAAGATGGAAAAGATAAAACTCCTATAGTTATACATAGGGTTATTTATGGTTCTTTAGAAAGATTTATTGGTATTTTAATTGAACATACTATTGGAAAATTTCCATTATGGATTTCTCCAATTCAAGTTTGTATTATTACTGTTGCTGATCGTCATAATGAATTTGCAAATAAATTAAAATTAGAATTAGTAGAACAAGGGATTAGAGTTGAAGTTGATTGTAGAACAGAAAGTATTGGAAAAAAAGTTAGGGATAATCAATTACAACATATTAATTATATAATAACAATAGGAGATAAAGAGATATCGACAGGAGAATTAGCTGTTAGAACAAGAGACAATAAAGTAACAAATATAAAAAAAGAACAATTTATTAAAGAATTACTAGATGAAATTAAAAATAAAAAATGAATAAACTTAAACAAGATTATAAAACATTAATTAATTCTAAAGAATTTGATAATAAAGATTATTTTTGTGGCGCTTTTCTTATGACAGAAATTGAAAATTTGGAAACTTCAAATTTTTCATGGCAATTAGACTTTTATAATGAAAAGTCAGATACAATTGTAAGTTATAGCTTTAATAATAAATTAACTAAAAGTAACAATTCAGAAATATTTAAAGAAAAAAAAATAAAAATTGAAAAATTAAATATTGACAAAGTAAAGATAGATTTTGATGAAGTATTAAAAATTTGTAAAAAAGCATTAAAAAAACATAATGAAAAACCTACAAAAATAATAGTTGTTCTTCAAAATATTAATAGGCCTGTATGGAATATTAGTTATGTCACCCAGAATTTTAATTTGATTAATTTAAAAGTAGATGCTATAAATGGAAAAATAATAGACGATAAGTTAGTTTCTTTATTAAGTTGGGGAAAAATAGATGATCCTAAAAAAATTCTATAGTTTTTTCTTTGCTTTTAAATCCATTAATAATTATTATGTTTTTTTTAAAATATTTAGATAATAATTTAATAAGCTTTTATTAGCCTACCATCAATTGGTTTAGCTTTTAATTTAACTAAATATATTACATTTTCTTCAATTATTTAATTTATTTTAGAATTTGTTTTTATTTTTAATATCATAAAAGTATTTTCTAAAAAGTATATTTTATACTTCTTATAATCTTATAAATAGTAAAAAGAAACAGAATATAGAAGTTGGAGGGGTTATGAATAGTTTAGAAAAGATAATTAGTGCAACTTTAAGTATTCTAATAAATTTATCGCCTAAAATGGCTTTGGCTGATGGAAATATTAATGCAATTGATGTAGAAAATGCAGCAAGAGATACATTACCACCAACACCAATATTAAAAATAAATAAGATATATCTTGAAACAATAAATAACAATAATAAACTTACAAGTTCTTTTGATTATAATAATGATGAAATAGATGATATTTATTTTGATTATAAAAACCATGGAATATACATAAGGTGGAATGATTTAACAAAAAAAATAAAAGATGGAGAAATAGATTATACTAACTTTCAAGGTTTCGGGATAACAAAAGTATTAAACAGTAACTCCCCAGAAAGTTTAAATAATTTTACTTATTTTAGTCTACTATTATATAATGAATTTAAAAGTAATATCAATTCTGATATTGCAATTCTTGAAATAGATGAATCTAAAAATAAAATGGCATTAATTATACCTAATGATAATTCTGAAGTAGAATTAAGTAGTAATTTACATTTTAATCCTAAAACAAAATTTTTTATTTATTCTAGAGAAGATATATCAGAAGGTCAATTAGTTTTAATAGCCCAAAGTAGGCAGAATAATTTTGAAAAAATTATTAGAACATACCCTGTAGAACTTAAAACAAGACTAAAAGATATAGAAAAAGATAAGAATTTTAGAAAAAATGCTGAAGGTATTAAAACTGAACTTGAACTTAAATTAGGTGTAGAAAATAAATATGAAGAAAATATAATAAAAGCAATTCACAAAAAAATAATGTTAGATTATATAATAGAAGAAAATAATTCTATAGTTTTTGCATATAATAATAGTCATATAATAAAAAAAGAAGCATTAAAAACTCCAAAAAAAGAAACCCCATTATACAAAAAACCAGGTTTCATTATAAGTACAGCAAGTGCTACAGTGATTGGAACAGTTCTATACTTTTTATTAAAAGGTGATAATGATAAAATTAAAAATAATACTTTAAAAGAAATAAAACCAGAAATAAGTTTTCAGGACATAAATGGTAAATAAAAATTTATTAATATTATTATTAAGTCTAGAATCGTGTAGTATAAACATGGTGCCAAAAGAAACAGAAAAAAACATTTCAGAAAATGAAGGTCCTTCTTCTACAGTTGAAAATGATGAACAAAATATTCCGAATGATTTATCAAATATTATTGAAAGTTTTGATCCAAATAAAGATTTAACACCTTATGGTTTTTACAAATTAGAATCAGATCCAAACAATCCAGATTCTGTTTATAATAACATTATCGGATCACAAACACCATTATATGAATTAATTAAAACTAAATATAAATTCCAAGGTCAGGGTTTTTATTCTGAATATTCAACTAATAAAGAATTAAGAAATGCTTTATTATCAGATTTAATTCCTAGTTTAAACACCTTACTTTTAAGTATTGAAATTTCTTCTAATAATGAATTAAATAAAAGTTTAACAGATTATATTATTGCTTCATTATCAGATAATAATGGATATGATTTAAGTAATAATGGTTTTGTTTATTTATCTAAAGATCATAATAATAAATATTTAATTATTGATGGTTTTTATTTAGATCAAGATAATTATAAAGTTGATTTTATTATTGAAACACCT
Source organism: Candidatus Woesearchaeota archaeon (assembly GCA_964430545.1). Lineage (GTDB taxonomy): Archaea > Nanobdellota > Nanobdellia > SCGC-AAA011-G17 > GW2011-AR18 > CAYSFG01. Next base: position 77,502 of record CAYSFG010000007.1, read on the forward strand.
AAAACATATGATTTAATAAAATTAACATTAGATCAAAGAGAGAGTGATGCATTTGGACAATAAAGCAAATAGTAAAAAATTAATTATAATTATATTATTAACAATAATTTTATATTCATTATTAGCTTCTGCTTTTGAGTTTAGATCAAATAATGATTTTAAAAATTCAAAAAAGTATAATATACCAAATAGTAATAATATCCCAAATTCTAATAAAGAAATAAATAATATTAAATCTAATCTGGAAACAAATAAAAGGTTATTAATTACTAAAAAAGAATCTACTTTAGCTATAGTAAATCAACCTTTTAGAATAAGCATTGAAGCCCAGGATGGTGATGATTTAGTAAAAGGTATATCATTAGGAAAATCACCATATAACCAAAGAAATTGGCAGCCTAAAACTTGTTCGTCTAATACTTGTTTAAAAACTTGGGATATTACAGAAGCAAATGAAGGAACTTATACTTATAAAATAATCGCTAAAAATGATAAAGGTGAGTTGATTAATGATGCAATTGATGTTTCTGTAATAAAAGAAGATAAAAATTCATTATTTATTTTTAGAACAGCAGCAATTGAAGGTATTGACTATCAAGAATTTAATAGAATAAATTATTTAAGTAAAATAAAAATAACTGGAAGAACTAATAATAATCAAGTATCACTAGATGGAAACCCTTATGCTAATTTTAATATAAATTCTAATACAGAACTTGCTGTTAAGTATGAAAAAAAAGGTTATAAAACTGATGAAGATTATTTTTTCTTTGATTCTGATTTACAATCATGTTCAAATTCATGTTCATTAATAAAAAATAATTATAAAACAAATTGTAATTACCAGCCAGCATCGCAGGATTATTTATGTGATTTAGAAAAAGTTTCTAATTCATATTCAATTAAATTTTTATATAAAAAGATTGATCCTAGTATGGGCAATAATGTAATAAGATTTTTAAATCCTTTATTTAAAGATGATTCATTAATTGTTAATTTTAGGAATTTACAACAAGTAAACTTTAATGAAGGTAGTTCTTTGGTAGTTGATCTTAGTCAATACTTAAGCCCTCAAAATATTAATGTTCAATGGGTTATATCAAATAATAACAAGATTAAAGCTGATTTTTCAAATAATATTGTTACATTTAGTACAATTAATGAAAATTTTATAGGTATTGAAAGAGTAAAATTAACTGCTAAAGATAATAACGGCCATTTATCTTCAGATTATTTAAATGTTAAAGTAAATAATATTGATAATGATCCTCCTATTATTTCATCAAGCCAGCCTTCTAATAATATAATAAATATTGATATTAATAATAATGTTTTATTTAATGTATCAGTTTCAGATCCAGATTATGATAGATTATCTTTTTCATGGCTTTTAAATAATCAAGAAGTATCCACATTGCCATTCTACACTTATACTGCTTCAGATTATGGTAATAAAAATTTAAATGTAATTATTAGCGATGGTCAAAATCAAGTCAGTAATTCTTGGGGAATTAGAACTGAAATAACAGACCATAGTTCACCTGAAGTTTCTAATTTTATTATAAATCCTAATCCGCAGATTCAGAATAGTCCGGTAATTATAAAAGCCGATATAACAGATGACACTTCTGTTAATTCTGTAATCGCAAGAATAACATTTCCAGACTCTACAATACAAGACTTAACAATGACTTTGCAACAAGGAAACACATATCAGACAACATTAACACAAACATCACAAAAAAGAATTTATAACATAAAGATAATAGCAAAAGATGAATTTAATAATATAAATGATCAAACTATATCTACATTAAATATAATAGAAAGAAATATTCCAAATATAAATGATATTTCAATAGTTCCAGAACAAATTAGTCCTAATGTACAAATGATTATTTCAACTACAATTACAGATGGTTCTAATTTAGAATCTGTAAAAATAAAAATTAAAAAACCAGATAATATTATAGAAGAATATGATATGGTAAAAAATAATAACATATATACCTATTCATATATTCCAGCTCAATTAGGCCAATATCAAACAACAATAATTGCCAAAGATGAATTCAATAATGAAAATTCAAGAAATAAAAATTTTAATGTAGTAGATAGTATTGTTCCTGAGATTACAAATTTAATAATAAATCCAAACCCTGCATCTAAAAATTCTGCAATAACAATATCAGCAAGAGTAACAGATTTGTCAAATATAAATAATGTAATTTTAAAAATAACAAAACCAGATAACACCATTAATGAATATATAATGATTAATACTAATGATATTTATACGGCTATAATAACAGATACTAGTCAGATAGGTTCATATAATTTACTAATAACAGCAAATGATATATTTAATAATGAAAATTCTAAATCGAGTAATTTTATTATATTTGACTCAACTATACCCATAGTAAATAATTTAATTATTGACCCTAATCAACAGATTCAGAATAGTCCGGTAATTATAAAAGCCGATATAACAGATGACACTTCTGTTAATTCTGTAAT
>CAYSFG010000008.1:0-5693 GCA_964430545.1 Candidatus Woesearchaeota archaeon
TAATTGTTGTTTATCAAAAACATAAAAACCATTAAGAGATATAACTGAAGGTGTAACTGTTGGTTGAATTATTGGTGATGGGCTTGATGAAATTGCAGGCGCTAGTGGAATTATAGGTCTAAGTACATCAGGAAGCTTTTCCAAATCAGCTAAAGCTTCTGCTTCTAGTGTAAGATTTCCTGAAATTATTGGTTTTAGTGTATTCATTTTCTAAGCCTTCTAGCATAAGCATCAACCCAATCTACTCCAATTCCTTTTTCTTTCAATTCAGTTCTAAAATCTTTCTCTTGATAGCTTATATCTTTTTTTCTTAAAATATTGATAACTTCAGTACTTCTTTCAACTCTCCTTTCTTTCCCACTAATAGTATATATAACCACTATTGGTTCTCTTCCTTCGTTTATAATTGGGAAGTATGTTCTTAACAAATCAACACAATTTCCAAGTTTACTTACTACTTGCTCCATAAGTTCTTGTTTTCTTGAGCCGAAGTCAGCTTGTGCCATTATATCATTTAGATTACCATGATATGTAGTAAATTTATATGCTTGCAAATTAGCATCTAGTGCATCTACTTCTACAGGCTTTCCTAATTTTAATTCTGTTATTCTTGCAAGACCATAAGCTAAAGCTTTCACAGCTTTAGTTGTTCTATCTGAAGAAGATTTTACTAAAGAACACATATCCTTACCAACATAATCACAATCCCCACAAAGCATTGGGAATGTAGTAGTTTTTTCTTTATATGGATCTTTATCACAAAAATTTAATCCATCGTCAATCATAAAACTAAAAGCAAGCATATAAGGATCAAAAACACTTGTCTTAGCCATCAAATCTCTGTGTTCACTTATTATTTTGCTACTTATATCTCTTGGATTTGCTACTATCAGTCTTGGATCTGCTATTTTTTCATTTATCACAATCTTGTCTTCTGAGGTTGGCCTGAATGTCCTATGGTCTAAGTCTATTGTTAAGTGCGCTCTATTTAACAATGCTCTATCTAATTCAAAAGTTCCCTGAAAATCACCATTAGATTTATTCAAATTTGCTGTAGCTAAAAATCCAACATATCCATTCCTACCGAGTTTTAAACGCCTTCCTCTAAAAGTATATTTACCTTCAGCTAAATCAAAAAATTCGTTTTGTTTTATTTTAGGAGCACGATTAATCTCATCTACTACAATCAAAGGCCTTGAAGTTCTTTCTTCTTTTAATTGAGTTGCTTCATCACTGTCATAAACTGCTGCATTTTTGTCTATTCTTGTTCTTTCAAATAGTTCCTGTATTTCAAAATTAGGCCTACCATCTGCCCAGTTTGCACTTCCATCATTATCATGACCCCCAAAGTGGTTCCAGACTATATCAGAAACTAACTGAGTCTTGCCTCTACCAGTATCTGACACAAACAACATGTTTAATCCTGCTAATTCTGCAGCAGCTACAACATCACAAAGAGTCAAAGGTATATCTTTTACTGCTTCTCCAGCTTTTACTTTCAAAGTTACTGCTGTACTAGAATTTACATAGTTAGGCAGTTCTAAATCTTCATAAGTTAAATTAGTCATTTTCTTCTCCTTTAAGAATATCAATAGTTACTTTAACTAAAGTCTTAGATTTCAGATTATTTTGAAGATAGCTTGGAATAATTATAACATTATGCTTTCCCTGTTTTGCTATTCTTTTTGTTATAATATATTGATCTTCCATAGTTAAGTTATAACTTTCCTGTTGAAAAAGACTAAGGATTTATAAATCTTACTATTTGTTACTACTTATAAATGTTAATAAATTAGCTTAAAACTATATTATGCAAAAGGTACTATTTTTTATCCAGATGTTTAAATCTTTTGTTCATAGTCTTACCTCAAAAAATCCGTCTAATATTATTCCATTAGCAATATTGACAAATAAATTTAAGTCTATTTTGTTTCTAGAAAATATATTTAGATTAACTTTAACATTCTTCCCATAACCAAGTTCTCCAATAATACCTAATTGTCTAATTTCAAATTTCTATTGCAAATCTTTTAATAAATCAGGATAACCTTTAATATTTTTTATATTATAAATTTCAACTATCTTTAATTGACCTTCTTTAGTTTTTGCAAGTTCATTAATAAATCTATAAGCTTTTTCAAATTGAGCATTAATAAATTCTGTATGTATAAACTTCCAATCTGGGTTATTTTTAATATAATCTGCCCAACGTTCTATTTGATCTTCACGTGATTTATCTATCATTTTAATTTTAATTTTCTAATTTTTTCTTTTATTTTTTTAATTTCTTTCTCATTAACATTATTATACACCTTTCTTAAATGTTTTGCGTCTTCAATATCTTTATGAGATTTAAGATATTCTTCTTTAAATGCGATATTCATCTCTATAGAACTAAAATAAATATCAAGCCCTGTTAAAGGCAGCTTAGTTTTTGTTTTTATCTGATATAAATCTAATTCATCTTGAGCGAATTTAACTTTCATTTCTGGCAAAGGTTTATTATTATATGTATATCTAACACTTAAATTATCTTTTAAATATGAATAAATTTCATTTGAATCATCAGACTGCATACAAATAAAATTATTTTTTAATAAATCTCTATGTAATAAATTGAATTTCTTAATATTAATTGGTTTAATTATCATATCAATATCTTATGTAGCTCTAACCCTTCCTAAAGAAATAACAACAAAACCAGAAACAATAATATATTCTGTATGTTTTTCTACTATTTTACAAAATTCAATTGCAAATTCGTCTAAAATATTTTTATTATCAATTCCCCTAATCATAATAATTAATATAATTTATTAGTTTATATCATTTTTGATTAAAAGTCAGATAAAGATTTTTGCTTTTTAGAAAACTTACCATCAGAATAAGCACGATAAGAACTCCAAGATTTTCTGAAAATTTCTGGATATTTATCCCAATTATTTTTTAAAAATTCTTTAGTAAGTGGATCAGATGGATATCCACTCCCTATAGAATCAGGAATATTCTTTTGTATTTTTTCAATTTCCTTATCACGAGTCACTTTTGCTAAAATCGAAGCGGCACTTACAGTTGGAAATAGCAAATCGGCTTTATGATAACATTTAACATTTGAATTAACTTTTAATAAAGATTTTAAAGTTAAAGTATATTCTTTAATATTTGTACTTGGACAATCAATAATTGCTATATCTGGTTTTAATGAATTTATTAATTCTGCAAAATTTTGAGCTTCTAAAAAATTAAGATTGGATGAACTTGAAAATATAGCAGCATCAATCTCTTTAGGTTGTGTAATAATTATTTTATAATCTTTAACAATTTTAATAATTTTATTATATAATTCTTCTCTTTGTTTTGCAGTCAATAGTTTAGAATCTTTAACACCAATAGACTTCAATTTATCTAAATTTGATTCTTCTATAGTTACACCTGCTAATACCATTGGACCGATGACAGGACCTCTTGGTAAGATAAACTTTTATTGTTATATCTTTCTACCAGCATCATCAGCGCCAAACAAAATTACCATAAAAAAAAGATAAATTATGTGTTTATTTATGTTGTGATTATAAATAATTGCTTGACTTTCCGAAGTTATCCTAGATGTATAAACTTAAATTATAAAAATTATTTTATTTATGTTATCCAAAATATATTTTTTAGTATTAAATGTTTGTGTAATCAACTCGCTATGAAATTATAAATGAATAAATTATTAATATTAGATATATGACGCTTAAAAAATTAATGAATATAGTCTCCTAAAGATTTATAAAAATAAAATAATAGAGGACTAGCGGGGGATCTCCAGGATTTATACCTTTTGGATTTGAACCAACGACCCAACCGTGTTATAAAACAATTCGGGTATCGCAAGGAATTACTCCATTATGAGCCTTCCGCAGCATATCTACAAAGAACAGTGCCTCGACGGACATTTAGTAAAATTTACTTTGAATATAAATTTTTCTCCTAGTCGAACACGATAAGCTATAAACTTATCATTCTGTCCTACCCTTGTAGACTCATGGTTCGCTACGATAGCAGCATCCCCAAGTCCTCTATCAAAGAAAGCAATTTTAAAACAATTATAAACCTTTTGGAAACTGAATTTTAAACAATATAAACAATAAATCATAAGTCTTTTAAATTTATAGTTTTTGATATATATTTATGAAAACTGGTGTTGATTTTAAAGAATTAAAGGAAATAGAAAAAAAGATATTAAAAGGCATCAAAATAATTGATATTTTAACAAATATAAATATCGTTGTTGCATTTGACATTGCTTATTCTGAAAAAAAATATTATTGCACAGCAGTAGTTTACGATATAGAAAATAAAAAAGAATTGGAAGTTACTGAAGTAGAAGGTGAAGAAATAATACCATATTCTCCAACAATGGTTTCTTTTAGGGAAGGACCTGTAATAATAAATGCTTATAGAAATTTAAAAATAAAGCCAGATGTTTTGATTATAAAAGGAAATGGTAATATAAATAAGTATAAAGTCGGTTTAGCAAGCTATGTAGGAGTAATTTTAAATAAACCATGTATAGGTGTAACAAAAGAATTAACATTTGGAAAACTAAAAGAAGATAATATAATATTTGAGAATGACATAAAAGGCAAGGCATTAAGAACAAAAGAATTTGCTAATCCCATATATATAAGTCCTGGACATGGAATAAATCTTGAAAGTTCTGTAGAAATAATAAAAAAGTTAATAATTGAACCATATAGACTACCATTACCATTACATTTAGCACATAAATATGTTAATAAGAAAAAGAAAGATAAAGAATAAGCTTTTATAAAATTTTAAAAACCAATTGATTTGATATAAATTTTATTTATCTTAAGAAATTTTAAATAAAAAAATATTATTTAAAAGAATATTTCCTAAAAAAATCAGAAATTAAAATATTAATAAAATTATGATATGTTAAAAAAACACAAAAAAATATATATAGTAATACAACTTACTAATTTTATGAAATATAAACAATATAAATTAATAGGATTTTTAACAACATCAAATAAAGAGATAATAGACCTATTAAAAGCATGGATAGCAATATCAATAGCATTTGGTTTAGCTTTGGGTGGAGTTTCAATAAAATTCTTTAGTTCATTAATCATAAGCGCAATAGCTGTAGGATTAGGATTTTTATTACATGAATTTAGCCATAAAGTTGTTGCACAATATTATAAATATAAAGCAGAATTCAAAAGTTTTGATGAAATGTTATTTTTAGCTGTTATAATGGGATTTTTTGGATTTGTATTAGCTGCGCCTGGAGCTGTAATGATACAGACACAGGAAAATAATATTAAAAAAACAGGACATATTTCAATAGCAGGACCTTTAATGAATATAATATTAGCATTAATATTTTTAGGATTAAGTTATATAGTAAATTCTGGATTAATAGGAGAAATTATAAAATATGGATTTTTAATAAATTCATGGTTAGCATTATTTAATATGATACCTGCTTGGTTATTTGATGGGGCAAAAATATTTAGATGGAATAAAATTATTTGGGGAATATTCACAATAATTTCATTGATATTTGTGTTTGTTTTATAATTTCATTTAATTAATTTGTAATTTTTTAATTATAAAATTCATAAATTTAGAAAGATCTACAAAAATTCTTGGAAAAAGTTTATAAAGATTAAAATCAA
>CAYSFG010000009.1:0-64209 GCA_964430545.1 Candidatus Woesearchaeota archaeon
AGCTTACACTGCAATACTTAGAAAACGAGACTTATAAGCCTTCTATCATTGAATTCTTTGATTCAGTTTCCAGAAAGCTACTTGCCGATCTACTGAGTAAATAATAAGTTTTATAAAAGATTAGAGAATCAAAAATATAGATGCCAAGGTCGCCTAACCTGGTACTTATTAATTTATTAATGAGCAGGATATGGCACAGGATTGCTATATTAATATATTGCAAATATCCTGCGTCTTCGCGGACTTGGGGGTTCAAAAGTCTATTTAGAGTAGTTTTATGAAACTCTCTTAATAAATGAAATTCCCCCCCTTGGCGTCCTATCATTATGTAATAAACTTTTAATTCTAATATTTATAATTATGAAATACATAGCTTTTTAAAAATTTCTTATTAAATACTAATATAGTCTTAAAATTTAATTTATGAAATAGAAAATATTAATATAGGATATTAATTATGAAAATAGAAACGCCATATGATATAACTATAAATCTTATACAGAAATTAAAATCTCAAGAACCCCAAATGTATATTCCTGAAATTGAAATAATCCTAAATAAAGAATTTATATTGTTAGAAAATCAAAAAGATGTAATGATGTTTGATATAAAAACTAGAAAAATAGATCAAAATATAAATATAAAAAGTTTAAGAGAAGCATACGCGAGAAGATTAATAACAGCAGAATATTATAATGAAATAGGAAAACAACAGGATGTTAATTACTCTTATTCAAGAGCAGGTGATACAGCTATTTTATTAGCAAGATTTCAAATTGACCAAAAAAATTATTGGGATTATAGAAGTATGATTTTAAAAGAAGATGCTTACGAAGGATTTAAAAAATTAAAAAATTATAGGCCTGCATTTTTTTGTGTATTATCTTCTTTAGAAAAAGCAAATAAGATAAAGAGAAAAATATTAACAGATAATAATTTAAGAAAAAATTTAAATTTAAATTTAAAAGAATTAGAAGAAAATATAATAAATATGAAAATAGATGCTAAAAAGCTTTATGATATAGTACATGAAAATATAAGACATGGAAGAGCATTAGAAATATATAGAGATTTAACTAAATAAAAAGACAAGTTTTAAAAATAAATGAACTATACCAATTTTATGGTTAATTTAGGAGAAAAAGCACCAAATTTTGAATTGAATGATAGTTTCAATAATAAAATTAATTTATTAGACTTTAAAGGAAAATATATAGTATTATACTTCTATCCCAAAGATAATACACCGGGCTGTACAGCAGAAGCTTGTAGTTTTAGAGATAATTATAATTTATACAAAAAAGAAGGAATAATTGTTATTGGCATAAGTAAGGATGATGAGAAAAGTCATAAAAAATTTTTAGAAAAGTATAATTTACCATTTATTTTATTAGCTGATACTGAAAAAAAGGTATGTAAATTATATAATGTATGGGGAAAGAAAAAATTTATGGGAAGAGAATTTGATGGAATAATAAGGACAACTTTTATAATAGATAAAGCTGGAAATATTAAATATATATTAAAAGACGTAGATTGTAAAAAACATGCAGAAGATGTAATAAAAATAATAAAAAGTTAAAATGGGAAAAAAATATAGGATAGAATATGAAAGAGAAAATTGTATAGGTGCTGCAGCATGCGTTGCAGTAGACCCACAAAGCTGGACGTTAGTAGATGATGGAAAAGCTGATTTAAAAGATGGTAAATTTGATGAAAATAAAAAAATTTACATTGTAGAAATAGATGAAGATAAATTACAATTATTTAAAGAATCAGCAGAAGCTTGTCCTGTAAATGTGATTCATATATTTGATCTAGAAACAGGAAAGAAGATAATATAATTTTTTAGTAAGTTTTATATTATAGTTTATATAAATGTGGTAATATGAAAATAGAATGTCCTAAATGCAAAAGTAAACATATAGATGCTGTAGAAATAATGGGAGTAAAATGTTTGATATGTTTAACTTGTGGTTATGATGAAAGTGAAGAAATATTAGATGTATATCCAGAATCAAGGGGTGGAAAAGGTGGGAAAGGAAATCCTTATAAAAGAGGTGGCGCTATGAGAAGTATGAATCGAAAAAATTGATTTTTAACAATTCAAAACTATTATAAATTATTACAAAATTTCTATATTCTATGCAGGGGTAGCGAAGTGGTCAAACGTGGTAGAAAAATAAAATTTTGCCAAAACTCAAAAGCTTTGATTTAAGCCTTAGATATCTACTGGCTTAGGCCTTCGCAGGTTCGAATCCTGTCCCCTGCATTTTATTATTAAAATGGTTAATTATTATATATCACATGAAAAGAAGAAAATAGTAGTGTTATATAATATAAAATTATTTTCTTATTTATTTTTTTAGTAGAAAGTTTAATAATCTTATTCTAAATTACTTTGATTATGATAAATAAAGTATTAATTGATAATGAAGGAAATAGATATTATTATAATAGAGGAGACTTTCATTCTGATAAAGGTTCTATAAAAGAAAAAGACATAATTAATGGTAAAATAAAAACAAATATTGGAAAAGAACTAATATGTTTTGATTCAATTTTCATAGATAATTTATATAAAATAAAAAGAGGTCCAGCAATAATAAACCAAAAAGATATAGGTATAATAATTGCGACAACTGGAATATCAGTTAATTCTTTAGTTCTTGATGCTGGGTCAGGATCAGGTGCTTTAGCATTAAATTTAGCAAATATAGGTTGCAAAGTAACAACATATGAATTAAGAAAAGATTTTTATGATTTAGCTAAGAAAAATTTTGAAGATTTAAATTTTAAAATAAAAATAAAAAATAAAGATATATATGAAGGAATAGAAGAAAGTGAATTAAATTTAATCACATTAGATTTGTTAGAACCATGGAAGGTCTTAAAACATGCAGAAAAAGCATTGAAATCAGGTGGATTTTTAGTATCATATTTACCTACTATAACTCAAGTTATAGAATTAGTCAAGGAAATTAATAATTATAATTTATGTTTATGGAAAGTTTCTGAAACAATAGAAAGAGAATGGCATGTAGAAGGACTAAAAGTAAGACCGTATAATCAAATATTAGGACATACTGCTTTTTTAGTATTTTTGAGAAAGTATTAAATTCTTAGTTTTTAAAAATTTAAATTATATATAAAAAACCATAAGAAAAAAATAAAAAAATTAAGAAGTGATTATTTTTGGATCGTAAATTTATTTATTCTCCAGAATTTTTCTTCTTCATATAACAATCTTTGCAATATACAGGTCTGCCTTCAGCTGGTTTAAAAGGTACTTGAGTTTGTGCTCCGCATTCACTACATGTGACATCGTGCATTTCTCTAGGGCCTCTATCAAAACCGCCGCCACTATGGCCGCCTCTTCCGCCTTCTCTATATCCCATTTCTATTTCCTCCTACTACTATACATTAAGCTAATAAGCTATGTATATATGCTTTTTTACTTAGAATACTAGTATTTAAAACTATTTATCCAATCCGGAACAGAGCCATAAAACAAAATCTTTATATATTAATTATCTAATTTAAAATTTATGGTTGACGAAGAGGAACAAACAAGTGCAGAGGCATTCTTACAGCTTTTTGCAGAAGTGGATGAAAAACAAAAAAAAGAATTATATCCACCATTTTTTAAAGGTTTTCGCAGTAGCTATCGAGCGTTTAAGAGAAAGGTTTATGGTGCAAGCCATCCTAATGACTTAAGAAAGAATTAAATGGGGCGATAAACCTTGTCCAGGTTAATATTACAAATGCAGCACACGCGACTACAAATTCAGATAAAGCTGCTTCCTATGGTTTTGCGTTTGGGTGGTGTTTGAGTATAGTGGAGCATGGAATAACAAGTCCACATTTTACAACAGAAGACAGTCCCCATATTTTGAAGGCATTAGAATATATTTCTAAAAATATAAAAGAAGCAGGTAAAAAAATTCGTTTAGATTTTATTCAAAGAAGAATTAAAAAGATTGCAAAAGAAAAAGGATCATTGTTATCTCGAGATCAAAAAGTATTATTATCCCAAATTGCAGAACTATTTGCAAAAAGTTAATATAAATTTACATTTTTGTGAAAACATTTCAATAAAATATAAAACGGCTCTGTCCGGATTGGGTAAATTATTCTTATTAGATAAAAAAATGTTTGTGTTATTTTTTTGTGTTGTTTTTCTTTTTCTTTTAATATTATATAATGTTATGTTCCATGCGAATTCTCTTTTCTTTGTGTAGCTTTTTTTGCTTTTTAGATAAGATATTTGTGTTCTTTTTATTTTTATATCTTATTTTATAGTTTAATTTTTATATTTTTATAAAATTAATAAAATTACTAATAGAAATATTTATATATCTGTTATCATGTTTTATTAGTATGAAAAAGAGATTTGGTGTTTTTATATTATTATTATTCTTATTAAATATCTTTTCTGTACTAGCTATTAATGGTATTTATGATAGTGTTGAAAATGAAGTTTTTTCAGGTTCTAATTTAATTTATACTTTATATGTAACTAATGATGAACAATCTCCTATGTTAATTAAAATACTTAATATAGATGCTGATTGGGTATTAGCTGATGAAAATAAATTATATGCTATTAATACTGGTGAGCAGGTTACAATTCCTTTAGTTTTTACTCCAAGAAATCAAATGAATCCAAAGAATGCTATTATAAATATTTTAATTAAAGATGGAGAAATAACTAGATTAAATAGATTATTATCTTATCATATCCTTGATTATAAAAATGTATTAAATGTTGGGTTTTCTGAATCTCCTGTTATTAATCCTTTAAGAGGTGCTATACTTAAATTAAAAGTTGAAAATAAAAATAGAATTAAATTAGATAATATAAATCTTAAGTTAAAGTCTCTTCATTTTGATTTTTCTAAAGATATTAGTTTAGATAGGTTAGAATCTAATATTTTAGAATTCCCAGTTAAAGTAAATCCTAGTGTAGAAGAAGGAGATTATGATGCAAATGTTATTATTATGCTTGGTGATAAAGAATTAATTAATACAAATATTAAATATACTGTAAGTAAATATGAAAATGTTAAAGATCAAATAGTTGAAGAAGATAGATTTTTTTATGGTGGAGAAACCCTAACAAGGATAAATGTTGGTAATAGTGAAGTTACTCAAGTATATTCTAAAAATTTTGATTCTATAAATTATAAATTATCTAAATTTAATCCAAAACCTACTAAAGTAGTAGAAACAAATGAAGGTTATACTGTTCAGTGGGATGTTACTTTGAAACCTGGAGAGAGTAAAGATATAAATTATGTTATTGATTATAGAACACCAATTTTATTTATTGTTTTAATATTAATATTATTTGCTGCATGGTATGTTTTTAGAAAAAGAAATGTAATAATCATAGAAAAAAGAGTTATGACTATACATGGTCATGAAGGTAATTTACATATTATGAAAATTGTTTTAAATATAAGAAATAGAGGGAATATGGCAATAAATAATTTAAAATTGATTGATAGAATTCCTAATTCTATCAAGGCACCTACACAATACGGTGTATTTAAGCCTAATACTATCAAAGCTATGCCTGAAGGTACTGTTATGGTTTGGGATATTAATTCTATAAGAAGAAATGAAGAAAAAATATTATCTTATAGAATTGAAGGAAAGTTTCTTAGCAATGTAAATTTACCACCTGCTACAGTCAAATATGTATTGTTTGGAAGATCTGTTGTTGCTAAATCTATATCTGTTTCTTTAAAAGGTAAAAAGTAATATTTTTAAAATTTACTTAAAGAAAACTATATAAATATCTTATACTTACTAAAATTGTCACAAAATGGCAAGTGATTTTATTCATCAACATTGTTAGAATTCTTTTAAATAATTTTAACTTTATAAATTTTCTCTATAGTAAAAATACCAAAACTTTTTATAATAATATATTTAATCAATTAATATTCATTTATGGCGGCTATAGTTTAACCTGGTAGAATAGGGGACTGTGGAATTTTTATAGAAATCCCTTGATCCGGATTCAAATTCCGGTAGCCGCTTATTTTTTTATTTAATTCTAATTACGAAAGTTATATAAATAAGTTTAGTTTATTAGATATGTCACAAAATGGCAAGTGATTTTATTCATCAACATTGTTAGAATTCTTTTTAATAGTTATAAAAACATTGATAATCAGTCAGAAAAATACTGGGAGGTATTTTAAAATGAAAAACATAATAATAGAGGATACAAGCGTAAACAACGCTGATAGTATTCATAGGAATAGTTGTAAGACCATATAGGGAAAAAGATTTAAGAGAGCTTATTTCTATATACAGCTTTGCCTTTGCAGAACCACCTTGGAATGAAATTTGGAATGATGAAGCAATAATTTCTGATTTAAAATTTGCTCTAGCTCAAAAAAATCCTATTATTTTAGTGGCTGATTTAAACAAAAAAGTTTTAGGATTTACTTGGGGGTATGATTTACCTATTGAAAAATTTCCATTTTTAGAAGGAAAGATAAGTAAAATGACAAATTATATGGACGAAATTGCAGTATCTAGAAATTCTAGATTAAAAGGAATAGGCACATTATTAGGTCAGTCTTATTTAGAATATTTAAAACAACAAGATTATAATGAATGTGTTTTAAGAACAGATGAAAGAAATAATTCATCCATGACTTTATTTAAAAAACTAGGTTTTATTCCTATTATTAATAATAATAAATCAATTTACGACCCAGAATATCCAACTAGAATATATTTAAAAAATAAATTAAGAGGTAAAAATGGAAATTGAATTAACTAGAAAATTATTAAAAATCCCCTCAATTTCTGGATCAGAAAAAGAAATAGCTGAATTTTTATTTAATAGGTTATCTAAGACTTTTAAAGTAGAAAAACAAATAATTGGAAATAGTTTTAATATCTTGGCAATTTATGGTAATCCAATTATAATTTTAACAACTCATATGGATACTGTTCCAGGATTATTAGAACTTAAAGAGGATGATGAATACCTTTATGGCAGAGGTGCATGTGATGCAAAAGGAATAATTGCAGCAATGGTTTGTGCATGTGAAAAAGCTGTTGAAGAAGGATTGAATAATTTTGGAATATTATTGGATGTATGTGAAGAAACAGATTTTTCTGGAATAAAAGAAGCTATAAATTTAGTAAACCCAGAATTTTTAATAGTTGGAGAACCTACAAACTTTGATATTGTTTATGGTCAAAAAGGGTTATTAGGAATTAAATTAATTTGTAAAGGTAAATCTGCTCCCGGTTCAACTCCTGAGTTAGGTATTTCTGCAATAAATAATTTAATTGTAAATTTAATTAAAATTAATAACTTAAAACTTCCTGAAGATAATTTTTTAGGAAAAACAACTTTAAATATAGGGTTGATTAATGGTGGTAATGCAGTTAATACTGTTCCAGATTATGCAGAAGCAACAATAGAATTTAGATCTGTAACTAATAACAAAGAATTGATTAAACTAATAAAAAAAAATATACTAGGTTGTAGTATTAAAATATTATATAATTTTGAAAATGTGATAAATAATAATTTAGAATTTATTAAAGATTTAAATTTAAATAATAAAACTGTATCTTATTTTTCTGAAATGTATTTTTGGAATAAAAAATCAAAAACAATTGTATTTGGCCCTGGTAATTATGATCTTGCTCATTCTAATGAAGAAAGAATTAAAAAAGAAGATATTAAAAAAGGAAAATTAATCTACTTAGAGATAATAAGAAAATTATATAAGCAAACACAATTAAATAAGGAGTATAACAATGAAACCAGAAAGAGCTAAAGGAACAAGAGAAATAGAACCTAAAGAAAAGATTGTAATGAATTATATTATAGATATAATTAAGAAAAATTTTGAATTATATGGCTTTTCTCCTATAGAAACTCCCACTTTACAAAGATTTGATGTTTTAGCTAGTAAGTATGCTGGTGGTACAGAGATATTAAAAGAAACTTTTAAATTAAATGATCAAGGTAAAAGAGAATTAGCTTTACGTTATGATTTAACTGTGCCTTTGGCTATTTATGTTGCTTTAAATCCAGATATTAAATTACCTTTTAAAAGATACGAGATAGGAAAAGTTTTTAGAGATGGCCCTGTTTCTACTGAACGTTTCAGGGAATTCTGGCAGTGTGACGCAGATATAGTTGGTTCTAGTTTAATAATTTCAGATGCTGAATCTATTGATTTAATATTAAGAATTTTTAGAGACTTAAATCTTTCAATTGATATTAATGTTAATAATGTTAAAATATTAAAATCAATAATGTTTTATTCTAAAATCCCAGAAGATAAAATTTCTAATACAATCTTAATAGTTGATAAACTTAAGAAAATAGGGGTTGATGGTGTTAAGAAAGAACTTAAAAATTATGGTTTGGATTTAAAACAAATAGATTCTTTATTATCTTTATTATTAATTGAAGGTACAAATACTGAAAAATTAAATAAATTAAAAATAATTATAGATAGTGAAGGAATTAATGAAATGCAGGGGTTAATTGATTATGTTCCTCAGATTAATTTTGATATATCATTAGCTAGAGGTCTCGCTTATTATACTGGATCAATATTTGAAGTTAGTTTATTAAATCCAAAAATTAAAACAACTATTTGTTCTGGTGGCAGATATGATAATATGATTGGTGATTTTATTAACAATAAACAAAAATATCCGGCTGTGGGTATTTCTTTTGGGTTAGACCGTATTTATCAAGTTGTTAAATTTGATCAAAAAAGTATAACTAAAGTTTATATTATTCCAATAAATACATTAAAAGAATCTTTAAATTTAGCTAGAGAATTAAGATATAATAAGATAAATACTTCTATAGACTTAATGTCAAGAGGAATTTCTAAAAATCTTGATTATGCAAATGTTTTGAGTATTCCTTATGTTATTTTTGTTGGTGAAAATGAATTAAAAGAGGGTAAATTTAAACTTAAAAATATGATAACTGGAAAAGAAGAAATGTTAAAGATTAAAGATTTGATTAATACTTTGAAAGATTAAAATGAACAAGTGGAAATGTAGTGTTTGTAAATATATTATTGAATCAGATGAAGCTCCTGACAAATGTCCAGAGTGTAAAGGTGGTTCTCATAAGTTTAAGCATATGTTTAAATTAACTAATAAAAAAAGAGTTCTTGAACATATGGATTAATTTTTTATCTAAACTTTAATTTCTACTAATCCTTTCCCTATTCCAAGTTCTTTCCATTTTATTTTATTTTTTTCTACATATTCAAAAAAGTTTTCCATTTTTTCTTTGTGTGATATTGTATTATCGGCAAATATTAATCCATTTTTATTTAATATATTTAAGCATTTCTCTAAATATTCTTTATATTCACTTTTCATTGCATCTATTAATATTATATCAAAATTTTTATTTAATTTTCTTAATTCTTCTAAGCTTTTTTTTGCATCACCTTCTATTATTTTTATGTTATTTACCTTTTTTATATTTTGCTTAGCTTTTTCTATATTTAATTTATCTATTTCTAATGAAGTAACATTGCATATTCTAGACATTTGTAATGCAGAATACCCGTTGAATAACCCTATTTCTAAATATTCTTTTGCATTTATTTCTCTAGCTTTTTTCTTTATATATTCTATAGATTCTAATTGTATATTTTGTTGCAATCTATTTTTTTCTAGTTCTTTTATTACGTTTTTTATGTTCATAGTAAATTATATAAACATTAAAATTTTATAAACTTTATGGATATAAGTGATTTTTTTAAAGAATCTGAAAAAGAATGTAAACTACTAAAAGAAAAAGGTTGGAAACATGTTGGTGCTGTTATTGAGATTGATAGAGATAGTTTTGGAAAAAGTGATTTGTTAAGAGTTTTAGATTATCCGGTTGAGCGTAAAATTATTCAAGTAACTAATTGTACTTATTATGTTTATGTTTCTGGAGATACTTATCATAAAGCTATTGAAAAAATGAAACAATTAGATAGGAATAGATAAATTTATTTTAACCGATAATATTATATAATATTAACTTTTAGAATTCTTATGCTATATAATAAAATTCCTTTAATAGAAGTTTCTGGAAGTAATTATGATATTGGTTTTGAGATAGGTAAAAAAATGAAATCAAATATAAAAAAAACTATAAATATTCCTGAAAAAATTGCTAATGAGCATAAATATTTTAAGATTGATTATTTTATTAGAACTGCTAAAAAATATCTGCCTATTGCACAAAAATATTTTCCTAATATCATTTCTGAAATTAAAGGTATTGCTGAAGGTTCTTCACAAGATTTTGATGATATATGGTTATTAAATCTTGAAGAAATATGGGGTGATGATTATTTTGATAAATGTACTTCTATTGTTATAAGAGAAATAGATGATAATATATATTTATATCATAATGAAGATTTTGATAATAGTTTTGAAAATAATATTGCTATAATTAAAGCTAATGTTAATAATAAAGTTAAATTTCTTAGTTTGACTTTTGCCGGTATGGTGCCAGGATCTTCTGTAAGCTTAAATTCATTTGGATTAATACAAGGGATTAATTCTCTACATCCTGTTGATTATAAAATAGGAATACCTAAAAATATTATTTCTAGGGCTATTCTTGAATCTAATTCTATAAAAGATGCTCTTAAGATAATTAAAAATAATCATAGAGCATCTGCTTACAATCATATCCTTATACAAAATAATAAAATTGTTAATATAGAAACTACTACTTTTAAATATAATATTTTAAATGTTAAAGCTAATTTTTTTGTTCATACTAATAATTATCTTTGTAAAAAATTTATTGATAATTTTACACCTATATATTCAAGAAATAGACTTAATACTGCTTTTAGAATTCTTCAAAATGCTCCTGCTATAGATAAAAATGTTGTTATGGCAATTCTTACATCACATGATAAAGATGTGGTTTTTTGCAAACATAAAAAAAATAAATATAGTGAAATGACTATTTCTTCTATGATTGTTGATTCAAATAATCTTAAATTATATGCTACTAATGGTAATCCATGTAAAAATAAATATGATGTTTATTCTTTAGAGTAATATTTTTGATTAAATATTGAATAACTTTAAATTATGGTATATAATCTATTATATATGCAAAATGTAAAAGATTTTATTGTTGAAGAGATTATTGAATTAGATAAAAAACCAGGAGATTATTTATATGTCAAATTAATTAAAAAAAATCTCAATACATTAGATGTTTTAAATAAAATTGCTGAAACTTTAAATATTCAACGTTCTAATATTAGTTTTGCAGGTAATAAAGATAAAAATGCTTTAACTACACAATATATTTCTTTATACAAAGTTAGGAAAGATCAACTTAAGAAATTTAATATGCCTAATGTAAGTTTGATACCATTACATTATGGTTCAAGGCCTGTTTTCTTAGGATCATTAATAGGTAATCATTTTAAGATTCGAATAGACTTTAAAATTAAGAAAAGACTAAGATTTGATTATTTAGTTAATTATTTTGGTGAACAGAGGTTTAGTTCTAATAATAAAGATGTTGGTAAAGCATTATTATTAAGGGATTTTCGTAAAGCTTGCAATTTGATAAATAATGATAAAACTAATAATTATTTAAAAACTAAACCAGGTGATTTTATAGGGGCTTTGAAAACTATTGATAGAAGTTTATTATCTTTGTATATCAATGCTTTTCAGGCTTATATTTGGAATGAAGTCGCAAAATCTATTATTAGGAATATGTATAAAAAATATATTAATTATGATAATTTATTTTTCATTGAACGTCCAAAATCTAATTTTATTATTCCTTTAATTTCTTATGACACAATATTTAAAAATAATTTTATTAAAAAATATTATATTGATTTACTAAATAAAGAAAAAATTAATTTATCTTATTATTTTATAAAAGAATTTCCTAATATAACTTTTAAAACTAATTCAAGACCTTTATTTATTAAAGTTAAAAGTTTAAAAATATTTGGGGAGTTTATTGAGTTTGATCTTCCTAAAGGTTCTTATGCAACAGTTTTTATTTCTAATTTGAAAGCTTTGAATAAATAAATATAGTCAACTAATAAAGCAATTATGTTATTTTTTATTTAGTTTAAAATCATCCCTGATTATGTGATATCAGTGCATTTTGTTTAAAAACAATAGTACATCATTCGTACATACGTTAAGAAAAGCAAGTATGATACTAGTGCATTATAATAAGATGGAAATGTTTATATATTACTTAATGTAATATTATTATTACTAAAGGTAATAACTATGAATAGTGATATAAAAATATTAAAATTATTATTAAATAATAAAGAAGAAAAGTTTACAATAAACAAGATTTCAAAACTTCTCAATATAAACTATAGAATTGCTTATGAGAATGTTATATTATTAGAAAAGAATGGATTGATTAAAATTACAAAAGTTGGAAATTCAAAAATTTGTGAATTTACTTATAAATTTAATAATCAAGTTTATGAAGCAGAATATATGAGGAGAATGGATTTATTTAAGAATAAAGATTTTTTAATAATACGAAATAGATTAGCAGAATTAAATTTTACTTTTATTGCATTACTTTTTGGTTCATATGCTAGAGGAACAGCCAACAAACATTCAGATATAGATATTTTAACAATAGGAGGAGATGGAAAAGAAATACAAACTATATTATCTTTATTACCTGATAAAATTCATCTAACAAGTGTAACTTACAAAGATTTTATTAATATGGCAAAAAGTAAAGAATTTACTGTAGTAAGCGAAACAATTAAAAAAAATATAATACTAATAGGTATAGGAGAATATTATAGATTATTAAAAAATGCTGGATACTAAAAAGATCAAAGAAGCAGAAACAAATGTAAGATCATACTTATCTGAAGGATTACTAAAAAAATCAACATTTGATAAACAAGTTATGAATATTTTATTAAGAAATGCAAAAGAAAGTCTTAGAGTAGCAGAAGAAATTCATGAAAAGGATATTTCAGAATTATGGGTCATTGTTTGTTCTTATTATTCAATGTATTATTTTGCAAACGCAGTATTATTAAAATTGGGATATAAAGTTGGAGAAAAGATTGTTCACAAAGTAACTTTTGATGCAATGATAGTTTATGTAAGGGGAAAACTTAAAGAATCTTTAATAGAAGAGTATGAAGAAACAAAAGAAGAAGCATTAAACCTACCAGGAATAAAAGCAGATAATTTGATAGAATCATTTGAGTTTGAAAGAAACAAAAGAAGTTTAATACAATACAGAACAATAGAAACAGAAAAATCTTCTAAAGCAAAAACATCTTTACAAAGAGCAAAAGAGTTTACTAAAGAGATGGAAAAATTATTAATTGATTAATCCAATATTTAGTAATATTAGTGCATTCTGTTTAAAAACCTTAGTACATCCTTTATACATACACAAGAAAAGCAAGTGTGATACTAGTGCATTGTGAAGAATTATAGGAATATGCTCCAGTATGTTTTTGTTAGTTCATCTGAATTGAATTCTACTAATTTTTGATAATGTTCTATTTTCACTTCTTCTGGTTTTGAATTGTCTGCTATTCTTAATGTTTTTAGGTATTCTGTTCTTTTTTTCATATGTATTATTATTGGTGGATAATTATTTTTTAATAATATATAATTTAGTATTATTCTTCCTGTTCTTCCGTTTCCGTCCATAAATGGATGTATTTTTTCGAATTTATGATGAAATATTGTTGCTAAATTTAATGGATGTAATTTTTCTTTGTTTTTATTGTACCATTCTAATAATAAACTCATGTCTGTTTTTACATAGGGTGCAGGTGTTGCTTTGAAGTTTGATTTTATTACTCTTATGTCTTGTGTCCTATATCCTTTTCTTGCGTCTATGTTTTCCATTAGTTCTGTATGAATGTTTATTATTAATTTATGGTTTAGTTCTTCTATTGTTTCTAATAATTTAAAGAATACTTTTTCTGTGTTTTGTAAATCATATATTTCTCTTAATGTTTTGTTTTTTGGTGTTTGCCCTTCTTGTAATAAGTTTCTTGCCTCGTTTAGTTTTATTGTGTTTCCTTCTATAGAAGTTGTATTGTATGCAAATTCTATTATAAAATTTTTTATTATTTCTTTTTTTGTTAGTTCTTGATTATTTTTATATGTAGAATTATAATGTAGTTTGCATGCTTCTATTTCATATAATTTTTCCCCTAAGTATTCGTCTTTTTTTAGTTTCAAAGTTTTTGCTTTTTCTAGGTAATGGTTTGATTCTAGGAAGTTGTTTATTGTTTTGTATGCTTTTCTTATTTGTTCTGAATATTTTGGCAGGTTGTTTAATTCTTTTTTTACTTCTTCTAATGAGTTTCCTAAGTAGGTTATATCTTTTATTATTATTTTTCCTTTTTTTCTTTCTGAAGCTCTTAAATAATAATAAATTTTATCTCCAACTGTCTTCTTGTAAATATATACCATGTTCTTAGTAAACAATTCTAATATATAAATCTACCCTTTACATTAATATAATCTATTGTAAAGGGTATTATAAACTCATCCCTGATTATGTGATATCAGTGCATTTTATTTAAAAACAATAGTACATGTTTCGTACATACACATGAAAAGCAAGTATGATACTGGTACAAAAATTGAGAATTTGGTTAGTTTTATTAACTTCTTATATTATTATATTTTTATGAATGAAACTTTTTATTTAGATACTTGTATTTGGCTTAATCTTTTTAAGAAATAGGGTGATGAGTCTAAAGGAAAGCCTTATTGGATTATTGCTAAAGAATTTATTGAGAAAGTTGAAAGTTCAAATTATTCTATAATTGTTTCAACTATCGTTCTTAAAGAATTAGAATTTAAACTTAAAGAGAAATTTAGTTTGGTAAAAGAATTTTTTAAAGATAATAGTTTTATAAAAATAGTTAAGACAACTAGTGAAGATTATGAATTAGCTAGAAGTTATGAAGATTCAGACCAGTATGGTTTAAGTTTTTATGATTATTTACATGTTGCAATTGTAAAAAGATTAAATATTACTTTTATTACTAGAGATAAAGATTTAATAGAGTTTAGTAAGAATATTATTAGTGTTAATAAACCTGAAGATTTTTAATCAGCTAGTTTATTTATTTCATCTAAATTAAATTTTTGTTTAGATAATTGTGTTCTTATTTTTCTTAATTCTTTTACAGAATCTTCTTTATTTTCTATTATTCCAGTAAGCTTGTCTAAAACTAATCTTCTTATTGCATCTCTTATAACGTCAGATCTATTAGAATATATTCCTGAATCTATTAAAGAATCTATTTTTTCTATTAGTCCAGAAGTCAATCTTACTTGTAAAGTGTCCATTACCATAGCAATACATATGTACTACATGATATTTAAAGCTTTCCATAGCTAATTTTAGCAAATTTAATGCTGTTCTATATAAATAAACAGCTGTTGCTGGAAAGTAGCAAGCTGTTATTTCTCCAATCTTAATTGATTAAAGTATGTATTACTAAAGCATAATAGTATGCATTACTAATGATAACATTTATAAACTTTAATTACTATTCAAAATGATGGATAAAGAAAGATTATTAGATGTAATTAAAGTGCAAAGAGATGAGCTCAATCAGTTTGATAATGGTACTGTTAGGGAAGAGAGATCTGAAATAGATATTAATCTTCCATTTGCAATTATTCTATCTGGAATAAGAAGATGCGGAAAAAGTACTTTACTTCGTCAAATAATGAAAAAACAGAAAAATTTCTATTACTTTAATTTTGAAGATTCTCGTGCAGTTGATTTCAATGTAAATGATTTTGAAAAATTAGATGAAATATTTCATGAAGAATATGGAGAATCTAATTATTACTTTTTTGATGAAATACAAAATATTCAAAAATGGGAAGTTTATGTCAGAAGACTTGTAGATTTGAAAAAATATGTTATTATTACTGGTTCAAATGCATCTCTATTAAGTAAAGAATTAGGAACTAGACTTACTGGAAGACATTTAACTCATGAAATATTTCCATTTTCATTTAATGAATACTTGACTATTGAAAAAAAAGAAGCAAATATTAATTCATTTGCAAATTATCTTAATGAAGGTGGATTCCCTGAATACTTGCAATATAAAAGACCAGATATACTACAAATATTGCTAAATGATCTTCTAAACAGAGATATAGTTACTAGATATAAAATACGAAGCCAAAAACAATTAAAAGAACTTGCAATTTATCTCTTAACTAATGTTGGAAAACAGTTTACTTACAATTCCCTAAAAAAGAATTTTAAGTTTGGATCAGTGCATAGTGTTATATCATTTATTTCTTATTTCGAAGATTCTTACTTAATTTTCACCATACCTAAATTTGATTATTCATATAAGAAAACTCTTGTAAGTCCTAAGAAAGTTTACTCAATAGACAATGGATTAACCATTAGAAATTCTGCATCATTCTTCGATGATAAAGGAAGATTACTAGAAAATCTAGTTTTCATAAACTTAAGAAAAAAGAATAAAGAAATACTTTACTTCCAAGAAAAAAATGAATGCGATTTCATAATAAAAGACAGATCAAAAATCATACAAGCAGTTCAAGTAACCTATGAGTTAAACAATGATAACAAAGAAAGAGAAATAAACGGATTAGTTGAAGCAATGGAAAAGTTCAAACTAAATGAAGGATTGATACTAACTTACAACCAAACTGATGAGTTTATAATAAATAAAAAGAAGATAAAAGTAAT
This sequence comes from Candidatus Woesearchaeota archaeon, assembly GCA_964430545.1. GTDB lineage: Archaea > Nanobdellota > Nanobdellia > SCGC-AAA011-G17 > GW2011-AR18 > CAYSFG01. Next base: position 16,781 of record CAYSFG010000009.1, read on the forward strand.
ACCAATCTGGAAATGGTTATTAGAAAATAAAAAAGTTAAAAATTAAACTTGGTGATGTTTTATATAAATAAAGCATGATTGCTATGAAGTGATGAGACCTAATTTTCTATAGTTTTTCTTAATTTTTTTATAACTTTGGGGTTGAATATATCTATATTTATATCTAATTCCCTATAAAGTTTTCTTGCTTTTTCTTCTCCACCGACATAATTAAAGACTTTTTTGACATTTCTTTTGAATCTATTCTTAGGTAGTTTACTTAGAATATTTATAAGTTTTTGAATTTCTTCTTTTGTTGGTTTATTAAATCCAATTGACATTAGACGTAAGCATGCAAAGAGTTCTGTTCCATGAGGCTTTATTTTATATTTATTTAGGATTATTTGTTTTTTCTTCATATCTACTAATGCGTTGGGTAAGGTTATTAGTTTATTTTTCCATTTGTCTTTACCAAATTGTCTTAATGGTAAAGCGAAACCATTTATTGTAAAGTCTATCTTTTTCTTTAGAATTTCTTTAATGTTTTTTGTTTTTTCAAATTGTATGTCTAAGACTACATAATCGTTGATGTTTTGAGGTTTTAAGATTTTTTGTTTTTTCACGACCAACTGGTTTTTTCTTTTTATCTTGCCATAACTAAAATCATTATTTTTAAGATTCTTCATAAAATTATCTTTATTCTTTCCAATAAATATTAAGTCGTAATCTCTTTCTGGAAGTTTATGTTTAAATATAGAATAATAGACTACATTTCTTAAAGTTCCCCTACAATATATAAACTGCATTTTTTTGGGATAGAATTTATTACTTCCTTTAATACAACACTTACACTTTTATCATTCATAAAGAATGGTGACTCTTTCATAAATTAGACTAGAAGTTTACTTATAAAAAACTTTTTAATTAGACATTTTAGTAGTCAACGGCTATTTTATCCTACAAAGTTTACATAGAAAGATTTATATATCATATGATATATAATATATATCATGAAAGAGCCTACAACTATTAAAATTATGAATCTTATCTGGCATAATCCAGGTATTCATTTGAGAGAGTTATCTAGAAAATTAGATTTAGGTATTCCTTCTATAAAATATGCTTTAGATGTGCTGAAAAAAGATAAGATTATCATTCCTAAATTAGAAGGTAGGAATTTAAAGTTTTATATTGATTATAATTCACAATTTGCGACAAGTTATATTTCTCAATTAAATGTTCATAATATACAAGGTTTACCTAATAATATTAGATTAATGGTTTATGATTTATTAAAATTTTTTAAGATAAAACCTTTAATAACTATAGTTTTTGGTTCTTATGCAATTGGTGATTATAACAAAGATAGTGACTTGGATTTATTATTGATTTATGCTAATGAAGATAAAATTCATGCTGAAGAAGTAGAACAAAAATCTAAAATAATATCTCAAAGATATGGAATAGATATTTCGCCGGTTTATCTATCTTGGATGGAATTTAAAGAAAAATTCCACGATGATAGGGATAAGTTTATTAAACAAGTAAAATCTAATAAAATAATATTTTTTGGAATAGAATGGTGGGTGATGCTTGAAAATGAAAGCTCCTGATTATCAAGAATGGTTAAAAGATAAAAAAGTATGTAAAACTTGGCTAGATATTTATCTCAAAAAAGGAATGCTAAAGAAAGCAAGACTATCTCAAAAAGATTATTTGCATAAAGCAAAACACAATATTGATTTTGGCAATTGGGTTAATGAAAAACACAAAGATGAACTTCCTAAACTTTTTGGAGATGAAAGATTTTATGATTGGGTTATAAGCGCATACTATTATGCAATATACCATTCAAGCTTAGCTTTAATCTCATCTAAAGAATATACTTCAAAATCGCATTATGCAACATTATGCGCAATTATATTTTTCTTTCATCATAAAACAAAACATCTAGATGAAAAAGATATAACCTTATTGAATTATACAATGAACAAAGAAGATATAAAAATAATTGCAGAAACAAAAGACCTAAGAGAAAGAGCAAGCTACGGAGTTTCAGGAGACTTTGAATTAAAATTAGTAAATCAATCAAAAGAAAATGCAATATATTTTTTAAATAAAGTTCAAGAAATACTACAAAATTAAAATAATTCTTCATATTACGGCTATTTTATCCTACAAAGTTTATATTCTATTTTTTTTATATTATGTTTATGAGCGTAAAAAATAGTTCAGGAGTGTTTGAGAATGTAATAATCTATTAATTTTGCATTGGATTGTTATGGAATTTTCAGCAAAAAACTGTTAAGGTAAGATTTATAAAACACTAAAGAAAACACAAACATAGATGCCGCCATTTTGTTTAACTGTCTTTTAAAGTTGTTTATTGATGTTTATACTCGGCTTCTGCTATTTTGTTTTTCGCGTTGTGCATCTTTGCAAGCTTTGCACTGATTTTATATTTTTCTTAAAGCCCCTTGTAGCTACAAAAGATAATTAAATTTATAAGCTCTTCCATGTTTTTTCTCAAATCAGTGCTTTTCTTTATAAAATCTTCTGCTAATCTTCTAGTGATGAGAAAAAGATTCTGTAAAATCAGTGCAAATTAATATTATTTTTTAGCTATTTTCCATAGTTCTTTGAAGTATCTTTTTTGGTTTTCTGCCATTTCTTTGTTTTCTATCATTACTGCGAATGGTTCTTTGCTCCATGATTGTTGTACTACTTTATTTGAATAGATTAGTGTTGATGTTGGTGATGCTAGTTCTATTGGCATGAATTTATAATTTGTGTATTGCATTGATTCTTTTTTATTTTTTATTTTTTCTTTTGCTTCTGGTGTATTATTATATAATATTTTCATTGTTATTTTTCTTTTTATTCTTTCTTTGTGCCATTCTTCCATGAATGCGGGTATTATTTCGAATGATGATCTTGAGCTTCCGTATGCTAGGAATTCTGTGATATTTGATTTTATTATGTCATTCATTACTGTTTTCATTCCTTCTTTTCCTTCGTATACTTCTACTTTTGGTCTTTTTGTTCCTTTGATTTTTTGAAGTTTTTGTAGTTCTGGCATTATTGAGATTAATGATTCTTCTTTTTCTTTTACTAATCTTATTAGTTCTTTTGGGTCTGCTGCTTGAAAGTGTTTAGTATTATTTTTTATTGCGTAGGATATTATTCCTAAATCAATAAGTCTTTCAATAATATCATAAATCAAAGTTCTCGGAAGGTTGCTTTTTAATGATATATCGCTTGCTAAAGAATCTCCTAATTCTAAACAAGCTAAGTATACTTTTGATTCTTTTTCAGATAATCCAAACTTTTGTAGGTTTTCTAATAATTCCATAGTTGTAAATTATTTACAGCAAATATTTAAATATTTCGATTTCAATCATTATTTCTAAGGTGATTAATATTAAGGAACTAAAATGGATCTTATTGAGATTTCGAATAAGAGAAATAAGTACAACGATCTTACACAGTGTGATTTATATATCGGACAATATATTGATAATAATCTAATTTCTTCTGGACAAGTTAAACATATATCTGGAGATGAAGGTTTTACTGGTTTAGTTAGTGGTTTACTTGAATATTTAAGTTCTGGAGCACCTAGACTAAAAGCTTATAGATTATCAATTGAAGCACCAATATCAAAGACTAAGGTAGGCATTCTTGAAAATATTATAAAAATGCAAAATAGCTTTGCAAATATTGCAGGTATAATAAACGATGAATGAGGTAAAAAATGAAAACAAAAGTTGATATTTCAAAAGGACTTCAAGAAAAAATCAGAGAACTGGAAAATGAAGGAATAATATCAGCTGATGATGCTCCAATAAACGATCCATATTGTGATTATATTAGAGAATTTTATGATGCACCATATTATCAACATTTTAAACATATCCTTCAAAATATTGAACGTGTGGAAGGTGTAGAAGTAGGCGATCATAGAATAAAAAGAATATTGATTCCTACATTTACCAAATTAGACTTAACTGTAGAAAGTTTATCAAAGCATAGTCCTTATGATTATTTTGGAAAGGAAATTCCAGTTCTTAATGGTCAGAAATATTATTCTTATATGGATAAACTAAAATGGGATTTTGATTCAAAAGACTGGGTATTTGTCTTACCAAAATTTTTAGGATTCGCATTTCAAGAATATAGCAGAAATAGTTCTTATAGTGGTGATAGAGAAAAAGGTTATTTCAGTTCTTTAGAAATCGCAGGTGAATGGGGAGTAGATTACCCTGAAAATATAATTGTCGGAGGAATATTTAATCCACAAGGAAGTTCATTTACTAATAAAATTCTTCATCCAGTTTATAAACCTGCACGTCTAGCAAGATTTTACCATAATGGAACACTTACAAAAACTAGCGTTACTAAAGAAAATGATAAAAAGTTAACTCATAAAGAAGTTAGTGTAAGAAATTTATTTTTATTAGAAGAAATAATGATTTATCCTAACGAGTTAGTTTATAAAAATAGACATAAAACTAATTTAAGCCTTGGAGTTGATCCATTCTTAGCGCATACGAGTGAATATATTTTTAGATTTACAGAACAGGCAGAAAGCGTTGCTCGTAATCTATATGAAAGATTATCTCGATTTTAAAGACAATTTCTTTCTTTGTAGCTACAAGAGGTCTACAAACTTTATATTATTCTAAACTAAATTAGTTATTTATGAAAAATAAAACATGCAAGTTATGCTATAGGAAAGTAGAACCTTATAGTATTAGGGTTTGTGATCTTAGCTTATGCAAGATTTGTTTTGATTTCTTGCTTTCTAAGTATGGAACAACAGAGAAAGTAAAACAGTCGTTAAAGAAGTATAATAATGGAGGTCACAAAAATGATTTTGAAAAAACTAGAAGACTTAATTGATCCTTTAGACAATAGAGGAAAAACAATTAGTGAAGATGACTGGTATAGCCAAGAACCTCAATTAATTAAATATTATAATACTTTGGAGGTTGTTCAATATGAAACTAACTAAGATTACAATGTATTATTTTTATTGTTCTAATAGCCATTTCCAAAGTGGTATATACTTAACTTTTCCTTTTATTCCAAACCATTCGACTTTTTCTTCTCCTTCTTTAGTTGAATTAATTATTAATAGGTTTGTGCATTTCAAGTCTTTTCCTGTTTTTAATAATGATCTAATTTCTCTATTTTTAGTTTCAGGATTATCTATATTGTAGCATACTTGTATTAATTGTTTTATTTTAGTTCCTTCTTTTATTACAAAGTCTACTTCTTCTTGTTGCTGGTTTTTCCAGTAGTAGAAGTTGATTTTTCCGTTTAGTTCTTGTTTTTTTAATTCTATTGCAACAGTATTTTCATATAGCCTTCCTATGTTGTTGCTTGTGCTGAATGCTTTGGCATGTATAAATCCGTTATCTATGCAGTAAACTTTTCTTATTGATGATATTTGTTCTTTAATTTTATAAGAAAATCTTCTTAAACTAAAAAAAATAAAGGCTTCTTCTAAATAGCTTAGATAATTTTCAGTGGTGTGGCTGCTTTTTATTCCTGAAATCTTGCTTAAAGAATTGTGTGAATATTCATTGCAGATGTTTGATAATAATTGTTCAGATAATTTTTCTATAGCCTGTGCGTATCTTATGTTATATCTTTTTATTATATCTTTGAATATTATGGAATTAAATAGTGTTGATAGATAATTTTTATAATTTATTTTTTTTATTAAAGGTTCTGGATATCCCCCATAAATAAGGTATGTATCTAATTTTTCTTTTATTTCTGAAGTTGTTTGTTCTTTAGAATCTAAATATAAGTATTCTTTGAATGAGAATGGCAAGACAATTATTTGGAAATGTCTTCCAGTAATGTGTGTTGATAATTCTCTGCTTAATAAGTTTGAATTGCTTCCAGTAATTACTAAGTTAAATCCTTGCCTTTGAAGTCTGTTTACAAAAAGTTCCCATTTTGGAAGATTTTGTATTTCATCTAAAAATAATATTTTTGGGTTATTGTATAATGAGTTTACTGCTGAAATAATCTCGTCATAATCATCAGTTTCTATTAATTTTTCATCATCAAAGTTTATATATCCAAAATTATCTTTTTTGTTCAAAGCATGAAGACTAAAAAAAGATTTTCCAGCTCTTCTAGGACCAATTATTACTTTAATTAATGTATTAGATAAATCTAACTTAATATTTTCTCTTTCAACATATTTTTCTTTAAACAAAGTTTCTAATTCTTTCTTTTGGAGTATTAATATATCTTTTATCATAATTATTGTATTACAAATTAGTTTATAAATTTATGCATTATAAAAATATTGCTCAATAGTGGTAAAATAGAAAAATTCATGCAACTTACAATTTTTATTCTTATGAAATCTCTACAATTTATTTTATAAGTATTCTTTCATTATTTTTGCATCATCAGTTAATGGCTTATGTTTTTGTCCATACTGATCATGCGCGCATTGAGAAAGCATGTTTATTAATTCTTTCTGTGACTTGTGCAAAAACAATTCAGAAAAAACATTCTGTAACATCAGTGCTTTTTTCATTAAGTTCTTTTTTCTTAATTCGCTGTATCTAAGCTTATATTGTGTGTCTGTTAGCATTTTCATACTCCTAAGAGTGCTTTACAGAGTTATAAGCATTGTAGACTTCTTGTAGCTACAAGGCAAGTTTTATAAATAAAATCAGTGTTTCAGCTTTACAGATGCCGCGAATCTGTAACACATGCCGCCATCGCCTAATCCGGTATGGCACTAGAATAAGAAAATTTATGGTGTACCTGGAAAAATTACCGTAAAGCTAGACCCGAAAGGGTATCCCGGTTCAAAATTGAAACTTTATTTAAAAAAAATTTATTTGAACAAAGTTTATGAAAATCCGGGTGGCGGCGTTTTACTTTTACTTTCAGATAAAACTATCTCATGTTATTTAATAACAAAAAAATAATTTAAGGATTTTTCTTGATTATATAAAAACGAAAATTAATTAAATACTTATTTTAGTATATATTTATGAAGAAACTACATTTTATAATAATTTTATTGTTATTGTGTTCTATTGTTTATGCTAAACCAGTTATTATTCCTTCTAAAATTAAATATATTAATACTAATAATGATTACTCAGTTGTTAGTCTCAGCTTAAAAAATAATAATTTATATTTTGATAATTCTGGTTTTAAGTCTGATTTTGATAATAAATTAAGAATAAATAAAATTTCATTTTTAAAGTCTTCTAATGTTAAAACATTTGATAGATATGGTGAAATATTATATAGAAATGATAATTTTATTATTTTAAATATTTCTTCAGATAAACTTAATGATCTTTATAATAATCCTAATATTAATGCTATTGGTCTAAATTCTAATAGGTTTGTTCCATTTATTAATCCTTTATTATCTATTAGTATTCCTGTTATCAATGCTACTGTTTTTTGGGATGCAGGCTACAAAGGTGGTAACGTTGATGTTGCTATTGTAGATACTGGAATTATGATGAATCATTCTTCTTTAGCTGTTAATGATAATAGTATTATAAGAACTTTTGAAAGTAATAATACTATGAATCTTTTTAGTAATGATTTTTCTGATAATTATGGTCATGGTACACATGTTTCTGGTATTGTTTCTAGTTCTGATTTTACTTATAGAGGTGTTGCTCCTGGTTTAGTTAATTTATTAAATGTTAAAATATTTGATCCTAGTGCTACTGATTCTAGTGCTATGCTTGGTCTTGAATGGGCTGTTAAATTTGCTAATGATCCTGCTGAAGTTTTAAGTAATAGTTGGGGTTCTTCTTATAAAGATTCTAATAATAATTGTGTTATTACAAGTAGTATTCCTGATGGTAATGATATTATGACATTATTCGTTGATGATATTGCTTCTTCTTATCCTGTTAGTGTTGTCTTTGCTGCTGGTAATGATGGTGTATGTGGTTCTAATTCCATGGCTGTTCCTGGTGATGCTTTTAATATACTTACTGTTGGAAGCATTAATGATCGTGCTACTATAGATCGTTCTGATGATATTGTTTCTGATTTTAGTTCTCGTGGCCCTACTTTAGATGGAAGAAAAAAACCTGATATTGTTACTTCTGGTACAGGCATTGTTTCTACTTGGAATGATGGAAGTTTTGCTGCTGCTTCTGGAACTAGTATGGCTGCTCCCCATGTTTCTGGTGCTGCTGCTTTACTTACTGAATATGGTTTATCTCCATTACAAATTAAAACTTTATTAATTAATACTGCTGATGATTATAGTATTAATGGATGGGATCAAGATTATGGTTGGGGTTCTTTAAATCTTGGAAATGCTTTTCTTAAAGCAAATTATACAATACAGTCTACTATTCCTAGAAATTCTTCTAAGTTTTATAGAATTTATAATGTTTCTAATAATGATAAATTTACTTTAGCATGGTATAGGCATATTTTAAATAATAATTTGCTTAATGATATTGATTTATATTTATATAATGAATTCTCTAATAAAATTGTTAATTCTTCTGTTTCTAGTGTTGATAATGTAGAACAAGTTGTTTCTGATTCTTTTTTAGATTCTGCTATTATTAAAATTACTCCATTTACTTATTATAATAATTTGTCTAGTGAAACATTTGCTTTATCTTCTTATAATAATATTTATGAAGTTTCTTCTCCAAGTCTTAATGTTTCTTTTTCTATATCTAATACTAATATTAATGATTCTGATACTGTACTAATTAATGCTAATGTTTTTAATAATGGCTCTTTAATACTTCATAATATTAATCTTTCTTTATATTCTAATATTCTTAATTTTAGTACTAATTTTATTAACAATCTTTCACCTAATTATATTTCTAATGTTTCTTGGAACTTTTCTTATTCTAATATTCTGTCTGATAATGTTCTTATAAATATTAATTTAGATTCATATGGTGAAATTATTACTTTTAATTCTGATAATTTTGTTATTAATGTATCTGATGATGATAATACTGTTCCATTAATTTCTAATATAACTTTTGATTCTAATATTTTTAAAACTTCTAGCTTTTCATTAAATGCTTCTATTTTTGATAATAGCAATATTTATTCTGCTGTTGTTTATTATGATTATAATAATAATGGAATTGATGGTTCGATTAATATGTCTAATATTAATGTATTTTATAATACTTCTTTTATTTTCTTTAATAATAATTTAAAAAATAATCTTACATCTTTTTTTATTGAAGTTTTTGATAATGATTCAGACAGAATAAATGATAGGTCTTCTGTTAATACATCTTTATTTTATATTAATATATTAAATAACAATGTTTCTATAATAAATTATACACTTAATAATAATTTTGTTATTAATGAAACAGATTCTGTTAATTTTACTAATATACATATTGATCTTGACAATGATAATCTTACTTATTCATGGTTTTTAGATAATTATCTAGTTTCTAATAATGATAATTATACTTATACTAGCAATTATTCAAGCTCTGGTCTTCATAATGTTACATTTTTTATTAGTGATGGATTAAGTAGTTCTAGTGTTAGTTGGAATTTTAGTGTTAATAATGTTAATCGTAAACCAATTGCTAATGTTGGTAGTGATAGGACTATTATTGTTAATAATTCAATCTCTTTATCAGGAAGTTTAAGCAATGACCCTGATAATGATAATATTACTTATTTATGGAAACAAAATTCTGGTCCTGAAAATTTATCTATAAATAATTTAAATAATATTCAAATTACATTTACACCTAAAACTGCAGGTATTTATACAATACAACTTATTGTTAATGATGGAAATTTAAATAGTGATGCTTCTATTTTATTATTAACAGTTAATAATATTGCATCTTCTAGTTCTACATCTTCAGGTGGTGGGGGTGGAGGCGGTGGAGGAAACAGCAATCTGAATACTGATATAATAACACCTGTAGAAATAATTAAAATCCCTGAAAAACCTATAGTTCCTATTACTAAAATTGTTGAAGAAAAACAAATTGAACCAATAAAAGATGAGCTTAAAATAGAAGTTAATTCACCTAATCCTTCTGGTTTTGAAAGCATAACTTCAAGAACTGTTAGTACTATAAAGAATTCTGGTAAATATTTTGTCAAATTTACTGATTGGATTGTTAAAATTAATATTAAAACATTTGTCACTATTAAAAATATATTTATTAAATATGGCTTATTTGTTAAAAATTTATTTTAATAATATTTATCTTTAAGATCTTAATAAAACTTTTATTATATCACCAGAATCTTTATTAATAGCTAAAATATTCTTAATATAAAAGGTGATGTTATGTCAAGGTTAGAATCTCCAAATTCAATAAATACATTCAATAATTGTAAAAGAAAATATTATTATACTTATAAATTAAATCTTCCAAGAAAAGATACAATATCTACTATCACAGGCAAGGCTGTTCATGATGCTTTAGAGAATTTTTTTAAAATAGATATTAATTTAATTAATAAAGAAAATTATGAAACTGAATTTAAACATAATTTGTTAAACTCGTTTAATGATGCATGGTTTAAGTCCTTAAAAAATTTATTAACTTTATGTTTAGAAAAAGAATCAATTCGTGAGTATTATGAAAAATCTATTTTTATGTTGCAGAATTTTTTTGAAGATTATATACAATCTTTTAAAAATGAGTTATTAAGTTCCGATATTGCTTCCACTTTTAATAAACTTAAACCAAAAACTGAGATTTATTTACGTTCTGAAAAATATAATGTCCATGGTTATGTAGATGCTATTATAGAAATAGGCAATGAACTTTATATTATAGATTATAAAACAAGTTCAAGAGATAATTTTAGTGAAGATTATAAATTACAGTTAGCCATTTATGCCTTACTATATAATGATAAATTTGATAGACTTCCTGATAAGGTTGGTTTACATTTTTTAAAACATGGAACTAAAAAATTTATAGAAGTAAATCAAGAATTACTAGAATTAGCAAAAAAAGAAACTGAATTGATACAGTTAAATACCACAAGTAATGATATAAAAGATTATGAAAAAAATCCAGGTCCTTTTTGTAAATGGAGAGATGGTCAATGTGCTTTTTATGATTTATGTTTTGGTATGAAAACCTTAAATAATTTTAATGATAATAAAATAATACAAATTAATAAAGAATAAATTAATAAAGTGGTTTTAAGTCTAAATATGATGTTTGATAATAATAAAATTATTCCAATTAAATTATTATTTGAAGATTATGGTTTATATATAGGCCAACAAGAAAGTTATGTTTTTATAAAATACTCTAATGGATTTTATTATTATTCATCTATGGATATAAATCCCAAAGTTAAAAGGTTTTATGAACTAGATAGAGAAGAAATGATGGGAATATATACATTTATTAAAAGACAGTTTCAAAAAACTGCTTTAACACCTGGAAAATTAGGATTATTAATAAATCTTGAAAGATATGAAATATTATTTAGAAAAAAGTTTTCTAGTTTAAATTTAACAGATATTATTAATGATTTTGAAAATGATATATCTAAGATCTATAAAGCTTAATTTATAAAAATATTAATCTATTTCTATAATTTATATACTTCTTTATTTTTTATTAATTTATTTTAAAAACTAATTTACTTCAATTGCACAAGCTCTAGTACACTTCATACCACAACATGTTCCTATAGCACCTAATGCTGCACCCATCGGACATTTGCTTCTTTTAGGTGCTGAATTCATATCTTCTTGACTTATTTTATAATTAGGAATAGGATTATTATGTGCTACTACGTAACTATTTCCTGGTTCTAGCATAGGTCCTTTTAATCTTTTATAATTATCTTTATTTTTATATCCTTCATCTATTGATGCATTATATCTTTCCATATTATTTATACCTTTCTGAATAGTATTCTATCAGGTTACTAACTTCATTTTTAGAATCTTCACTTATTTTTATTTTTAATATAACTTGTAATTCATTTAAATCTTTAGCTCCTTTTAGAACAGCTTCTTCTACATCTTTGTCTGTTAATTTTATTTTATTATCTATTATTCTTGCTCCTTCTATTACCATTTTTTCATATTGTTCTGTTCTTTTATAATAATCATTTATTGCTTCTCTTAATGCTTTGATACATAATATTGAACAATGTATTTTTTTAGCATTTACTTCTCCTAATTTATTTAATATATCATTTGTTGTTACTTGCATTGCTTTATCTATTTCCATTTGATTTTCAGTTAACATTACTGATAATATTGAAGAAGAAGCAATTGATGAACCACATCCTGTTGTAAACCATTTACATTCTTTTATTTTATTATTATCTATTTTTAACCACATAGACATACCATCACCGCAACTTGCAGATCCAATTATCCCTATTCCATTTGGTTTTAGATTTTCTATTTCAATTTCATCTTTTACTAAGTTTTTTGGATTAAAGAAATGTAATTTTACTTCATTACTCATTACATTTTTTATACTCTCTACTTTTGCTTTTACGTCAGGATGTATTGTTAATAAACTCATTCTAACCCCATCATTAATTTTAATTCTTCAGAAGGTTTCCATGGAGGTTCAAAAACTAGGTTTATGTCTACACTTTTTACTTCTTCTAATGTTGATAATTTTAATTTTATACTCTCTAATAATTCCGGACCATAAGGGCACATTGGTGATGTTAAAGTCATAGTTAATTTTATTTCCCCATTATTATCTTCTATATTATATATTAATCCTAATGTTACTACATCTATAAATAGCTCTGGATCTAATATTGTTTTCAATGTTTCATTTATTTTTTCTTTATTCATATTCTTCTTCTGATTTATTTCCTCCTATATAATTATATAATCCATATTTGAATACTTTTAAACTTAATAATGCACATTTTATTCTTAATGGACTTAAGTTTATACCTAATAATTCCAATGCTTCTTTTTTTGTAAAATTTTGTAAATCTTTTATATTTTTATTTTTTAAATATTCTGTTACTAATTCTGCTGAAGCTATACTTATTGCACATCCTTTTCCATTAAATTTTATTTCTTTTATTTTATTATTCTCTACTTTTGCTGTTATTTCTATTTCATCTCCACAACTAGGATTAGTGTCTTTAAATTTTATATCTGAATTTGTTAAGTTTCCAAAATTCTTTGGATTTCTGTAATGATCTAATATCATTTCAGTGTACATTTCTTCTGTTAGGTTCATTTTGCTACAACCTCTAGATGTTTGTTAAATATTTTATTCACATTTTTTATTGCTTTTATTAATTGATTAACGTCTTTCTTTGTGTTGTATAAATAAAAACTTACTCTTGAAGTTGCTGTTAATCCTAATTTTTCGTGTAATGGCATGCAACAATGATGCCCTGCCCTTATTGCTATTCCTTTTTCATCTAATAATGTTGCCAGATCATGAGGGTGTATTAATGTTCCATTTTTTGTATAACAATTAAAACTTATTATGCTTGATCTTAAATTTATATCTTTAGGGCCATATATTCTTAAATATTTTATTTGTTTTAATTTTTCTATTGTATATTTAACTAATTCTTTGTTATATTTTCTTATATTTTCTATTCCAATTTTTTCTAAATACTCAATTGATTTTCCAAATGTTATCACTCCTGCTATGTTTGGTGTCCCTGCTTCAAACTTATTAGGAATATCCTCTTCTATATAATTATCATAATAAACTTTTTTAATCATGTCTCCCCCACCCATGAAAACATCCATTTCTTTTAATAATTCTTGTTTTCCATACAATATTCCTACGCCTGTTGGTCCTAGCATTTTATGTGCTGAAAAAGCTAAAAAATCACACTCTAATTCTTTTACGTCTGTTTTCATATGAGGAACTGATTGCGCACCATCTATTAAAACAGGAACTTCATACTCATGTGCTAATTTTATTATTTCTTTAATTGGATTTATTGTTCCTAGAACATTTGATATGTGAGTTATAGCTAATATTTTTGGTTTTTTACTTAATAATTCTTTTGCTTGTGATAAATTTAAAATCCCCTCTTCATTTATTTTTATATATTCTATTATTGCTTTTGTTTCTTTAGCAATTATCATCCAAGGTATAATATTCGCATGATGTTCCATTTCTGTTAATAAAATTATATCATTTTTGTTTAATATTTTTTTTAGAAAGGATCTTGCTACTAAATTTATTGATTCTGTAGCATTTTTTGTGAATATTATTTCTTTAGGATTTGCATTTAAAAATTTAGCAACTTTATTTCTTGTTTCTTCATACATTCTTGTTGATTCATCACCTAATGTATGTATTCCCCTGTTTATGTTAGCATTATGTTTTTTATAGTATTCTCTTTCAAATTCTATAATAGAATATGGCTTTTGACTAGTAGCTCCAGAATCTAAATAAATTAATTTCTTATTATTTATTTTTCTTTTAAATATTGGAAAATCTTTTTTTATATTATCCATTACTTTTAATCTCCAATTCTATTAATTTATTAAATTCTATTGCATATTCTAATGGTAATTCTTTTGTGAATTGTTTGAAAAATCCATTAACAATTAAATTTACTGCTTCTTGTTCTGTTAATCCTCTTGACATTAGATAGAATAATTGATCCTCCCCTACTTTTCCCACTGTAGCTTCATGACCCACTTGTACATCTTGTTCATTTATTTTTAAACTAGGAATAGTATCTGATTTTGATTCTTTGTTTAAAAGAAGAGCATCACATCTCATATGTGATTTACAATTTTTTGCTCCTTTTTGTACTTGTACCAAACCTCTGAATATAGTTTTACCAGAACCTTTACTTATTGATTTTGAAATTATTGTTGATGAAGTATTTGATGCAAAGTGCAATGCTTTTGCTCCTGCATCTTGAATTTGATTATTATTTGCAAACGCTACTGAAATTATATTTGCTTTAGAATATTCACCTTTCAAATATACAGATGGATATTTCATAGTCATAGCCCCAATATTAGCATCAAGCCACTCAACATATGCATTCTCATAAGCATGGGCTCTTTTAGTTACTAAATTATATACATTATTTGACCAGTTTTGCAATGTTGTGTATCTTACTCTTGAATCTTTTAAAGCTATAACTTCAACTACTGCTGTATGTAATGAGCTACTTGAATATGAAGCTGAAGAGCACCCTTCTACATAATGAACCTCTGCTCCTTCGTCAACTATTATCATAGTTCTTTCAAATTGTCCGACATTTTGTGCATTTATTCTAAAATATGCTTGTAATGGCAAATCAATTTTTACTCCTTTAGGCACGTATACAAAACTTCCTCCAGACCATACAGCTGTATTTAATGCTGCGAATTTATTATCTGACATAGGCACTACTGTTCCAAAATATTTTTTTATAATTTCAGGATATTCTTTTAGTGCAGTATCTGTATCACAAAATAAAACTCCTTTTTTTTCCAAATCTTCTCTTAATTTATGATAAGCTGTAGTTGACTCCATCATTGCGCCAGCACCTGCTAAAAATTTCTTTTCTGCTTCTGGTATTCCTAATTTTTCAAATGTTTTTTTTATTTTTTCAGGAACATCATCCCAATTTTTTGCAACTTTGTCTACTGTTGACATATAATAGGTTATATTATTAAAATCTATAGCTGAAAGATCTAATCCCCATTTAGGCATTGGTTTTTTTAAAAATTCTTCATATGCTTTTAATCTTATATTTAACATCCATTCTGGTTCGTTTTTTATTTTTGATATTTTTTCTATTGTTTCCTTTGATAATCCTTTTGGAATTACTTCTAAATATTCTAAATTATCTTTGAAGCCATACTTTTTCTGATCTATACCTAAAAAACTTGTTTCACTCATTTTTTTCACCTATTATTTTTTCATATCCTTTTGTTTCTATTTCGTTTGCTAAACTAAAATCTCCAGATAAAACTATTTTTCCATCATTAATTATATGTACAAAATCTGGTTTAATATAATTTAATATCCTATTGTAATGTGTTATTAATAATATTCCTGTTTTATTTTCTTTTAATGACTTATTGATTCCTTCTGATATTATTTTTAATGCATCTATATCTGTTCCAGAATCTGGCTCGTCAAGTATAGCTATACTTGGTTTTAACATTGTCATTTGTAATATTTCATTTCTTTTTTTTTCTCCACCTGAAAATCCTTCATTTAAATATCTATTAATAAAAGTTTGGTTTATATTTAGTTCTTTCATTTTTTCTTTTAATTTGTTATTAAATTCTATAAATGATAAATTTTCTTTATTGTATGAACTGCACGCTTGTTTTAAAAATTGTGGTATTGATACTCCTGATAATTCTAATGGATATTGAAATCCTAAAAATAATCCTAATCTTGCTCTTTCATCTACTCTTAATTTTGTAATATCTTTTTCATTAAATAATATTTGCCCTTTTGTTATCTTATATTTTGGATGACCCATTATTGTATAAGATAATGAAGTTTTACCTGAACCATTAGGCCCCATTAATGCATGTATTTCTCCTGGATTTATTTTTATATTTATCCCTTTTAATATTTCCTTGTTTTCTACACTTATATGTAAATCTTTTATTTCTAGCATTTTATAATCCTACTTTTATTAATTCTGGTTCAAAACATACATTACATTCATTAAAATCTTTATTTATTTTTTTATGAATTTCACATACTATTCTTTCTTTTCTTGCTATATTTATTAAATTTTGAATTTCTCTTATGGCATCAATTTTATTTTTTATTTTCTCTGCTGATAATTTTATTTCTTCTATTATTTTATTATTTAATTTTATTTCATTGCCTCTTTTCTTACTTATGTATTGATTTACTGCTGCTTTTGTTATGCCTAATCTCTCAGCTATCTCTACTTGTTTTAATCCTTTATTTTTTAAAGCCAAAGATAATTCCTTTCTTATACTTGGGATTATATACCATACTTCTAATTCTTGTATTGTTTCCATGATTTTGTAATATTTTTATTATTTATAAAGTTAACTATAGTTTACTTATACCTTTAATAGACTAATAAAATTTATTTAAGATAATCGTTTTCCCATTTTTGCATTTCTTCTTCTGATACATACATTTTATCTTCTTTTTCTTTTGGAGTTTTTTGTCTTATTAAAAATCCGAATATTACTCCAGATAATAACCCTCCTATATGCGAGATGTTTGCTATATTACTAGGCATTAATATCCCAAATAAATCTAATACTAAATATATTATTCCTGCTATATACATAGGCATTGGTATTCCCATTATCCACATTTGCATTTTTGGTTTTATTACAGCCAGACAACCTATTATACCCATTATTGCTCCTGATGCCCCTAAAACTGAATTATAAAAAAAAATTGATGATAATCCTGCTAATATCCCGGCTATTAAATAGTTTATTAGAAATTTTTTAGTTCCTATTATACTTTCCAATATAATTCCAAATAATATCAAAGCAAACATGTTTTGTAAAATATGAACAATAGATCCATGTAAAAACATTGATGTAATTAGTGTCCATGGTTCTTTTATTACATAAAATGATTTTAATACAAACATATTTGTTATTATTGGAAATATTAATTGTAAAATAAATAAAATAGTACAAATACCTGCTATATATAATGTTGAATTCTTATTTTGCATATAATAAACAATAGTAATTGGTTTTTAACGTTTTTCTTTAAAAATAGCAAGTTTTTCATAAACTTCATTTCTTATAATCTTAGTTGTTATAGTTATAATATGTATACGTGTATTTCAAAGTTTCTACACCAAAAACTATATAAACATTCGGTACTACAGAATAATTAGGTATTTCAGAATGATTATTCGTTAAAACAAAATGTTAACAGAAAAACAAAAACAAATATTAAAATTATTAATATATAGTGAACGTGGTTATAATATTAATCAAATAGCTAAAATTACTAACTTTAGTGTTAGCTGGACTTATGAAACTTTAAAATTATTGTCTAAACAAGGGCATCTAATACCATTACAAGTAGCTAATTCTGTAATTTTTAAAGTAAACTTTGATAATATAATGACTCAAAAGTTGATAGAATTGATAGTTATTGAAGAAAAATCTCAAAATATTCAAAAAGCAAAAATATATGCTACAGAAACTAATCAAGAAAATATTCCTAAAATAATACAAGAATCAAAATATTTTAAAAATTTATATAAAAAAATATCAGATAATCCACAATCTAATATTAATTATTCCCCAAAATCTACAATACCTATGTCTACTCCTGCTGCTTATTCGTTTAATTCTGTTCAAAACACAGGTAATGCTTATTCTGTACCAAAAGCAGGTGATGTTAATGCTGTATTATCAAATTATGCTAATGTCTCTAATGTTTTTGGTTATAACAAAAATTCTGAATTATCAGAACCTAAACATTATGGCAGTACCGGTGCTTCTCCTGTAAGTGTAGAATCAAAAGTTTCTAATAATGTTGCAAATTTTTCATTTACACAACATATTTCTCATTTGACTGGTGGTAATGCTCCTGGGTGTAGGTATTGTGGTCCAGAAATTAAGGTTATTTAATACTCTTATATAGTAGTTACAAATAGAAAGTTTTTTAAATGATCAATGTTTTCATATTTCTATGATAGATAACTTAATAGAAAGAATAAAAAACTATAGAAGTTTAAGGAAAACTAAGATAGATAGAATTTTAGACCCTAATATGATTAGATTAGGTGGTAATGCTTTGTATATTTATGCAGGTGATAAAACTTTAGATTTTGTTTCTAATAACTCTGGAGAATATGAAGGTATGGCAATGTTGGGTTCTTATTTAACTTTATTTTCTGGTGTATATTTTTTTAATAAATTTTTAATTAATCCTGTAGCAAAAAAAATAAAAGATTTTTATCATAAAAAAGTTCTTAGAAAAAAACCAGCAAATTCTTTAAGTTGGGTTAAAACTTTAGGAACTTCTACTGCATTAACAACTTTTCTTCTTTCAAACTCATTTAATTATGCATTAGAAGATTATCATTTAGATAGTACAAGAATATTGCAATCTTTTAGTAGACATAGTAATACTATTAAAGAAATAACAGATGCTGCTGAGAATGGTTTTGTTGATCAATTTCCTATTTCCCTAACTGAAAAAATTCCAAATAAATTAATTGTTAATGAAATTAAAAAATATGACAAACATTCAGATTATGGGAAATTTTTAAGAACTTATAGATGGGATAATATTATTTCTAAAGCTGAAGAAAAATATGATATACCAAAAGGTACTCTTTCGGGTCTTGCTATGAGGGAAAGTTATGGAAATCCTCTTGAATTAAATCAAGGCAGTGATGGTGGTGCTGGTGCTTTCCAATTTCAACCTGGTACGGCAACATATTATGATTTAAAGATTTATGGAAATTCACGTACAACAGGCAGAGATAGAAACCATGGTTTAAAATTGCTCTCTTTAGTTAAAAAAAATAAATGGAATTATGAAATATTATCAAAACTAGATGAACGTTTTGATATTAATAAATCAACTGATGCTGCTGCAAGACTTTTAAAAGATGAATATACTGCCTTAGGATCTTGGGATCTTGCTTTAGCAGCTTATAATACTGGAAGATTAAATGCTAAATATCGTGTTAAATCTAATCATGTTACTGAAACATTAAGACTAAAAGATTATTATAATAAACATAAATTAAAACAAAAAAAATAATTCTATTAATTTTAAAATAATTGTTTTATTGATTTAGAATGTTCAAAAATATTTATTATTAACCACTAATATTGACTTTATTATTTTAACATGATTTTTTTAGATATCAAATAGGTTTAATTGTATCATATTAATTTAATTTTATCTGTAAGCTATTCTAGTAAAAAAATCTATACCATCCAATTTATATAATGTATAAGTTAATAAAAGAACAAATGTAAATAATACTATAATTAACAATATTATTCCTAAAAAATTTATCTTTTGCCATTTAACTTGTTTTTTTAAAGTAGTTAAATTTTTTAATTGTAATTCTTCACTATAAGAAATCTTATATTTTTCTCCTCTTTCATCTTTCCATATCAGTGGTTTGCTTTCCATTATCTAAATTACTGATTAATCTAATTTATAAATATTATTATATCAAAAAGAGATTATTATACAATATTAATTTTTTTAATCTTACATATTACATAATATTAATTTTTATATATGCTTAAAAATATTCTTTTTCTGTTATTCATTTGATCTAATATACTTTCTAAATGTTGTTTATTATATTATCTTTTAAATTGCAAGAATCTTTATTAACACAATATAATATCAGAATTATACTATTGGGCAATTTTTGGGCTTTTATTTTTTTCCATTTATATTTTTTGTTATAATTTCACTTAATATTCTTATTGCGTTTGCGGCATAAATATTTAATTTTTCAGGTTTGTCTAGTTTTCTACTTGAAGTATTATAAATATTTTTTGGTGTTTTTTCATCTTTAAAACGAGCTATACCTAGTGACCAATTTACAAAATTATTTGAATGGTATCTTAAGCATTCAAATGGTCTTGCTGATTCTATTATTGCTTTTTTTATTCTTGGATATTGTGCTGAAAATGCAATCATTTCATCTTCCCTATCTGACTCTAGTAATGGAACATCATTTAATCCTGGTGTTCTTATATAAAATGGTTTATATTCATTTAACGTTTCTAAATATACAGTTCTTTTTTTTCCATATATATTATGCATTTTTCCAAAAAAATATAATGCATGTTTTATGCATATTGATTGAAATGAAAATGTTAATATAAATTCATCTTTTTTTATATCTTTTTCTAGTTTTTGTTCTATTCCCATTTTAAATTTTAATCCTTCTAGATAAATTTCTTCTCTATGATCTTGTATAATAAAATTTTCATTTACAAATATTTTTCTATCTTCTATATTTCTTATATCATAATATTTTTTTCTTGCTTTCGATACTATTTCTATATGGTCATGTACATATTTAGTAACACTTTGTTTATATTCATTTGTCATTTTTAGTAGAAGTAGGTATTTAGTAAAATTTATAATGCTTATTATAATGTTTTATTTGATATATTTACTTATAAAATCGTTATAATTTTGTGTTGTTCTTATATAAAATATTTTAAACAAAAATATATAAACTATTTGTTTTTATTAATATCTTATGGTAGAACATTATTTTATAAAAGAACCAAAATCAGAATTAAAAATAAATAAAGTAAAAACAATATTAAGAAATAAATTTTTAGAATTTTATACAGCATCTGGATTGTTCTCTATTAAAAAAGTTGATATAGGAACAGAATTATTGATAAATAAATGTTTAATAAAAGAAAGAGATAAAATATTAGACTTAGGATGTGGATATGGTATAATAGGGCTAACATTATTATTAACAATTAAAAATTTAGAATTAATATTTTCTGATATTAATGAAAGGGCTATAAAAATAACAAAAATGAATTTAGAAAAATACAAATTAAAAGCTCAAACAATACATAGTGATGGTTTTGAAAATATAAGAGAAAATTTTAATGTAATTTTATTAAACCCCCCACAAACAGCAGGAAAAGAATTATGCTTAAAATTAATAGAAAGTTCTTATGCTTATTTAAAAGATAAAGGTACTTTACAGATAGTTGCTAGGCATAATAAAGGTGGAAAAACTCTGAGTATTAAAATGAATAAAGTATTTGGGAATATAAAAGAAATAGCTAAATCATCAGGTTATAGAATTTATTTAAGTAAAAAGTAAGCTTTTTAAGACTATATAATACTAAATAAATATGATAAAATACACCGAGTTTCCAATAAAAGTAATAGGCGCATTTTTAATACTAATTATTGGGTTAATAATAGTTACTACATTAACTAATATATTGAGAAGATTTTTTAGAGGAATAGAATTAAACAAATTGTTACAAGAACAATTAAAAATAAAAATAAGTGTAGAAGAACATTTATTGTCTGCATTAAAATATATTATTTATTTTATAATATTAACATTAATATTAACACAATTAGGTGTACCATCAAATGTATTATTAATTATAGCTGCAATATTTTTAGTATTGATATCAATATTTTTGATATTAGCATTTAAGGATTGGATTCCTAATTTAATTTCAAATTTTTATTTAAAAAATACAAATAAAATAAAAGTAGGAGATCTAATAAAAGTAAAAGGAATTAAAGGAAAAATATTAGCAATAAATTTGTTAGAAACAAAAATAGAAACAATTAATAAGGAGATAATCTTTATACCAAACACAAATTTAACAAAGTATGAAGTTATAATAGAAAAGGAATAAAAATGGTTAAAGCATATGTATTAATAGCTATAGAAGGAATGGAACCAAATAAAATAGCTGGAGAATTAATGAAAATAGAAGAAGTAGAAAATTTACATTTATTATATGGAGAATATGACTTAATTGCCTTTGTCAAAAGTGATAATTTAATAAATTTAAAAGAATTAGCTTTAGAGAAAATAGGTAAAGTTAAAGGTGTAATAAAAACAAGTACATTAATAGTAGCTGATGAAGATTAAATTTTATAATTATTTAACATTTCTTCTTCAATAAAATGCAATTTACTTGGGATTATTAAACATTGAGGATATATATCCAAGTTATAATTTAATAAATCATTAATTTTTCCGTAGATAATTCTTTCTTTATTAGTTCCTATAGCTGCGCAAATAATAATTTTTATATTTTTATTAATTAAATTTTTCTTTTTTTCTTTTTCAATTTTTAATAAATATCCTAAAGCTTCTTTAAAATTCATATATTTGTCTTTAAAAACATCAAGATCTAATAAAAATAATGTATGCATATTTTTGTTTTCTCCTAAAATATTATATGGTGTTTCGATATTATCATTGTTATAAGGAATAGAGGCAATTTTACCAAATTTATAAAGACTTAAACCACAATCTGAAATTGCATTAAATATAGAAGCATTATGCAATACTTTTATTTTTATATTTTCAGATTTAGCTCTTAAAAACAAATCAAAATGTGTAGTTGCAGAAAAAACATCTCCCTTAACTAAAAAACATACGTTTTTATTAATAGAATTCTCAATTATTTTATTAGAATTTTCAACAATATCTCTATTTGCTAATAATATTTTTTTATTTACTAATATTTCAAGATTTTTAACTTCAAAATTTATCATAGAAGTATAACATTCTAAATATATAATATCAGAATTTTTAAGAATTTCTAATTGATTTAAAGTAATATCTTTTTCATTTCCAAGCCCAATACCAATCATATATAACATGCAATTAATGATTAAACTTAAAATTTAAAAGACTATGTATTTTTAATAAAAAAATTGATATTAAAGCACCAGAAGCAATACTTATTAGATTAAATTTAAAGAAATATAAAATAATGGGAATGAAAAATAATGTTAATTGCAAGATTAAAGTTTTATAATTTTTTATATTTTTAAATATTAATGTTCCAAAAGGAAGACCATATAAAAATGTTAAAGATGAAACTAAAAAATTATAATTTTTATTAATGATACTAATGATAAATATGCTAAAATAAAAATATTCATATCTCACTATAAATCCTATTATAATACCAAATATAAGTAATAAATAATTAAAATTATAATTTATTGTTATAATAATCAATGAAATTAATATAATTATCTCTAAAATATTAAAATAAAATTTACCTTGCTTATATTCATCTTTAGTATAATTAGCTATTATTAAGCCAATAAATACACTTATAATACTTATTAAACCAAAAAACATAAAAGTAAAGAATGGTGTTAGTATAAAAAACTTATTTTTTTGCCGGGCATGGATCTTCTGGCATTTCATCTAATATTCTAGCTTTAGCATTTTCATCATCTAATCTTAATTGAACTGCTCCACCGCCAGGCAATAGTAATGTCTCTATTGTATATTTTATATTATTTGTACTATCATTTGAATATAAAGGTTCACCACTAAAAATATTAGTTACAAGCTCTTTTTCTTTGCATACTCTTGCAAAAAGATTTTGTTTTGTTTTAACTTCAGCATTATACGGGTCTCTAAAACTAACTTCTTTTTCTATAGCACAAACATTACAATCTGTTTGATTATAATTAAAATTAATTTTATTTACTGGTATTTCACGATCATTAATAATAAGATAAGATTCTATTTTACCATTTATAGAACTTGGTGCATATTCTGTTGTTGTTGCACAAGCTAATGTTGACAAAGCAACCACACTTATTGTTTTTTTTATTAGGCTCATTTTGTAACTACTCCTGAAAGGTGTTTTTTATTTATAAATCTTTCTATTTACTATAATTCCTATTAGTAGGTAATAAATTTTGTGAATCTGAACCATTTTTTGGTTTTGCATCAGCATAAGCTGGAGGATAAGTCAATTGTAAAATAATACTATTATCCTTTGCGCTAGCAATATCAGGTGTTTTAATATTACTTAATTTATATATTAATTCTACAACTTTGTTATACCAGCTTAACCCAAAATTAAAATCAGTTCTCTTAAAATCACCACGTGTAAACTCTGTGCCTCCAATTAAATATAAAGGCATATTTCTTGTAAATCTAAATATAATATCAGCTTTTATACCATTTCCATAAATCTGGTTAGTTGTCGGATTAAGTAAAGGATCAAACATTGGTAAATATGTAGAATCATTTTGATAACCTGTAAATAATCTAAATATATCTGGACCAGCTCTAAGCATAATACCACCATCAAATGTATTATTAATGGAATTATTTAAATCTAAATCATTTTGTATGAGTTTTGTGTATATATCTGAATGATTATTAACTCCAAGACCTAAACTAAAATTTTCACTTATTATTAAATTAGGAAATTCAAGTCTTGCTTCTAATAATAATCCATCTTTCTTGTTACTAATTATAATATTACTAAAATCTTTTTTTGATGAATCTTGTATATAAGCCAATAATAACCTGCTGTTTATTTCTAATCTATTAGCATGATTTATATTAAATATCGCCCCCCCACCTATATTAAAATCATATAAACCATCATTTGTGTTTATACTAAGATTTTCTTTATTCATTTTACTTTCATAATCACTTATTAATTTTAAACCACCAAGTAAACCAATTCTAAAGCCATTATTTATACTACGTGCTGCTGAAATTTGAAATCTACTGTTAAATTTAGGATTTATACTAAAGTTTATACCATTGGGGTTGTATGTAAGATCATCATTAAAACTTAATGCAGTTAATAATGAAAGAGTATATTTTGATTTTTCTAATTTACTTCTAGGCAATAAATATAGTTCTGCAATTGGTTTTCTTAGTGGTGGTGGGAATAAACTGTCTGTATTAGGATTATTAAATTTTTTAATTGTTTCTTCTGTTTCAAGTTCTGTTTCAAGTACTGTTTCAAGTAATGGCATTGTAGCACCACTAGGAATAACAATATTTCTTCCAATTATTATATATGTATTACTTATTTTTTTTAATAATAAAACATCATAACTATTATCTAATGCTTTTGTATCTAAATTACTTATTGGTTCTTTTAATTTTAAATTACAATATTGTTTACCAATATTATTATTATCTCTATCAATAATAACTGCTTCTAAATTTGTTATATCTGTGATATTATTATCTCTAATTTTAATAATTGGATTACTTCCGCTATTATCTACAAATATATTATCTGGGATATTATTTTTATCTATTGGAGTTGCATTTTTTTCACATATAATACTAGGAATATCTACTATTTTTCTAGTTTCTTTTATTGAATCTCCTTTTAGTATATCTGCTGAATAAGTATTAGAAGTAAATATGTTAGATGCTAATATTATTGGATAAATTAGTTTTCTCATTGTTTTTTCACCTTATCACAAGGTATAGAAAGTTTATAACCACCTGATAGATTGTCTGAACCAACTATTTTTTTGTTTAAAAGTTTTTTTATACCTTTGTAAAAATTTTTATTTCTAGCTGAAGAAGAAGTTTCTTTTATTGAATTATCTGTTTTTGATTCATAATTATTTAAATACAATTTATAACTTTTATCTACAAAATATGTAAACACAGAAACACCTTTTAATGTTTTACAAGCTTCTTTACGATAATTATCTATTTCATTACCAAAAGCTTTTACTATAGGGTCATTTCTATAATCATCAATTTTAATATAGGGGTAAGGTTGACCATTAATCTTAATATTATATAGTGGATGTAGTGTTAATTTTAATTTTTTATCTTTATTTTTTTTCTCTTTTTGTCTTATTCTTATTGGTACTAAGGGTGGCTCATCTATATCTTTACATTCTTTTTCTAATTTACTTAGTTTTTCATTTGATTTATTGTAAGTGTTAAGTAATGTATCATAACTTGATTCTAAAGTTTTTAATTTGTTTTTTGTAATATTTAATTCCTCATTTAATCCTGTTGTTACAGTATCTTTTGGTTTTAATATTTTTTCTAAATTATTATCACTACATTGATTACCTAATAATGCCCCAATACCTAATAATGTTGCACCAATAATATACTTTTTATAACCATTTCCATTTAATGATATTTTATTATTTTTATCACTCCCATTTTTATCATCTGAACTTCTTACTTTTTCTTCTATTACATCAATTTTTTCTTTAATATCTTTATTACTTTGTGAGAATATCTCTGTTAAATAATTTATTCCTTTTGTAAATATACTATCTCTTTTACTTTCTTCTAAATTTGGTAGTATTATCTCTTCTCCTACTTTAATTTCACTAAATAAACTTTTTCTTCTAGAATCTTCAGCTTCTTTTCTATCATCATCAAGTACAATAATACTTTCTTCTGCATATTCTAAATTTTTATCATTTAAATCTTTTTCCAGTTTGTAATCTTTATCTTTAAATTTTCCTTCTACACTTATTTTAGAAATTGTTTTTCTTTTATACCATTTTTTTGGAATATTGAAATGAAGATCATAATTAAACTTAATATAATCATATACATTTGTTCTAAAATTTCTTATATCATTAGGCGAAACTTCTACAGTTATTGTACTTTCTTTAGAATTTCCATCAAAGCCTAAATAATAAACTTTTAAATGTAATTCATGTTCTTTAATTATTTTATTAAACATATTATTATTTATCACATCTTCAACATCAATTTTTAATATTTCTTTTAATTTATCTTTTTCAGAATCTTTAATTTCTTTATCAAACTTATCATGATGTTCTACTTTTTCTTCTTCTAAAACAGTTAGTTTTTCTAAAATTGCATTGTATACATTATTATTTATATCAAATAATCTAATATTTTCATAATTTGATATTCTATAACAAACTGGAAAAGAAGAACCAATTAATTTATTAATCATATATCTTGGTGTTAATTCTAATAGATCATCACTAATTTTATAAGTTAATTCTTCTGGTAATAGTTGTTGAGAAATTATTTTTTGTTGAGAAGTTATATCATCATCTAAGATTTTTACACCGTGAAAGTTTCCAGAAAATATAAGGGTCTTATTCCCTTCTTTATTAATATCTTGAGTTATATTATCACTTTTTATTTCAAAGAAATCTACTCCATCAAATTGCATTTTCTCATCTTTAACATCAATTAATAATGGTTTATTAAAATTCTTTAATCTATCTTCTAATCCAACTTCTTTTGTAAGAATACTACCTATTACTTCCCCTTTATATATTATAGGGATTCTTTCATTAATTTCTAATACATATTTTTCTATTGTATGACTTAATTTTAGATTAGTATTTGATACTGTATTTCCTATAACTTCTACAGAATACATTTTTGGTTGATCTAGTGATTCTGCCATTTTAAATCTATTTAAAAGTAGTAACATATTTATAAATGTTTCTAATGTGATAATATGTTGTAGTATATTAATAATTAATATTTCTATACTTTAGTATATATCAACAAATTAAAAATAATTTTAAGACTTTGTTCGTTTATTATAATTAATATTTTATTATCCATATTAATTATTAAAATAAATATTATAGAAAAGTTTATATTTTTGATATATTAATAGATTAAAAAATGGAAAAATTTTTTAAAACTTATGATAAATTAACATGGAAATTATTTGATGAATTTGGAGAATTAGAAAAAATAGAAGGAATTCTTGATGATGAAATAGTTATGAAATATGCAATAGACCACTAAATAGTAAACCAATAATATTAAAAATAAGATAATATTAAAAATATTAATGAATTCAGTAACACCATGGGAAGTAAAAGGAGAAATAGACTATGAAAGATTAGTCAAAGAATTTGGTGTAGAAAGATTAAACCAAGAAGTTTTAAATAAATTAAAAAAATATACAAAAGATTTACATTTTTTACTAAGAAGAAATATATTTTTTGCACATAGAGATTTAAATTTTATATTAAATGAATATGAAAAAGGAAATAAATTCTTTTTATATACTGGTAGAGGGCCATCTGGTAATGTACATATAGGACATCTAATGCCATGGATGATGACAAAATGGCTACAAGATAAATTTAATGTAGAATTATATTTCCAATTAACAGATGATGAGAAATTCTTGTTTAAAGAAAACTTAAGTTTGGAAGACACAAATAGATTAGCTTATGAAAATGCCTTGGATGTAATTGCATTAGGATTTAATCCTAAAAAAACTTTTATATTTGTAGATACAGATTATGGAAAGACAATGTATAAACAAGCAATAAGGGTAGCGAAAAAAATAACTTTTTCTACAAATAAAGCAGTATTTGGATTTCAAAATGAAAACAATATAGGAGAAATATTTTATCCAGCAATGCAAATAGTTCCTTGTTTTTTACCATCTGTATTGAAGAAAAAAAATATACCTTGTTTAATACCCATGGCAATTGATCAAGATCCATTCTTTAGGGTTGGCAGGGATGTTTTACCTAAATTAGGATATCTTAAACCAGGAGCTTTACATTGTATGTTTATGCCAGGATTACAAGGGACTACAGGAAAAATGTCTACTTCAGATGAAAACAGCGCAATTTATACAACAGATACGCCAGAAATTGTTGAAAAAAAAATAAAAAAATATGCATTTTCTGGAGGGCAAGCAACATTAGAAGAACATAGAAAATTAGGCGGTAATCCAGACGTTGATGTTAGTTATCAATGGTTAAGGATGATGTTTGAGCCAGATGATAAAAAATTAAAAAAAATACATGATGACTATAAATCAGGAAAATTATTAACAGGAGAATTAAAAGAAATATTAATTAAAAAAGTTAATCTATTTTTAAAAGAACACCAGAAAAATAGAGAAAAAGCCAGAAAAAATTTAGATAAGTTTATATTAAAAGATTAGATGATGATATTATTAAATATATCAAAATTAATTTTTAGAAAAATATATTATGTTTAAATAATATCTTCTAGAGTAGGCACATAAACATCCCATTTTTCGTTTTTAATTGTTAAACCCTCTCTTAACCAAACTTCTCTTATAATATTTCTAGTATAATCTAAAGATTTCGCAGCTTTTAGTGTACTTCCATCATACATAGTATGACGTTTAATTATTAATTTTCTTTCATGGTCTGATATCTTACTTTTATTATAGACCCTTTTATTGCCATATCTTTTTATATTTACTCCTTTAGGTTCTAATTTGTGTTCATACCAAACTCTTAATATTCTTTTTATACCAACTTGAAAATGAGTTCTAGCAGCTATAGGATTTCCATTACAAATATCATAATATCCTTCTATTTCTTTATCACTAATACTACTATAGTCTAAAATCATAAAATTAGTAATAAATAAGAATTTATAAAATTAATTGATTATAGTAAACCACATAAATTTTCATGATATTTAAATTTTTTACTTTTAGTTAATAACAAATAAATAAAAAACCTAATGGCTTTGTTGGTTTATTATAGTAAAGTTAATAAAACTCATGATAATTTAAATCTTATGGAATATATAATTTATCTTAATAAATTTGATATAGATTTAGATAAAATAAAAAATAAATTGAAAGATTTGGGCGTTAATATAATTGAAAGGGAGAATAATTATTTGATAGGCTATGGTAAATTAGAAGTTAATAAAGCTAAAGAATTACAAGAAGTGAAACAAGTAATAGAATTATTCAATGAATGGAAAGAATTTGATTTTAAAACTTTACAAAATGATTGTTTAAAACTTGTTAAATTATACAAGATAAGAGATTATGTTATAAAAACTAATTTTTTAAATAAAATACCCATTTCAGCTAAATCAATATATAAGCATATAAATCCTTATTTAAAACATGAAGAAATAAATCCAAATGAATCGTCAAAAAATCAAATTTATATACAAATAAAAAAAGAAAATAATAAAATATATTATAGGATTGGTTATAGTGTAATAGAATCAATAAAAGTAGAAAATAAAAATAAATTTATTGTAATACTGGAAAATCCAAGATTAAGTTCAGAAGTTAGTGATTTTTTAAGATTATGCTGGATATTTAAATTAAAGTTATTAATTATTACTGATAATAAAGATTTTAATAAAATATTAAAAAAAGCAAAAGAAGAAACAAAAGGAATAGATTATGAAAATTTTGAATTAGAAATAATAAATGAAATACCTAAGGATTTACTAATAATTGGGTTTAGTAAACATTCAAAAGAAAATGAAACTAGATTATTAGAACTATTTAGAGAAAACAAAAATTATGGATTATTATTCGGCAATGATACTTTTGGATTAACACAAAAAGCAAGAGACAGAGCAGATTACATGATAAAATTAACAGAAGAAACTAAAAAACCATTAAGAGCTTCACATGCGTTAAGTTATATTATGGGTATATATTATTCTAGATGATTTACTTTTTAATCAAGTCTAATTTTAAATGTAATTCTTTTAATTGTTTCTCATCAACTTCAGAAGGAGCGCCCATCATTACATCTTCGGCTGCTTTATTCTTAGGAAAAGCTGTAACTTCTCTTATGTTTGATTCTCCTCTTAAAATCATTACTAATCTTTCAATACCTGGGGCAAAACCACAATGTGGTGGTGCTGCAAATTTAAAAGCACTGATCATATGCCCAAATTTTTTATCAACAACTTTTGAGTTATAACCAGCAATTTCAAAAGCTTTATACATTATTTCTGGAACATTATTTCTTACAGCACCAGATGATAATTCAATTCCGTTACACACAATATCATATTGATATGCTAATATTCTTAATGGATCTTTATTTTTTAAAACTTCTAATCCGCCCTGTGGCATGGAAAATGGATTATGTGCAAATTCTATTTTCCCATCTTTTAATTCATACATTGGGAAATCAACTACCCATAAGAAAGATAATACAGATTCATTTATTATATTTAATTTTTTACCTAATTCTAATCTTAACTGTCCTAAAGATTTAGCAACTATATCCTCACTACCCGCAGCTAAAAAAATTATATCCCCTTCTTTAGCATCTAAAGTTTTAATTATTTTATTTGTTAATTCATCTCCTAAAAATTTTAATAAAGGGGATTTTATTTCTTTATCTTTTAATGTTATATAACCTAATCCTCCAAGACCAAAGTTAGTAACTAATTTTGTAAATTCTTCTAATTCTGTCCTTGTAAAACTAACTCCTTTTTTTGCACATATCCCTCTTACAACTCCATTGTTAGCAACAGCTTTTTTAAAAACATCAAATTTACAATTTTTTACTAATTCACTAATATCTTCTATTTCTAATCCAAATCTTAAATCAGGTTTATCAGAACCATACTTTAGCATAACTTCTTTAAATGGAATTCTAGGAAATGGTAATTTTAATATTTTTTTATCTGTAAATTTTTTAGTAAGATCGACAAATAATGGCTCCATTAATTCAAAGAATTGATCTTGTGTTAAAAAACTTGTTTCTGTATCTAATTGATAAAATTCACCAGGGCTTCTATCAGCTCTTGCATCTTCATCCCTCATACAAGGAGCAATTTGAAAATATTTATCAAAACCTGCAACCATTAATAATTGTTTATATTGTTGTGGTGCTTGAGGTAATGCATAAAATTTTCCAGGATGTATTCTTGAAGGCACTAAAAAATCTCTAGCTCCTTCTGGAGAAGAAACTGTTAGTAACGGAGTTTCAATTTCTATAAAATCTTTTGAAAACATCCAATCTCTTATTGATTTAATTACTTTTGATCTAAATATAATATTTTCTTGTAAGTGTTTTCTTCTTAAATCTAAAAATCTATATTTTAATCTTAATTCTTCATTAGTTTCTACTTTTCCATCAATCTCAAAAGGAGGAACTTCAGATGGATTTAATATTTCTAAAGATTTAATTTCAATTTCAATTTCACCAGTAATTAACTTATTATTTGCCATATCTTTAGGCCTAGACATGACAGTTCCAGTAACTTTTATACACCATTCTCTTCTTAATTTATCAGCTTCTGGTATTTTTTTAGGATCTAAAACTATTTGAGTTATGCCATATCTATCTCTTAAATCAATAAATATAATACCACCATGATCACGTCTTGAATTTACCCATCCTGATAAGACTATATTTTTTTTTAATTCTTTTTTAGTTAATTCTCCGCAAGTATGTGTTCTAAACATAAATGTTTAGTTTTTAATTAATTTATAAGGTTTATTATTAACTAATTTTATGTTTTTAAGACTTTTAAATCTTTAAAAATCAATTATTCAAAGTTTTTTATAATTATTTTTATATTAATAATTTAAATACTAGTTAATTTCTAATTAGGATATGAAACAAATAGTAATTGTTCGTAAAGACTTAAATTTACCAAAAGGAAAATTATCAGCACAATGTGGTCATGCTTTTGTAGAATGTGTTTTAAGAAGTGATAAAGATAAAGTTAAAAAATGGAGAGAAGAAGGAATGACTAAAGTAGTTTTGAAAGTTGCTGATTTAAAAGAATTAAAAAAATATAATCAAATAGCTAAAGATTCTGGATTGATTACAGCTTTAATCACAGATGCAGGGCATACAGTTGTAGAACCTGGAACAATAACTTGTTTGGGTATAGGCCCTGATATAGATGAAAAAATAGATGGAATTGTACATGAATTAAAATTATTATAGAAATAAAAATTTAATTATATAACATAATTTGTAATTAAATTAAACATATAAATTGATAATATAATTATAAATAAATTATTATAATTTTTTACTAACAAATATTTCAACCCACCTAACACCTTCATCATCAGAAACTATTGCTTCTATAATATTAAATCCATTCATCTTTAGTAAATTTTCAAGTTCATCTTTTTTATATAGTGCATAAAATTTAGGTGCGTTTTCATATCTATCCTTATTTATTATGACTTCAGATGCACCTTCTTTTACAGCTATATAAAGTATACCTTCTGGTTTTAATAAATTATTAATGTTAATTAATACTTTAGAAGATTCTTCTTTCGGAATATCTGAGAATGTAGCCATGCACCATATTCCATCAAAATTACCTGTAAGCCCTTCAGGATTTCTGATATCTATCTTTAAAGGATTGACCCCATTTTTCTTAGCTTCTTCAATCATACTATCAGAAATTTCTATAGGAATAACATCAAAATTATCTTCTTTTAAATATAAAGTATCTCTGCCAGAACTACAACCAATGTCTAAAACTCTTGCTTTACTTGGTAATAATGAAACAAATTTTGAAAGTTGGAACTGAAATAGTTTACCATGTACATGATTAGAATAGATGGATGCATATTTATTATAAATATCAACAGCTAATTTTATTTTTTCTTGTGTTGTTAATTCATTTGTATTCATGTAAAATACTACTATTTGTTTCATTTAAAAATGTTTTTGTTTAAATAATAATGACTAATAGAGATTATATAACAAAAATTGTATGCAAAAATAACTTGATATTACAATTTATAATTTTTTTAAAATTAATGATGGATCTATATTTTCTTTCTTAAAACCTTCAAAACCAAAATAATTCCACTCACAAACATCTCTAGCCATCATTTTTAAGGTTTCAAGTTTATATTCAGATTTACCAAGATTTTTTATTTTAATCTTAGAATCAGTTCTTCCTAATAATCTTTCATCAAAACTAACTGCTATCTTTACTAAGCCACCTATAGTGTATAATAAATTAGAATAATTATTTCCTAATTCTGATAAATCAAATTTACCAATATTTAGTTTATCTGTTAATAGTTTTGGAACATCAAGATTAGTTTCTATTTCAACATAATTATTTGTTAAAATTTCATACACTCTTTGTATTCTTGTAACTAGATCAATATGAGAGGTAATAATCTCTCTATTTTCTTTATAACTAGGCAATAAAAGCATAATTCTTCCAATATATGTATTATCTGAATTTATTTCAGCAGATATAATATTATCTTTTGATGTTAATTTAGTTAAATCACCATTATTAGAATTGCTTAAACCTATATTTATTTCTGTATGTTTATTTCTTATTATATATTCCTTTAAATTATTAGTTTTATATACAAAATTTGACATATAGTAATATTTTACTAAATATTAATAAAGCTTTCTATTGTTACTACTATTATAAAGTTATTATTTCAGTCATTGATATTATTTTGTTTCTACCATCTTTTTTAGCTTTGTAAACACCAATATCAGCTAATTTTATTAATTGAATTATTTTTTCTTCTATTAATTTATTACCAACCCTTTCATTCATCATTCTGCCTTTTAATGTTGAAATACCTGCACTAAATGTTAAATTACTTATCTTTTTTGATTCTTCAATATTTATTCTTGAATTTTTTTCAGCCATTATTTCTTTACTATCTTCACTAAATTCTTTTCTTATTTTATTTATAATATTAAATGTAATTTCATTATCTATATCTTTTAAAACTATAATAAACTCTTCGCCACCATATCTAAATATCTCATCATTAATTCTTAATTTATCCCTAATAAAATTTAATGTGTATTTTAATACATTATCACCAAATTGATGGCCATAATTATCATTTATACTTTTAAAATTATCAAGATCAAGAAACGCAATAGAAAAATAATTACCATTTCTAGAAACTTCTAATATTAATTTTTTTAGATAAGTATTTAATAAATATTTTTTAGTATACAGAAAATTTAAACCAAGACCCTGTTCAATATTGATAAGGCTTTTTGTTTCTGAAATTTCTGATTGTAATTTTGATATTTCTTGATATGATTTATTTTTTATAAGACTATCTGCTTTTAATCCTAGTTTTGTTAATAATCTCATAATATAATCACTATCTTCAACTTTGTTTAAATGCATACAAATCCTTGACAAATATTCTCTTGTCTCTTCAGGATCTGAAAATGTTGAAATATCTTTTTTTATATCATTTGTAGTTATCAAAGTTTTATTTTTTAATTTCTGAATCATGTTAAAAATTTGTGATTTATTATCTATTAATTTCAATAATGGTTTAATTATATTATCTTTTTCTTCTATTAATTTTTCCTTTAATTTTTCATATAATTCATTTAAATATTGCTCATTTTTCTCCATAAGATAATATTGTTCTTTATTATTTGGATCTATTATAGAATAAAAATCTAATATTGTATATATATTTTTTATCAAGTTATTTATTTTAATATTTATTTCTTTAAAATTATTTATTATATTTGTTAATTCATCATATAGTTTAGATTCATCATTCTGTAATTTATTTTGTTTTAAAATATTATTTAATATTTCTTCTATTTTTCTCCCTGCTGCGCTTGTTTCAAATTTTTTATCTTTTAATAAGTCCAATAATAAATCTTCTTCTATTAATAAAAGTTCTTTTAACTGTGAATTCATTAATTTTTCTGCGTCTAATAATCTAATTTCATCATTATTATATATTTTATAAAATTGCTGTAATATATTTTTTATATTTAATGCTTCAAAATGTAGTATTTGTAAATATTCTCTGGCTTTTTCTACTTTATTATTTCTCACTTCAGAGCTTAAATTAATTATCTTTCTAATTTGTTTTTTTATATCATAAAGTATATCATATCTTTCTTGATATTTTAGTATTATTAACTTCTCTTTTCTAGTTATACCACTAAGGATATTTATAACTTTTAATAATTCCATATACGTTATTACATAGATATATGTATTTATATGTTTTTGTTTATTTAATTTAAAATTATTAACTAATAAAATAATAAAATGTGATAGAAAAATAATATAATTAGAATAAAAACAATTTAATTTTAAAAAACAAGATAATTAAAATTATTTATAAATGTAGATTTACGTTATATTAGTTATATGTGAATTTTTTTATATAATAAAAGTCATAATGTAATGGATAAAAAATAATTTTATAATAAATAATTATTATTACGAAAATTTTAGAAAGTTATTGAAATAATTATTTTTTATAAGCTTCTAAAATAATTATTAGTTCATCTGTTAGTTTCATCATCTCTTTATTTATACCACCATTTATATTTATCCTAAACTTACTTTTTTCTGAATATTTTATGCCACTCCATCTGTAAGAATAAGATTGATCATCTTTATGATATACTAAAGCAATGCCTTCATTACAAACCCTTATACAAACATTTTCTAGTTCCCGATATTTTTTCCATTTACCTACTAAAACTGGAGTATATCTAAAGGCTTCTTCTTTTATTAATAAATCATTATCATAAGCAACTAAAACTTCAAAATCATTTTTAATAAATAACCTTCTAGCTTTTTCTTCAGGCTTTTCAGACTTTATTTTACTAGTTAAATCTTTTAAAGCCTTTTTATTTTTAATCTCTTTTGCACTATCACTTATTTTATATAACATATTATTGAGATAACCTAAAGACTTATAAGATTTGTTTTTTTGCTATATTTAATTATGATAAATTATATAAACTTAGAAAAAATGTTATAATTATGGCTTATGTTGATATAGAATATTTAAAAGAGGCTTATTCTAAAAGAAAAGAAATAATAAATAATAAATTAAAATATTTTAAATCAGTTTATAATGAAGATGATAAAAGAATATTTGCTGAATTATGCTTTTGTTTATTAACACCGCAATCAAGAGCTAAAATATGTGATGCAGCAATACAAAATTTAGTTAAAACTAATTTACTTTATACTGGAACAGAACAAGATATTAAAAATTATTTAATTGGTGTAAGATTTAATAATAATAAGTCTAGGTATATAATTGAAGCAAGGAATATGTTTACTATTAATGGTGAAATAAAAATAAAAGATAAATTAAAAGAATTTAAAGATCATTATGAATTAAGAAGTTGGTTAGTTGAAAATGTTAAAGGATTTGGTTTAAAAGAAACAGGGCATTTTGCAAGAAATATAGGAATGTATGAACACTTAACAATACTAGATAGACATATATTGAAAAACTTACATAAACATGGAGTAATTAATGAAATTCCCAATCCTTTAACTAAAAAACATTATTTAGACATTGAAACTAAGATGAAAGAATTTTGCAAAGTTTTAGAAATACCAATTGAAGAAATTGATTTATTATTTTGGTCAGAAGAAACTGGAGAAGTGTTTAAATGATTGTAATAAATGTAGAAACTACTGAAATATATTCTAAGAAACATTCTATATTAAGCATTGGTGCAATAGACTTAGAAAATCCTAATAAACAGTTTTATGTTGAAAATAGAATTTCATCTGGTGCTGAAATTCTTTACGGAAATGATTTGATTCCTGGTTTGATTTCTACATTAAAAATAAATGGTTTTACTGTTGAACAAATTAATGATAAAAATAAACCTTCATTGAAACAGACTATAAAACTATTTTTAGGATGGATTGAAAATTATGATAAAAAAGTTTTAGCAGAATATAATCTCTATTTTGATTTAAATTTTTCAAGAACTTTTGAAGCTGAGGCTTTTTCAAGATTGATTTACGGAAGGAATTTACTTGAAGATTTTAAACAATATTAAATCCCAGGATACTTAAAGAAATGAAACAACGTTTACTATTCCAACCTGGAGAAGAAGAAAGAATAATCTTACCTCACTCATTAGAACTTTTAACAATAGTTCCAATAGGTTTAGATTTACTTGGGTCTTGGATGAAAAAAAGACCAATAAGTAAAAATTATCAAGGGAAATGTCCTTTTCATTGTGAGAGAACACCATCATTCTATTTTAGGCCAAGAACAAATGACTATATATGTTATGGGTGTGGAATAAGTGGCTATCCACTTTTTTTACCATTCCAATTGTTTACACGTGGAACTTTAGAATATGGCTCAAGTGGACCAAGAATTCAAGAACCGGTTAATTATTTTATAGATAAATTTAAATTTGATCTTAATATTCCTGAAAGAAGAAGAGAATTTAGAGAACTTTTTGAAAGAGATGGTGGTAATCCATTTGATAATAATCTTGAAAGTTATTGCTGGGTATTAAATAAATAGTAATTAGAGAATAGCTAATATGAAACCCTAGTATTTTTTTGAGAAATTTTTATTAAGTAGTTCCGTCGATAAAGTAATATAATTGTTACATTTTATTCAAATGGATTAAAACCAGAAGCTAATAAATTTTTTATTGGAAGAAATAATGGTTCAGGTAGTTCATTCCAATAAAACCATCCCCAATCTTTAAATTTATCAGGTTCTGTAACTTTTGGATCACCAGAATCATGGTCAGCTAACATAAATATAGTGATGTAATGTA
This sequence comes from Candidatus Woesearchaeota archaeon, assembly GCA_964430545.1. Taxonomy (GTDB): domain Archaea; phylum Nanobdellota; class Nanobdellia; order SCGC-AAA011-G17; family GW2011-AR18; genus CAYSFG01. Next base: position 55,504 of record CAYSFG010000009.1, read on the forward strand.
TATCTAAATGATGATTATTATCATTTGTAAAAGTAACAATTTTAATATTTTTTATTTTAATTCCAGTTTCTTCAAGTGTTTCTCTAATACCACAATCAATAATATTTTCCTTAAATTCTAAATGACCACCAGGAAAACACCATTCACCAGAATTCTTTCTTTTACCTAAGAGAACTTTATTATCTTTAATAATTATAACCCCAGTTCCAACCTTAGGTCTATTATATTCCATTGTTAATTATATTAAATAATTTATTTTCAAAATCTTCAATTTTATCTTTACTTAAAATGACGCCAGCAGCATTTGAATGTCCTCCCCCAGTTTCTGTTATCTCTTTTAATAAACTACCAAGATTATAATTACTAAATTGAGTTCTTAAAGAATATTTCACATTAAAATTATTAATACCTTTTATAACAATTACAGCCTTAGGATTTTTTTCAGAAACTTCATCACAAATAATACTAGAAAACTTAGACATTAAACCTTGATTATTATTTTTAGGATTATACAAATAAATATTGCCAATTATTTTAACTTCTTTATTAAAATTTTCTCTTTCTAAATTTATTAATGTCAAAATATTTATGAATAATCCTCTTAAGTATATAACAGCCAAATTATCACTACCAAAAATTAGATCTGCCATAGTAAAATTTTGGTTCTTAACTATTAAATTAATTAATTTATTATTTCCATCTTGTCCTTCAAGAATATAAGGAGCCCAGAACATTAATGAAATATCAAATAACTTTGTATATGAACCATTAATTCTATATGCATTATATCTATCAAGTTCATGTTTCAAAGAAAGTTCATAAACTTCAGGAAAAACATCTTTATATGCCTGAATAAATTCTTTGAACTTTTCAGGTGCTGTATCAATTAAATAATCACATAATGTTCCTATAGCACTTATATCCCTTAAAAAATCATTATCTAAGGCAAGTGATTTATATACAATCTCTGAAGTATTAACATTTAATAAACCAGACATTACAGGATTTAATATAATTATTTCTGAGAAAGCCTGTATTTCAGAAAAATTAATTGGAAACCAGTCAAAAGCAATAATATTATTGATACCTTCTTTTTCAAGATCTGCTAAACTTGTAGAACTTAAACCAGATCTGTTTCCTAAAAATTTTATATTTTTATTTTTACCTATTAAATATAGAATTGCACTTGTGATACCATCAGGATCTTCATCACTTATGATTAAATCATAATTATCATCAAGATGTTTACTAACAATTTCATAAAAAAAATCTAAACTGTCAGTCTTTATAATAGTAATATTATTATATTTATCAAGATTCAAAGAACCTGTGTGATGATCAATAAGTACAAGCCTAACACCCATTTTAACTTTTAACTGTAAATAAGACTATAAAAAGATTTCATTTGATTAAAATATATGTTTTAAAGAATATTTATCTTCTTTCTGTTATATGTGTAGTCTTTTCAATAAAAAAGACATAGCAACTAAGACATTTATATTTTAAAATTAATAATACAAGACCGCCTTATTAAACTCGAAAATCTTTCAAATTTTTTATTGTTTTATTTATTATAATATTGTTTTATATTTTTATTTAAATATTATTGTTTAATTAATATGATATTTATAACACAATAATATTTAAAAACTTGAATTAAAATTAAAAATTTAAAATGGGAATTGAAGATCTATTATTAAATAAGAAAATTGTTGCAGTTGTAGATACATTTTTCGGTGATTCTGGAAAAGGAAAAATAGTAGATTATTTAGCATCATTAAAAAATAATACTAAACCATGGTTTAGTTGTGTTTATAGAGCTAATGGGGGACCAAATACAGGACATACAGTTGTTGTTAGTGGGGAAAAATATGTATTTCATTTAATACCAAGCGCTGCTTTATTAGAAGATATAAATTGTTATATAGGTAAGGTTGTAAAATTTGAACCAATAACATTTTTTCAAGAATTAAATATTGCTAGAAAAAAAAATAAAAACACAATAGTATATGTAGATTCTGATGCACAGATAATAATGCCATGGCATGTTGCTTTAGATAATTTAACAGAAGCATTAAGTGGTGATAAAAAAATAGGTACTACTGGAAAAGGTGTTGGGCCATCTAAAGAAACCCATGATCATAGAAAAGGTTATTTTACAGTAGAAATGTTGGTTGATAAAGACAATTTAGCTAAACATCTTAAAAATGTATTAGAAGATATAAACCCTAAATTATATGCTGAGTTGAATAGGTATAATGGTTCTATTGTTGATAAATTTAAAGATATAAAATTAGCTGATAAGTCTAGTTTGGATTTATTTTTTATAGATAATAAAATTAACTTTGATCGATTAATGCAAGTTTATAGTGAATATGGTAATATGCTCAAATATCATGTGAGAAAAAATATTTTGGGAAAATTAGATGAAAAATTAGAAAAAGGAAATAAAATTTTAGTAGAAGGAACACAAGGATTTTTTTTAGACATAGATCATGGAACATATCCTTATGTAACTGCAGGATTAACTACAAGATCAGGATTAGAACATGATTCAGGATTATATTTTGATTTAGTATTTAATGTTGTAAAAGCATATGGAACAAGAGTAGGAAGAGGGCCATTTCCAACTGAATTAGAAGAAAAAGATAATGAATTAGCAAATATGATAAGAAATAAAGGAAATGAATATGGATCAACAACAGGCAGACCAAGAAGAATAGGCTGGTTAGATATTGTAGCTTTAAAATATGCCTTAAAAAGAAATAACAGAACAAATGAACAAAGAATACTAGCATTGACTAAATTAGATGTTTTAGAAGGAATGGAACCATTTATGGTTTTTGGATATAGTTATTGTAATGGTCTTAAATTTATTAATACAAATTATGATCCTACAACAGTCTTTATGGCAAAGAGTGGGCATAAAATTAATGAAGGTGAAATAGAAAAAATTATAGGTTTAAAAGATTATAAAAATTTTGGAGAAAATGCACGAAGTTATATTAATAGAATAGAAGAATTAACAAATTCTTATGTTGCTTTGATCGGAACTGGTCCTGATAGAGAAGATATTATTACTAAATGATTTATAATAATAAATTTTTAATTAGAAAAACATATGCTAAAAGATAGATTTAAATAGAAATTATACAATTAATTTTTATAAAAGAGGTGTATTATGAATAATCATAAGGTGAATGAATTATTAATTAATAAAAAAGCCTTATTCTTAGCTTTAGATCAAGGATTAGAACATGGACCATCAGATTTTACAACAAAAAATATAGACCCAGAATATATATTAGATATTGCATATAAAGGAAATTATAATGCAATAATATTACAAAAAGGATTAGCAGAAAAATATTATGAAAATTATAAATATAAAGTTCCCTTAATATTGAAATTAAATGGGAAAACTAGTTTATCAAAAGATAAAGGAGATCCTTATAGTCCTCAAATATGTTCTGTTAACTATGCAGTTAAATTAGGAGCAAGTGCAATAGGCTATACAATTTATCCTGGAAGTTATTATGAATCAGAAATGTTTAAAGAATTTTCAAAAATACAGGAAGAAGCGAGAGAATATGATTTGCCTGTTATAGTATGGTCATATCCAAGAGGGCATGGAATAGATGAAAATGATAATTCTACAATAGCCTATGGGGCAAGAACAGCATTAGAATTAGGTGCAGATTTAATAAAAATAAAATATAATGGAAATAAAGAGAATTTTAAATGGATTGTTAAATGTGCAGGTAGATCTAAAATATTTGTTTCTGGAGGAACTAAAATAGAACCTAAAAATTTTATACAAGAAACTTATGAAGTTATGCAATGTGGAGCATCTGGAATAGCTGTTGGGAGGAATATATGGCAAGCAGAAGAACCACTAAAATTAACAAGAGCAATGAAAGAAATAATATTTGAAAATAAAAAACCAGAACAAGTGATGAGATTAATAAAATAGAAAATAACTTTTTGATTATAATAATCTTTAAATATTAAGTTATTTATAATTTTTTATGGAAAAATGTCCTAAATGTTATAGAAAATTTGAACAATTAGATGATTATCCTTTAATTAAACTAATAAGTTTTAAAATAGTTAATATACCTAATGGTTTTGATTCACCTTTTCAAGATCCAAAATGTTATTTTGGGTGGGAAAATAAAGATGTTCCTGATGAAAATAAAATACCAAATAAAGTAGATAATTTATTTAAGAAAAATAATTCAAAATCTGTAATATATAATGATGAAAAATGGATTAAGTCAAAAAATGTTAATAAAGAGATTTATTATCAAAAATTAGAAAATGATGAAGATTTGTTTGTTTTAAGAAAATTAGATAATTATTTTTCTTTATTAGAAAAAAAAGTTGGAACTGAATTTAAACCTCAAGAAATTTATCCTAAAAATTTTTCAAAAGATAGACGAATTTATTTTATCCCAAGTACAGATTATGTCTTATCTTTATCACGTATAAAAAAATATAAAGGTCATATTTATAATGTTGATATTGATATAAAATCTCATATGGGATCTCCTCAATTGGGTTATGAACGAATGTATATAAAATATGCAACTGCTGCAAAATTATTAGTAGAAGGAAAACTAAAAAAATAAATTCTAAAAATTATATTATATTATATTATCATTAATAAAAGACTAAATTTAAATAGTATTATATTTATATATTTCTATAAAAAAGAGTTGATTTAATGGAACAAAAAAAATTAATAAAAATATTATCAATAATTGTAGGAATAATATTTATATGGTCATTAATTAATCCTAAAGACTATTTTGTATGGTTTCTAGAAGTATTACCTGGGATAATTGGTGTAGTAATTTTAACTTTGACATATAAAAGATTTAAGTTTACAAACATAGTTTATATTTTTGTTGCAATGCACTTTATAATATTAATAATAGGTGGGCATTATACTTATGCAGAAAATCCATTATTTGAATGGATAAAACAATTATTAAATTTAAGCAGAAATAATTATGATCGACTAGGACATTTAGCACAAGGATTTTTTCCAGCATTAATTATAAGAGAATTATTACTAAGAAAAACTAAATTAGAAAAAGGAAAAGTTTTATTTTTGATAATAGTAGCAATAATATTGGCAATAAGTGCAACATATGAATTCTTTGAATGGGGGGTAGCAATAACTTCAGAACCAGGAACAGGAAATGCATTTTTAGCAACACAAGGAGATATATGGGATACGCAATGGGATATGCTTTTAGCTGCTATAGGAAGTATAATATCATTAATAATATTTGGTAGTTACCATAATAAATTATTAAAGAGGATTAAATGAAAATTTATATAGGGAGCGACCATGCTGGGTTTGAATTGAAAAATAAATTAAAGATATTTTTTAAAAAATATAAAACTATAGATTTAGGAAATAAGAAATATGATAAAAATGATGATTATCCCATATTTGCAGCTAGAGTAGCATTAAAAGTTGCAAGTGAAAAAAATTCTAAAGGAATATTAGTATGTGGTTCAGGTGAAGGCGTTTGTATAACTGCAAATAAAATAAAAGGAATAAGGGCAGCAGTGGCTGAACATGTTAAGGATGCTTATTTAGCTAGAAAAGATGATGATGTTAATGTATTATGCCTAGCTGGAAGAACCACTAATTTAGAAAAAGCCAAAAAAATAATTAAAAAATTTTTAGAAACAGAGTTTAATACAAAAGAAGAAAAATATCAAAGAAGAATTAATCAAATTAAAAAATTGGAAAGATGAACAAAAATAAAAACAAAATAATATTGTGGGTATTAACTTTATTTTTAGTAGTTTTAATCTCTGGTATAATAAGTGCGTTAATGGGTTTTATCTTTGGAGGAAATTATGGTTCAGTATATGGTAGGGGAGGATATGAAGGAGGATTTTCTTTAGGTTTTTTATTAGGAATTTTCATTTCTTTAATTACTGGGATTATTTATATAATTACTAAAATTAAAATTAAATATTTCCTAATAACTATTTTTATAGCATTATTAAGTTTTGTAATTGGATATTTTATATTATACTGGTCAATAGATAATATAAATTATTCAATAGGCAGAAATTTATCTATATACTCATTTATTGTACCGCCAATTTTGTTTGTAATAATATTTACTATAATATTTTTTAAAAACCGAAAATGAAACAACAAATAATACCAAGTGTAATAGCTAAAAATCAGAATGAATTAGATAAAATAATTAAAAATTTAGGAAAAGAATTCAAACATTTCCAAATAGATATAATGGATGAAAAATTTGTTAAAAATAAAAGCAATTGGTTTGATTTAAAATTAGATAAAAAATATACTTATGAAGCACACTTAATGATAAATAATCCAGAATGGTATATTAAAAAAAATTATAAGAAATTTGAAATAATAATAGTGAATTATGAAAAAATAAAAAAACCATTAGAATTAATTAAATTTCTTAAAAATAAGAAAAAGAAGATAGGGTTTGCATTAAATCCAGAAACAAGTATAATGTATATAGAACCTTATTTAAAATTATTAAATAGAGTATTAATATTAACAGTACATCCAGGACAGTATGGTGCTGATTTTTTACCTGAAACTTTAGAAAAAATAAATATGCTAAGATTAAAATTCAAAAAAGACATAGAAGTTGATGGTCATATTAATCCTGAAACATTAAAACTATGCAAAAATGCAGGAGCAAATCTATTTGCTGTCGGAAGTTATATACAAAATAGTAAAGATATCAAGAAATCTAAGAATGAATTAAATAGAATTATTAATAAGACTTAAATAGTATTAATTCTCTAAAAAAATTAAAGTATGACAACAGAAAAAAAATTGAAAGATATAGCAAATATTCTAAGAATAGATTCTTTAATATCTACAACAGAAGCTGGAAGTGGGCATCCAACAAGTTGTTTAAGCTGCGCAGAGATAATGTCAGTATTATTTTTTAATGAAATGAAATACAAAATAGATGATCCAAAATTTATTAATAATGATGAGTTTATATTAAGCAAAGGCCATGCAGTACCTATTTTATATTCAGCTTTATACAGAAGTAAATGTATAAATTATAATCTAAAAACTTTAAGAAAATTAACAAGTCCATTAGAAGGTCATCCTATGCCCAGAGATTTAAATTATATAAAAATAGCAACAGGATCACTAGGACAAGGTCTTTCTGTAGGTGTTGGTATGGCAATAGCAGCAAATTTACAAAAACAAAATTATAGGACTTATGTATTAATGGGTGACAGCGAATGTGCAGAAGGTTCTATATATGAAGCAATGCAATTAGCTGTACATTATAACTTAAGTAATTTATGTGCAATAGTTGATGTTAATAGATTAGGTCAAAGTGGAGAAACAATGTTAGGACATAATATCTTAGCTTACAAAAAAAGATTCTTAGGATTTGGATGGAATGTAATAACATTAAATGGTCATAATATAAAACAATTGATAAATGCATTTATTAAAGCAAGAAAAGAAAAGAAGAAACCAACTATAATAATAGCAAAAACTTTGAAGGGAAAAGGTGTAAGTTTTTTACAAAATAAAGAAGGTAAACATGGTATTGTACTAAATAAAGAGGAATTACAAAAAGCATTAAAAGAAATAAAAGAAGTTGAAATGCCATATATAAAAATAAATATACCAACAAGTAAATCTATAAATTCATTTAATCAATCTGAAAATAAAATAATAACTGAATATAAAATAGGAGATTTAATAGCTACAAGAGAAGCATATGGGAAAGCTTTAGTAAAATTAGCTGTTAAAAATCCTTTTATATTAGCAACAGATGGAGAAACAAAAAACTCAACACATGCAGAAGAATTGTTAAAATATAATAAAAATAAATATATAGAAGCGTACATAGCAGAACAAAACATGGTTGGCATGGCCTTAGGATTAAGTGTTAAAGGTTTTAATGTATTTGCTTCTAGTTTTGCATCTTTTTTAACAAGAGCACATGATCAAATAAGAATGGCTGCAGTTTCTAGTGGAAATCTAACTTTTGTTGGTTCACATGCAGGAGTTTCTATAGGGGAAGATGGACCATCACAAATGGGGTTAGAAGATATTGGAATGTTTAGATGTTTACCAAATTCAATAGTTTTATATCCATCAGATGCAATTAGTTCAGAGAAACTAGTTTGTTTAGCTTCTAATAATTATGGGATAAAATATATAAGGATGACAAGAGGTAAAACTAAAGTAATTTATGAAAATTCAGAAGAATTTAGATTAGGTGAATTTAAAATTATAAAAAATTCAAATAATGATAAAGTTATTTTAATGGGATCTGGAATAACATTACATGAATGTTTGAAAGCATATGAAGAACTAAAAAAAGAAGGGATAAGTTCAGTTGTTATTGATTGTTATTGTATAAAACCATTTAATCATAGAAAATTATTAGAATTAGCTATAAAATCAGGAAATAAAATAATTGTTGTAGAAGATCATTACAAAGAAGGTGGAATAGGAGAAATGATAACTTCTGGAATAAATGGAAATGAGATTAAAGTTTATAGTTTATATGTAAAAGAACTTCCTCATTCAGGTAAACCAGATGAATTATTAGAAAGATATTCTATTGATAGCAAAAGCATTATTAAAAAAGTTAAAGAAATAATATGAAAAAGTATTAAATTAATGTTAAAAACTTTGAATAATTA
>CAYSFG010000010.1:0-4537 GCA_964430545.1 Candidatus Woesearchaeota archaeon
AAAGTAGTACAGATCAATCAGATACTGATGATAATGGGGTTGGAGATGTATGTGATGAAGGAGCAGATTGTAATGAAAATAATGATTGTACAAGTGGTGATTGTAATGATAATGAATGTACAGAACCTGTAGATTGTAATAGTAATAGTGAATGCCCTTCTGGTTTTAATTGTGTATCTAGCCAATGTGTACAGAGGTTACAAGGTGGAGGAGATTCATTTGGTGGGGGGGTTACATGCAGTCAAATAGGAGGAGTTACATGCAGTCAACAAACTCAACAAACTCAACGATGTAGTGATGATAGTCGTGATGCTACAAATAGATTTTCAGAAATAAGAGAAAATGGATGTTGTTTAAGAACTTGCACTAATGATAATGAATGTAGCCCAGATGGTGATTGTTTTAATGATTATTGCATAGTAGAAGAAGGATATACTAGATTATCAGCACCAAAATGTCAATTATCTACATTTAATTCAGCTCTTGGAGTAAATATAAAAACAGAAAGATCAGCATGTTCAGATTCTGATGGAGATGGAGAAGGAACATCAAGTGTTACTATTAGTAAAGCTGTTAGTGGAAATTTTGTGAAAGAGGATTGTCAAAATTTAGGTTTAGAAACTAATAATTTTAAAAGTGGGAAATGTATATATGAAGAAGATTGTACAGTATTACCAAAAAATGAACAAGGACAGGCAATACCTTTTTATAGTATAGGAAGTTTATTTTTAACATTAACATTATTATTTTTATATTATATAATACCAATAAAAAAATATACTAAACTAAAAAAATAATTATATTATTTTTAACTAAATTACTTTTATAACTAAAATTATGTATTTTTTTTAAGTATAGTAAATTATACAAATTTTTTTTGACTAAAGGTGATTATTTTTAGTTAATAATAAAATAACATAATTAATTTATTGTTTTACTATAACTTAATGTTAAGTTAAAAATTTAAGCAACAGAAAGCTTTAAAATAGTTAAGTATTTGCAAATAATATGGAAATATCAATTTTAAAAGAAGATAAAGATACAATATCTATTTCTATTGAAAAACAAGGACATACAATATGTAATGTAATTAGAAATGAATTAGTAAATTCTGAAGATGTAGAAACAGCAGGATATAATTTAAAACATCCACAAGCATCAATAGCATATTTAGATGTAACAGTAAATAAAGGAAAACCAAGAAAAGTGATACAAGAGTCAGTAGATTCATTAAAATTAAAAATTAAAGAAATGAAAAATTTATTAAAAAAATTATAGATTTCTATAAAATATTTATAATCTAGAACTTAATAATAATTTTATTAACAAATTTAAAAAACTATAATGGTAAAGATTATATACTAAATATATTAATTAAATAGATGAATAAAAGAGGATATACAAGTCTTATAGTTATAACTTTCTTTTTTATATTATTTATGACATTTTTTTTGTATAAACCAAATAAAATAACAGGTTATACTGTATTAGGTAATAATGAAATAATAAGTGTAACTTTAAACGGAACAAAAATAAATAGCAATGGAGATATATCAGGATATTTTTCAAATTATTTTACAAGATATCAGAAATTATCATGTTTAGTTGAATATCAAGGAAATAATGATTTAAGTATATTGTTTTATGCACCAGGATCTACACAACCCCTATCAGTATATGAAAATATAAACAAACAACAAGTTCAAGATACTAAATGTGAAACTTTACAAGAAAAAAATATTTGTTATGCTATATATAATGTTACTACATATGTTAGAGGGCAATGGAGATGTTATTCTAAATTTACAAATATTTATAATCAATCAAATGATTTTGAATTAGTTGATCAACAACCAAAATTAATAAGGAATATTCCAAATATACAGATAGATGTGAATGGAACTTATTTAAATCAAGCACAAATAAAATTAAATGAATATTTTATAGATGAAGACGGGCAATCATTAACTTATGCTGTTGGCGGTAATAATCATATTTTGGTAAATATAAATTATAATGGGGATGTAACTTTTACAAATCCACAATCTTATCAAGGATATGAATCAATAACGTTTAGAGCATATGATGGTGAATTAGGGCAATTAAGTAATAATATATCAATAAAAGTAGGAAGTGGAGAAACAATTTTACCACAACAATGTTATTCAAATTGGGATTGTACAATATGGGATATATGCAAAAATGGACAACAAACAAGAACTTGTGATGATAAAAACAACTGTGGTGTTGATTCAGAAAAACCAATAGAATCAAGAACATGCGTTGTAAAACCTGATGAACAAATAATAACACAAGAAAAACCAAAAGGAAAAATAGAGGTTGAAAAACCATTATTAGAAGGAACAACTAAAACATTAGTTATATTATTTGGAATTTTAGTTTTATTTGGAACTTTAGGATTTGCTGGTTATTTATTATATAAAAAGAAAAATCAAAATAAAATCCCTATAACTGGTGGCATAATTCAGAATGAAAAAATAAATGAAACACAACCATTAGAACAAAAAATAAAAGAACAAACAACTGTATTAAATTTAGATGAATTAAGAAAATATATAGAAACAATGCTAAATCAAAGAATAAGTGAAGAAAAAATAAAACTTGATTTGTTAAAAGCAGGATGGGCTAAAACAGATGTACAAAAAGCATTAAGTTATATTAAAGTAAAAATTTTTATAGATAGTAAAATAAAACAAGGATTTGATAAACAAAAAATAAAAGATAGTTTAATGGCTAAAGGATGGAAACAACAAGATATTGATACAATATTTAAAGAATTAAAACTATAAATGTTTTTACACTTTAAATTAAACTGCACTTGAAATCTTAAATAATTCAAAGCTATTAATAATAAATAATTATAAATTAACTTTTTTCTTATAAGCTTTAACAAGATTTTCTATAAAATCAATACCAACATAACCTGCTATTAAACTTAGTTTATAATCAGAAATTATTACTAAAGAAGTAAAAGCTCCAATAACAGAAGAACCTATTAAAGTTATTAATAAATAATTAAATCTAAATTTTGTATTTTTATTTATTCTGTAATGTTTTAATAATCCTACAAAAGACCTTGTTAAACCACCAACAAAACCAAAAAGTGCTGAAATTAATATTAAGTTCATATTGTATTAGTATTTTATTGATTTAAATAACTTTTGAAAATATTCTTTATCGCATCTATTGAACTTAAAGTAAGTAAATCATGATAGTTTTTATGGTTGGAATTAAATTAAAAACAGTAAGAAGATATTTTCCGTTTTTTAGAATTTTTTAGATTCAAATTTACATATACTTATTATTCAGAGTTTAATGATTTTAAAATTTTTTTATATCCACAATGATTGCTTTTCTTTAGTCTTTATAATTTCTATTCCTTTATAGATTTATTTCTTTTCTCTTGATTAACTTAAACAAAACTTAAAAAAAGAGCCAATAAAATAAAAAATAACACAAACAAAACAGCTCTTTTTTTTGATATACGAAGAGTTCTTTTTGATATGAATTTAGTTATGTTAAACATTAAGTCTGTATTAAATAGCCAAAATAAACCTATAACACTAAAAGAAACATAAGTAAATACTGCAGGAAGAGATGTTTTGCCTATAACCAATCCACCAATTACCATATCAATAACCCCACCTAAATTAGTTCCAATAATATATGGTATAACTTTTTTTAGATTTATAATCCTTGAAACAATTAAAGGTATAAGCAAGGCTATTGTAATACTTGTAGATGTTAAAAAAAGAGCAATTAAAAATCCTGCAAAAAAAGAAAAACGTTTCTTTTTAAAATATTTATTAATTCTTTTCTTAAGATCCTCTTCTCCCCATAAATGTAACATAAAAATAGGCATTTTTTTTAGACTAAAAATTAAAATGACAATTCCTAAAAAAGCGAGAAAATATCCTGGAATAAATTTTAATAAATTAATTAAAGGAAAAGTTATTTTGTCAATGAAAACAATTTTGAATGAAAATCCAGAGACAACAAAGTAATTTCCTGCTTTAGAGAAAAAAGAAAAGAAATATTCAAGAAAAAACATAAAAATAGCAATAGGAAAAGCATAAACAAGATTAGTTAATCCAATTTCAAATCCGTGCCTAAAATCCCTTCTTTTGGCAGAAACAAACAAAGCAATAAAAATGGCAGTTATTGTTGTTCCTATTCTTGTTCCGAGAACCATATAAATTAAAACCACCGGTCCTATAATCCCAGTATAATTTAAAACTATTAAAGCTGAAGTTGCAGCCCCACTTGACTGCATTATCAAAGTTAAAAGCCAACCAAAACCAAATGCATTTATTTCATTTATATTGCCCCCTGTTATTTTAAGAAGAGATTCTCCAATTTCACTAAAAGAATATTTAATCAATACTAAAGAAAAAAGGAATAAATAAAGAAATAATAAAAAACTTAAAAAATTCAATATCTTCTTTTTTCCATTTAAATCTTGCATAATAATTATATGCTCCGAAGGTATAAAAAAGCATTTACATTCAATTTTCTT
>CAYSFG010000011.1:0-2646 GCA_964430545.1 Candidatus Woesearchaeota archaeon
AAAGTTTTTGGAATAATTAGAAATATAAAAATAATTTAATAAAGATAAAATTATAAATAATATAAATAAAATTATTGAATAAAATAATATTTGAAACATTTTGTGAAGGTTTTTTTTCATAAAAGTAGTTTTTGCAAAGGATATCATATTTTACCCTTAAAACTGGGCTTTTAAATTCTCTTTGCATTTATATTTGCAAAGAGAATTATAATTAAATATCTTGCATTTCCTCAGTGTTTGCTAGTTTATATTTTGTATCTTTAGGATTTTTTGATTCAGACTCTATTTTTAATAATAAACCTTTATCAACCCATTTTCTAAACAACCTCGAAACTTTGTATACCTGAATTTCTCCTGTAATTATTCTAGCAGTTTTATTATCAATATATTTATTTTTCTCTAAATATTTTTTAATTTTCCCCCATTCTGAAGTCTGGTTTTCATTAAATAAAACTACCTTAACAGAATCTTGACACATTGGATATGTAATAAAAATTGGTGGATAAAGACTTTGATGATTCATTTCTTCTCTCATAGAACGGACTCCTTCATTCAAATCTAAATTTGGTGGTTCAGGAAATTCTCTTAAGTGTTTTACTAGTAGGTCATTTCTGTGTCCATCAGACCTTACATTACCTATATTTGTTTTTGTAATGTTATATGGAAATAAACCTGGACTTAAAAATTCTACTCTATCTTCAAAAATTCTTATTTCAATATCTCTTTTTATATGGTAATCTCTATGAATTATAGCATTTGTGATAGCTTCTAATATTGCCCTTTCTGGTATTTTATATTGATTCACAAAACCAGAATGAATTGCAATACCACTTCTCATAAGATTAAGTACATACTCTTGAGTTTTTTTGATAATATCTACAATTGGTCCACCGATGGTTTCTGGTTTTTGTAAATAATTTGGTATTTTTTCAAATTTTTCAACAGTTCCTTTTAATTGAATGACTCTTACAGCACATTTTGTTTCTAACAATTCTGTTGGAAATTTGGCAAACAATAAAACTGCCGCCCTTGTTGGTTTTATAACACCTTTTTCATTTTTTCTTGCAAGTCCTGTTTGAAATAAAATTTCTTTAATTGAATGATTATTAATTTTCCTTTTATTTTTCCAATCATTAAAATACTTAGTGTTCAGTAGATCAATATCTATATCAACAAGTTCTCTATCGGCCTTTTCAAAACCTTTGGCATAATTAAATTTAATAACTTCCTGAGTAGTTAGCATTTTATTGCTTTTATGTAATCTAATCCAAACTTGATTCTCGACAGAGTGAAAACATTCAGTTGCTTTTAAAATATTTAATAATACAACCGATTTGTTTTTTAAAATTTTAATAGTATTTATTTTTAAATTAGGAATTGGGGGTACAATATTTTTCATTTCATGAAAAATATTGTCAAACAAAGTCTTACCTTCTTCAATTCCAAAAATCCTGTCTATACCATTGAGTTTTGTTTTCTCGGGGTCTTCTATTCCTAAAATAATTGTGCCACCATCAGTATTTGCCATAGCAACAATAGTCTGAATAATTTTTTTAACAACCTTTGTGCCGCTAAGTCTTTTGAACTCAATGGTTTGTGTTTCCTCTGGAATATTTAATATTTTTTCTATTGTTCTTTCCATATGTATATATCTTAACATATATTAAGATGATCTTAAAAATTTTTTTATCATCCCTAAAATTTTATCAGTATTTGTTTTTGGAATAATTACTAATATAAATAAAATAAGATTTGAAACATTTTGTGAAGGTTTTTTTTCATAAAAGTAGTTTAACATTTATCTCTCTATTTCTATTTCCTCATGATCATAGTGATATTCAATACAGTTACAGTTTTTAGTGTTGCATCCATACGATCTATTATGCGAACTGTCACATTTATTACAAACGGTGTGTACCATAAAATAATAACCGCACTTTAGACAATGATAAATATCTTCATCTAAACTATCTCCTTTTGTATCATACCAAACATTATCTGCTACCTTGCATGTAGGACAGACAAACATTATTATTATTTCTTTTAATTCTTGGATATTTTTTGAAAAATCTTTGTGTGGTGTCATAAATTAAATAATTTTTTTTAAATCTCCTTCAATAATAATTGGCTTTACTGCCGCAAGTTCTGTTTTACAATAAGGCATTTCAGGAATTGGGTTTAACATGAATATTTTTTGATTCAATATGTGGGCAAAACCGATTTCCATTAGAGTGTTTCCACCGATATAATTTTTTATACCATTCTTATCAAGATTTAAAACAAGAACAGCGTCAGCACCTTGCATCATTTTCCAAAATTCACGGATAGCGTCCATATTATTTTTTTGATGAAGTTTGATTGTTTCAATTTCTTCATAAGTTTTTCCAATCATTGTTTTGTGTAGGTCTGTTAAAAAAGCATCATGTCCTAATTCTATAAGATTATCACGACACTTTAACATTTTATCTGTAAATTGCATTGAACCTATTATTCCAATTTTCATATAATTATTTAATTAAGTTTATTTAGTGCCGAAGGGGAGACTTGAACTCCCAAGCCCGTAGGCATGCGATTTTGAGTCGCACGTGTATACCATTCCACCACTTCGGCTAATGAAAGTATTTTAGCACATGTACAAGCTATAAG
>CAYSFG010000012.1:0-8544 GCA_964430545.1 Candidatus Woesearchaeota archaeon
TAATTGGTAGTTTAGTTTTAGGATTATTAGGAGAATCATACAATGCACAAATAACAACAGACTGTAATACATGGCAACCACCAAGTGGAGGAGAATTTTGTAATTTATGCCATGAAAAAGGAATAAATTATTATGGAAATGAAGTAGATTTTACAGCAGAAGGAAAACATGAATGTACAGAATATTTATGCAGAAGTTTAGGAACAGGATGTGAATTAAGTATTACAAGTGAAGGAAATAAATGCTTAAACCTATGCGATGCATCAGAAAGCACAAAACCAGCATTAATAGCACCAGGAAAAGAATTAAAAAATAAACTAAAAGGAATGTGCAGAACAACAGAAGAAGATGAAAGTGAACAAAAAGATTGTGATATTGTTCCACTACAAGCACAGCCAAGCGGGGCATTAGAAATAAAAGATCCAATAAAAGCAAATAGTGATATAAACATAACAATACAAACATGCCAAGATGTAAATTGTAATAGTCAAATGTATGCAGACTGCAGATGGGATAAAAAACCAGTACAAAACTTTGATGAAGCAACAGGAATATTTTTAGAAATAGGAAATGCATATCAACATACATTACAATTAAAAGCAAATACAGATATATTACCTGGACAAGAATATACATATTATGTTCAATGCAGAACAAGATGCGGGCAACCACCAGGAACAAATCCATTTTATCAAATTAAATTTAAAACAGCAAAATCACCAGATATAACAGCGCCAGGATTAATACAACCATTACCAGAAAGTCCGATATATTTATCTTACGAAGCATGGAATAATTCAAACACTAGAGCAGTACCAATAATATTAACATTTAATGACAGAATAAAAGAATGTGGATATAGCAATACAAATGTTGCATTTAAAGATATGATAAATAAAATACAATGCCCAGCACCAAGCACTGGTCATTCACAAACTTGTAATATTCCATTTATGAAATTAAAAGAAGGAGAAAATAATTTTTATATAAAATGTATAGATAAAGCAGGAAATTTTAATATAGATTCTTTACCAAATAATGAAGGAATAAAATTGATAGGAACATTACCGTTAAAAATAGATTCTCTAAAATGTATATCAGACGACGGAGAATCATGCGATCCAATATATCAAAATACATTCAAACTACAAGTAAACACAATTGGAGGAATAGATGGAACTGCCAAGTGTGGATTTGGAACAGGAAGAGTAGATGTAGAATTTTTAGAGACAAACTCAGGAATAAGCACTCAACAAATAGGTCCATTAGACAGAGGAATAGCAACAAAAAATATTTATTGCATAGATAAAGCAGGAAACTGGAATCAAACTAGTATAACTTATAATTTAGTAAAAGATGAAACAGCTCCTATAATAACAAAAATATACAAAGAAAATGATAATCTAGTCTTAAATACAGACGAAGGTGCAATATGTAAATATCTAACAACAAGAATAGGAAATTATGCTGAAGCAACAGAATTTGAAGGTACAGGAGCAAAAGAACATAGAAATTTAATAGGAAATAATGATTTCTTTAATATAATGTGCAGTGATAGATTTAATAATTTTATAACAATTAATATATTTGTAAGCAAGAGTAATGGATAGTTTTTAAAAATATAAAAATTATTTTGTTCCTTGATTATATAATTTATTAATATAATACAATTTTTTATTCTTTAAAGAATTTTTTTAAATAACCTAATAATAAAGTAATTATTAAAGCTAATGCAACTTTGTCTCTTTTTTTATAAAAAGAATAAATAATAGCAACACATACTAAAATTACACCTACAATTTCAAAACCAACCATTATCCTTCACCACCTGCAATTAAAACAGAACCTATACCAATAAGAATAGTACCTGGAATGCTAATAAGAAAAAACCAATAGTTCCTAAAATCGCTCCTGTTATTCTTAAAGTAAAACCTGTAATAATTTTACCTTTTTGATTCATGTTTCTATAATAAATTAACTTTTTTATAATACTTTCTTTTTGTATTTTGTGTTTTTTATATTGATTAAAAATAATATTTTACTGACTAAAAAAGTAAATCATTTTTCCAATATATTTTTTTTATTTATTCTTTTTGGTATTAACGTTGGAATATAGATATAATTAATACCCCAAAATTCTAAAAATTCTTTAAATTCTTCTATATTAAAAAGTGGTGTTAAAACTAAATTATTAGAAATTTTAATACATTCTAATTTTTTTAATACACCTTCCTTACCAAACCTTCCATTTAGTGCATAATAAAATTTTGTTTTTTTCCCAGGATTAAAATTTTTTATTTCATACTTAAACATTCCTAATGATGAAAATCCATATTTATCTGCTAATCTTTTATTAGATAATAAACTTATTCCTTCAAATAATATACTCTCTCTAGCATCAAAATTTTTTTCTAATATACTTTTTCTTGTTTTAGAAATTATAGAAATATTATTATAATCCTTTTCTAATTTTTTTCTTATTTCGTATTCAACATTTTTATTTATTTTATTATTAAATATTACAATTATATCTATATCATTAGGTTTAATTTTTCCTCTAACTATAGACCCAAATACTATAATATCTTTTACATCTTTAGTTTTCTTAACTAAATTTTTTAAATTATTCCTTAATTCTGTATTTTTCCATATCATTTTATATTAATTTTTTAATTCTATCACAAGTGTTTTTATCGATAATTTTAGAATAAGTATCTCTATATGTTGAAAATTCCATATCTAATTCTTTAAACATATCCGGAAAATCTATTTTAAGTTGCTTAAATCTCTCTGTGTGATCCTTTGGTGAAATCCCTATTTTTTCTAATAATAAAAAATCTTGTACTGCGAATAATGTTTTAAAATATAATATTGTAGCTGAAGTATAGTCTTTAGAAATATAAATGTTATCTGCTGATTTTTTAAACATTAAAATTTGATTTTTGGTTATCATGTTAGATTATATAACATATAAGTAATATTTAAGCTTTTTTGTTATATTATATAACATAATTAATTGTTAATTTATTTTAGTTTAAGTCTAATATTCTGTAGCTTTATTATAGTAAATTAAATAAAACATAAAGTTTTTGTTTTATGATACCTTGTAGCTTTCCTGCTCGGGCTTCATTTTTAAACAAACCAAAGTTTTATTAATAAAAGATTATTTAAATTAATATGCAAAAAAGAGGGCAAATTGCTGTATTTGTTATAATAGGAATAGTTTTGTTAATTCTTATAGCTTTAATTTTTGTAGGAAGAAAAGAATTTGGATTTGGAATATCGAAAATAGTATTTTTAAAAAATAAAATAGACCCATTGCAAAAAAATATTCAAGATTGTGTGGATAAAAGTATTGATACAAATGGAAAATTATTTGCAAAACAAGGAGGAGACTTTGGACCAAGCAGATATGTTTTATATGAAAATATAAAAGTAAAATATTTATGTTATAATATTCAAAATAGTAATAAATGCATTAATATGATGCCAACATTTGAAACTATGACAGAACAATTATCTAAAAAAATAAATGACGATGTAAATAATTGTATAAATAAGGATTTATTTAAATCAGGATTATCTTATGATGTGATAACAAATGGAGAACTTGAAACTGAGATACAAACTATCGGGGATAGTGTTAAAGTTATTGTAAAATATGATGTAACATTGTCAAAAGATGAAAGTGAACAAAAATTAGGAAATGTAGAAAAAGAAATTGAGTTACCATTAAAAGAATTATATGATGTAACTTTTGATGTTGTTAATAATCATGCTGGAACAGGATTTTTTGATCAATTATTATATATGTTGGAAAAAAAAGGAAAATATGAAATAAATGTAGACAAAAGTCCGAGTTTAGGCAATGTTGGGGATATAATTTATAAAATTAATAAGAAGAATAGTAATTTTGAATTTTGGTTTGCAATTGAAGGCGAATAGAATTATTTTTAACTTATTAGATTTAGAATTAATTGTTTAATTAATTATAATTAAAATAGACTACTGACAGAAACTACGTTTCCATACCTTCCTTTATTCTAATCCTATTTTTTATTAATGCTGCGTCTGTAGTATTTTTTATTGTTACTTCTTTTTTAATTTCTTTCTTATATTTACTATATTTTTTCTATAAATTAATGTTTTTTCTTTTTTTATAATACTACTTCTTAATATTTGGAAATAATAAGGTTTAAATATCTATGCGCATACTATATGCATATGGTAAAAGTAATAAGTTTGTCTGAAGAAGCTTATAGTTTGCTCAAAATGATTAAAAAAAATGGAATGAGTTTTAGTGATGTTATAATACAAAATTTATTACATAATAATAAAGAAAAAACTGAAAATTTAAATGATTTATTAGATTTTGTTAATAAATTAAAAAAAACTGAAATAAAAATTAAAATTAGCAGTAATATTGATAATATTGTTTATGGTATTAAAAAATGATAGTTGATACTTCTTTTTTAATTGCTTTTTTTTTAAATGAAGATGAATTACATGAAAAAGCTATTAATAATTTTAAAAATGTTAATGGGCATTTAATTATACCTGATAGAGTTTTAGAAGAAACTTTTACAGTTTTATGTTATAAAAAAGGAGTGGTATATAGTTTAGAAGTTATTAATAAATTGAAAAATAATAAAGATATAATAATATATAAAATAGATTATAAAGAATCTGAACTTATATTTGAATTTGTAGCAGACATAAAAAAGAAATTTAGTTTTGTTGATTATATTATTTTATATTTGGCTTTAAATACACATGAAAAACTTTTATGTTTTGATGATGAACTTGTTAAAATTGTTAAAAATTTATCTATGGATTAATAATTTATTTTAATCACATAACTACCAAAAAATATTTTACCATACTTGATCATGTCCTTCTTTTATTATTTTTTATACTAAAATTATCTAATAAATCCATAAATTCTGATATTGAAATATTTGTTAATTTAGATGCTTTTGCAATACTAATATGCTCTTGCATATATTTATTAATTGCTTTTTCAATTTTTATTTTTTTATTATATGCCGGTTTCATTTTACTTTCTTTTTTATGCTTTGATAAATTCAACATTAGGTAAATTTTTAAATCCCTCATCACCTGTTAAAAATTTGATACTTAATTTTTTAGCTAATGTGTAACCTAAACAATCAGTATATGAAAATTTTTTGTTTTTATTTTTTAATCTAAAGTTCATGGCATCTTTTATAACTTCTATGTTTATTTCTATAATTATTCCTTTCATATCAATTAACATTCTATTTGCTTTTTCACTTCCTTCATTTTTTAAAATTGAATAATAAACTTCCATTAGATTATATAATGTAGTAACGCCTTCATTTTCTAAAAAATATGACTTAAATTTTTCATTTTTATTAATGAATTCTATTATTGCGTAACTATCATAAAAAAAATTTACCATTCTTGATCGTGTCCTTCTTTTATTTCTTTTATTATTTCTTTCATTGGTTTTTTAAATTTACATAATCCGAATAATTTTCTAAAGTCTGGTTTCTTTGGAGAAATGTTAATTTTAACTATAGAGTCCTCTTTTAAATTTTGATTTTCGACGACTTCTTTCGGTAATAAAACCCCGTATGAATTTCCCCATTTCCTAAGTTTTGTTTCTATCTCCATGTTTAAACATTGTATAAACATATTAATAAACCTTACCATAGATATATTAAGGTTTTATTTTTTATTAATCTTACTGAGATTTTTTGAAAAATACTATAAAATTATTGTAAATTATTTCTAAATTTTTGAATAAAATATCCAAATATCTGAAGAAATAATAATCTGTATCGTAATTCATTACTAAAAATCTATCAAACCAAAGTTTTATTAATAAAAGGTTATTTAAAATAGGTATGCAGAAAAGAGGAAAAAGGATAATTAGTATAGTGCAATTATTTCTGATAATAAGCTTAAGTTTTATAACTAGTATTAGTTTAAGTTCTCAAGATGTACAAGCAGGACAGGTATGCTGTGAAAAAACAAAAGAACCAAATGTTAGATATTGTGATTATGTAGATGAAAATGAATGTGCACCAGGAAGCCAATCAGTACCAACATCGTGTGAACAAACAAGCTTTTGTAAAACAGGATGCTGTGCAGGAATTGGAGGATATTGTTATGATAATTATCCGAAAGCATTATGTGAACAACAATATAATGGAAGATATACTGGAGGAGACTGTTCAGCAACAAATGAATGTAAAAAAGGATGTTGTGTAATAGGAACAGAAGCATCCTATACTACTAAAAATAAGTGTATATCAGAAACACAAAAATATTCAGACTTAGAAGTAGATTTTAGAGAAAATATTAATAGTGAACAAGAATGTATAGAAGTAGCAAGAAGTTCAGAAAAAGGATGTTGTGTAACACCTAATGCAGATACTGGAAATTCATGTAGATATACTGCTAAATCAGAATGTACAACACCTGGATCAGAAACTGTAAATAATTCAGTAGGATTTAAGACAGGAAAATTTTGCAGCCAATTACCTAATTTATGTTCTTGTGCACCTGGAGATCCTTCAATAAATTTAGGAAATATAAAAGGAGAAGGAAATGCTAAATCAACTATGTGTATTTCTGGAGATGATTCAGTATATTGGAAAGATAGTTGTGGGAATCCTGAAGGTTTAAAAGAAAAATGTGATTATGCTGCTGGAAATATTTGTGGAGATACAGATTTAGATGGAAAATCTACATGTGAAAAAGTAGATTGTAAAGGACAAGGAATAAATGAAAAATTATTATCAGCTGATCAAAATGATATT
The DNA here is from genome assembly GCA_964430545.1 of Candidatus Woesearchaeota archaeon. Taxonomy (GTDB): domain Archaea; phylum Nanobdellota; class Nanobdellia; order SCGC-AAA011-G17; family GW2011-AR18; genus CAYSFG01. Next base: position 6,807 of record CAYSFG010000012.1, read on the forward strand.
AATGGAAAAATAAGCAAAGAAGTTGTAGGAAAAGATATTGTAAAAAATGGAGAAAGCTGGTGCTTATGGGATTATCCTACAAATGATGTAAGGGATAAATATTATGGAAAAGATCCTGTTGGAGCAAGACATTATAGAAGTTTATGTATAAATGGAAAAGAACTAGTAGAACCATGCGCAGATTTTAGAAAAGAATATTGTTTTAGTTCAGATATACCATTAGAAGGAACAAAACAAAATTTAGAATTTTTAGCGGCAAGATGTTTGAAAAATGATAGAATAGAAACTTGTGTAAATGAATGTAATACTGCAGATCCTGTGAAGATGCCACAACAAGAATATGCAAAAGCATTAGAAACAGATTATCAATGTTGTACAGATTTAAGTAAAAGAGACTGTCAATGGGCAGGAAAATGCGTTCCTGCTGTAAAACCTGGATATAAATTTTGGGAAGCTGAAGGAATAGACCAATGTGGAAAAGCTAGTTTAGAATGTAAAGCAACATTTGTATGCGCAGGATGGGATTCAAAATTAGGAATATGTAATACAGAAGGCGGGGATACAGGATGGAGATGGGCTAAAAGAATTGGAATTACAGGAATAGCTGCTGCAATAGGCGCGATAGTTTCTGGAGGATTGGGAGCTGTAGGAGCTGCTGTAGCTGTTGGTGGAATGTTAACAGCAACAGAAGCAGGAGCTAGTGGTTGGACATTAGCTAGCGGCGGGGAATGTTTTAGTAAAGACTTTGTACAAGCAGGAAATAATTATTGCAGAAGTTTAGGAGATTGCGGAGCAGATATTAATTATCAAGGAAAATTAAGTGTTGATGGATATGGTATAACTAGTAATATAGAGTCAGAAGATGTAAAATCTAAACTACCAGAATTAGAATTAGCACTAAACGATATGGGTTCTAAAAAAATAGTAGAAAGAATAAAAAAAATAAGAGATAAATTAGATGTTCCATTTTCAGACCAAGACAAAGAAAATTTAAAAAAAAGAATTAGAATACATAGATGAAATAACTGTTGATGAAATTAAATTTGGAAACGTGAGCATACCACCTAAGTTTGACGATCCAAAATTAAAAAAAGGAGAAACAGCATTTATACCTGATTGGAGTGCTGGTGGAAGTTTTTTAAGTTTTAGTTTACAACAAACAGATTATAGAAACTTTGGAAATAGAATATTTAGAAGAGATAATTGGGGAATAGGATTAGCAGGATTATTGGGAATAAGTGTTCTAACTAGTTCATTTGCATCTCTTTATTCTCTTCCTGGACTTGGAGCAGAAGTATTTTTTTCAGTATTAATAAAAACAACACCATTAGTAAATGCATTAGGAGTGGGTGCTAGTTTTATAAAACCTGAAACTACAAAACCATTTTTAGACGCTGCAATTAATCCTGCTAGCTATGGTGCAACTGAATCTGCTGCTAAATTGGCTGAGACACAATGGAGTAATGCTCTTAATAGTTTGGAAACCATAAGACAATCTAAAACTGTCTTTTTACTTGAAAGAAATAACGTTTTAACTAAAGAAGCAATAACGCAATTAGTCAAAGATAATGTAGATGAAAATACAATTAATTTATTAAATAAGAATTTACAAACTATTTCATCAGATTTTAATGATGATCAATTAGCTAATGCAATTGATCAATCACTTATTAAAACTAAAGAGGAATATCTAAAACAAACAACTGAACAAGTAACTAGTAAATTCGCAAATTTTGTA
>CAYSFG010000013.1:0-17829 GCA_964430545.1 Candidatus Woesearchaeota archaeon
TAACATATGGCATTAACAGAAGTTTCTTGAGCGAAACGAAAGAAATTTGGGAAACCGAAGTGCAACGAGGTTTCCTGTTAATGCCTGTTATGTGCCCCGAAGGAGCGAAGCGACTGAAAGTGCAACGTGGTTCGAGCCGAAAGCGAGAAAGTCGGGCGTAGGCGGACATTATCCAATTTCTTTGACTAATTTTTCAACTAAACTTTTTATTTGGTTTCTTGCATCTCTAAATTTATCTAGAGATTGCCCACACATATCCTCAATTTCCCAAAAAGCGATTTTATTTGATTTTTTTAGATAACCGGGCCATGTTTCTTTTTCAGCCATAACAATAATTTTGTCTGCATCTTTTACTATCTTAGGGGTTAGGGATTTTGCAGTATTTTCCCTTATGTCTAACCCAATTTCGTCCATGCAGACAAACAAATTTGAATGTTCCGGAAAATCTTTTAATTTATGGCCAGTTACTCTTCCTTTCTCCGTTCCTGCACTCGTGGCTTTATGTTTTGGGGAAATTGAGTTGAAAATAGCTTCTGCTATTTGACTTCTTCCAAAATTTGATTTACAAATAAAAAGTATCTTCATGATAAGTATTAAAAAATTAGTCTTTATAAAAATGTATCTTTTAGCCCGCCGTAGCAGATTGAATATAACGTATGCGATTAAGAGAAGTTCGGCGTAGCCGAATTTGGACGGAGCCTGCAAGGCGGAGTCTCTTAATCGCTGTTATGTGTTTTTTCTGCAAGAAAAAATGCCGAAGCGAAGCGTAGGCACAGTATGACGCAGTTCCGCCCTCTAAATAAATTTTTTAATTGCTTCTTCTAATTGATTGGATAAATCATCAAGGTCTTTGTAGAAAATGACTTTTTTAGTACAAGGAATTCCAGTAATCATCATTGATGGTTCAACTCCTTTCTTACAAAGAGCGACGCATGGGATATTATGCTCTTGAGCCATCTGGAATTCCATACCTACGCCCATCGAGGGACTCGAAACTTCTCCGATAAACAGATCGCACTTAGTTATTGTTTCATAAGTTCTATCATAAAATTCTCTTGGTGTTTCTTTCGAGTCCCAAAAGTCAGGATAAGTACCAATGACTTTATCAAAATGTTTTTTACAAAGACTCATCAAATGCTTATAGACTGGTAGGTAATCCTGTCCAAACAAATGAATTGGTCCAAATACATAAGCTGTTTTCATAGTATTATAATAGAAGAAGCATTATTAAAAACTTATCGGGGCGGAACGAGTAATATTGCACATAACGTATCGGCTTATGCGAAGTTGCGAAGCAATTTGGGAAATTTGCGAACCGAGCAAATTTCCGCATAAGCCGTGTTAAGTGACCCGAACGGAACGAGGTGAAGTGAGAGCGCAGGGTGGCAAGCGACCAAAGGGAGCGCAGAGTTGCCTCGCCGAAAAATAAAAGGGCGCCACGTCATTTAGTGAAATATTCTCTTGGTGGATAAACCACTTGAATAGGATTATTTTCAGGGTCAAAAAAATAGAATGATTTGGTAGTATCTCTGGAAACTTTTGGTCCACCCAATTTTATCTCGAGAAGTTTTACTTTTTCTATCAACCTATCAAATTCTTCTTGTGAATCAACGACAATGCCAAAATGAGGGAAATTCGGAGTAACATCTTGATTTTTTGTAATCTCATCTAAATCATATTCTTTATTTTTATGACCCTCTTTTCTCAATAAAGCAAAAATATCCGAATTTCCCGTAGTCAAATATGCTTTGTCGCCGGGATTTTTCCACACAGTTTTCATTGAAAAAACGTCGTGGTAAAACTTCTCCATTCTATCCAAATCATCACAAAATATGGCTATATGGGCAAAAGTTATCATACTTCACTATAGATTAAGAATCATTAAAAACGTTGTGGTTTGAGAGGCGCCCATCAAGTAAGCGAGGCAATTTCACTTAACTACTATTAAGCGAGATAAATATTCAGTTAATACTACCTTTTTGGGCAAAAAGCGAGATTTTATAAAGTTAGATCCTATAATACTATGCATGGCGGATGAGAACGAATGTTATTCTCCAGAAGAAAGGTATAAACTTATTGGTAAATTGATTGAAGAAATAAAGCTCAGAAGATATTCTTATCAAACTGGAAAGTCTTATATCTCGATAATAAAAGAATTTTTCGCTCAAAACAAGACTCCAAGAGAGTTTTTGTTATTATATACAAATAAAAGTAAATCTACCATGAGGTCTGCATACTTTGCATTGAAATTCTTTTATAAAAATGTTCTTAATACTGAATTTGATGAAAAATTGCCACTTGCTAGAAAATCATTAAAACTGCCATTAGTCTTAAGCAAAGAGGAAATTAACGAGATGATAGAATCTGTAAATAATATGAAGCATAAACTTGTAATTATGTTTCTTTATTATGCAGGGCTTCGGTTGGATGAAGCCAGAAATATCAAATGGCAAGACATTGATTTTGATAGAGAAACCATTCATCTAAAAACTGCAAAGGGAGATAAAGAAAGGATAATATTTCTACATAAAAAATTGAGTGGAATGTTAGAAATATATGGAGCAAAGGAAGAAGGTTTGGTCTTTGTTTCCAAAAGAGATGAAAAATATAATAAAAGAACAATTCAACAAATTATAAAATCGGCTTCTAAGAAAGCAAAAATTAAAAAAAATGTGACACCCCACACATTAAGACATAGTTTCGCCACTCATTTATTAGAAGGCGGTGCAGATATACGATATATACAACAATTATTGGGTCATAAAGACTTAAAAACGACTCAAATCTATACTCATGTAGCAAACAAAGACATTAAAAAACTGGCTAATTTAATTTAGAGATCATTATATTTTACTATTACTACTTTCATAACTTTCATAAGAAAATTAAGAACCCGAAGTTTAAAAAGCTGTCGAAATATATCAAAAGTAGATGACGTTTACTTTACAGCTCAAATTTTTTCCATTCAATTATTTTTCCTGCTTCTATTTCAATATTATCTGCTTTTCTTAATTTATTAATTTGTTTTCTATTTAATATTTTATAATGTTTTACCCAGCCTAAATATTCTGGTATTTCCCATAATTCTGCTTCTGTTGTCATCCAGTTTAATTTGTCAAATCTTGAAAGATCTACAGGTTTAGAATAACTTCTTAATGTTTTTTTACCATTATCTATAAAATATTCATGAAAATAACTCATAACTAATTCTCTTATAGTTTTGTATATAGGTTCACGATATCTAAGCACTGCATGGTTTGTTTTACTTATAGCACCCCAATGTTTATTTTCTTTAAACAATGCAACAACATGATCATAATCTTCTTTTGTTGTAGTTAAATCTAATAATAATGGTTTATATCCGTTTATTCTTAATATTAATGCTGCCAATATTGCTCCTTCTACACAATGTGCTTTATTTAAATTTAATACTGTTCTAGGCGATAAACAAGTATCTCCGTTTTCTTCAAAGTTTATTGGTATTTTATTCAGGAATTCTTGTATTTTTTTAGGCGTATTTAATTTCTTAAATATTTTTACCTCTTCTTCGTTTAGTCCATACATCTAATTATTTTATTATTACTATATTAAAAAGTTTTGCTTATAGTTAATTAATAAAATATTTAGATTATTTATTTATAGTTGACAAAAAAGCATTCATAATTAAAAAACTTATTTTAACTATACAAAACTTTTAAAAAATAAACTAAATTTTTATTGCTACTTTGATTTGATACAAAAAGTTTTTATATATGGATATTTATAAAACTATATGCCTATTAAGAGAAAAATAAAAAAAAGTATTACTAAGAAAGTTTCAAATGTTACTATTTACACAACCAAAACATGTCCTTATTGTCATATGGCTATGGAATTTTTAAAACAAAACAATATTAAATTTAAAGAAATAGATGTGAGTTCTAATTATAAAGCAGCACAAGAAATGATAAAGAAATCAAGTCAGATGGGTGTTCCTGTTATTGATATTAATGGGGTTATTATTGTAGGATTTGACAAAGATGCTATTAAAAGAGCTTTAAAATTATAATTTAATATTCAAAAAGGTTATATATAAGTTTTTCATAAAATATTATAATGACTAAAATTAGAAATTTTCTATTTGTATTTATTATACTGTTTTTAATTGGATGTTCTAATACAACTACAACACAATCTCCAGAACAATCTAATAATCTATTAAAAAATAACATACCCTCTCAAGATATTATAACACAAAAATCTATTGTTATAAATAATTCTAAAACTGAAATAAAATCTGTTATTAAAGATTCTAACATTGTAAATGATGATTATAAAGAATTTGCTTTAATGATTTCACATAATGCTTATAGTTTAGATAAAATTGTGGTTAATAAAGATGATAAAGTAAGAATATATTTTTATGCATCTTCTGGAACTTTAAGTCATAAACATGGTATTTCAATTGATGAATATAATATTAATCAAGTAACAACAACTGAAGATTCTAAAAATACTGATAAAATAGAATTTACTGCTGACAAACAAGGTATATTTAAAATTTATTGTAAAACATGTTGGGATGGTCCTTTTGGAAAAGGTCATCCTGATATTGAAGCTAAATTAGTTGTTCAATGATGGAAATTAAAAATATTATTAATAGTATAAATGTTTATAATTTAATGATTTTTAATTTATTTATATTTTCTTTATTTGGAATATTTAAATTTGGTTATAAATCTATTTTGCCTCAATTATTGATATCTATCTTTACAGCATGTTTTTTAGATACTTTAATTAATTATTTTAATTATAAAAAATTTGAAATTTCTAAGTCTGGTGTTATTACTGGTTTTTTTATTGCTTTAGTATTAACAGAAAACCAAAAATGGTATATTATTTTATTTGCTTGTGTTATTGCTATTTTAATTAAGAAATTATCTAGTTTAATATTTAAAAAATATATTTTTAATCCTGCTATGATTGGAATTTTTATTTCTATTTTATTATTTAAAACTTCTGATGGCTGGTGGGGGGCATATAATTTAATTCTTGTAATAATATTAGGTTTATTTTTAACTTATAAATTTAAAAGATTTGATCTAATTTTAACATTTTTATTAACATATTTTTTAATTTACTCATTAATAAATGGTTTTTCATATAATTTATTTTTAAATTCTACATTATATTTTTTTGTTTTCTTTATGTTTATAGAACCAAGAACTTCTCCATTAAATTCTAAATTAAGAATGATCTATGGTCTTATTTCTGCTATTGTTATTATTTTAACAACTTTATTTATTCCTAATTATTCTTTTACATTGGGTTTATTAATTTGTAATTTGTTTGTTCCTTTGTTAAATAGTATTAAATCTAGATTAGAAACTTCAGTTTTAGTAAAATAATACAAATATTATTAATTTCTATTTTTTAACACTATTTATAAGAAATATAGTTTAAAGAAAAGATTAGTTTATATATTAAGTAGTTTTTATTAAAAAAACAAGAGGTGTTATGATTGGGTTTTACTAATGAAGAAAAAGAGATTTTATCAAAATATGTTTCTAGTGCTGATGATAATATATTTGTTATTAACGGTCTTCCAGGTATAGTTGGTGCTATATTTGCTAGGTATAGCAGAGCTAAGACAGGGTTTAGAGAGACTTTTTTTAAAGAATTTATTAAAGATAATAATCTTGATTCAAAAAAAGCTGATGAATTAATCGAAAGAGTTTTAATTGCTTTTGGAGATGATTCTGTAGGAGAACTTGAAGGTACTCATTTAGCTTTAGAAAATATTTCTAATCTTGCTACTAAAGAAATTGAAGATAGAAGAATTGGTGGTTCTCCTATTGAGCAGTCTACTAGATATGTTCAATATGATATGAAAGATGAACAAGGAAAGTTCAGATTCTTAAGAGAACCAAATATTATGAGTTCTGATTTCGCTTCTGATTATGAAGGTACTATGAATCTTGTTTTTGAAAGATATTCTAATATTGTTTCTAAGTTAAAAGAATATTTTAAAAAGGTAAAACCTATTGATGAGGCTGAATATGCTGTTAAAAAAGATGATAAGAAAAAATATAAACTGAACCAATTAACTGATGAAATTGATATTACAGCATTTACTATTACTTATAATATTGATTTAAAAACAAAGGCTTGTGATACTTCAAGAGTATTATTGCCTGCGGCTACTTTAACAAATGTTGGTGTTTTTGGTAATGGCAGATATCTTCAAAACCTTTTATCTCATCTTTTTACTTTAAATTCTTTTGAAATGAATGAGATTGCTGAAAAAGGTAGAACTGCTTTAAATACTGTTATTCCAAGATATATTGCTAGAGCAAAAAGAAATGATTATATATATGAAAATGAAAAAAATATGCAATTACTTGCTGATTCTTTATTTAAAAATATTCTAATAAAAAGTTCAGATAAAGTTGTTCTTTTGAATAATCCAGAAAATAATTCAGATTATAATAATTTTTTATTGGCTACAATGTTATACAAATATGTTTCACATCCTATGGAAGAAATAAGATATTTTGTTGGTGCTATGCCTTATGAAATTAAACTAAAAATATTTAATACATATATCGGCGATAGAAAAGAAAGAAGAAACAGACCTGGTAGAGCTTTAGAATTTGGTTATCCATTAACATTTGATATTATTGGTGACTTTGGAATTTATAGAGATCTTGAAAGACATAGAATGCTTACTCAGGATAGACAAAAATTAAATGTTAATTTAGGATTTTCAATTCCAGATGAAATCTCTGAAATTGGAATGAAAGATTATGTTGAAGAAGCAGCTGGTAAGGCTGTTGATTTGTATAATAAATTAAAAGGATCTTTTCCTTATGAAGCCCAATATGCTGTATTATTTGGTTTTAACATGAGATGGTATATGGGTATGAATCCTAGGGAAGCTATGCATATGTTAGAACTTAGAACTGGTCCTCAAGGTCATCCAAATTATAGAAAAGTTTGTCAAGAAATGCATAGTTTAATTTCTAAAGAATATCCTTTGATTGGCAATGCTATGAATTTTGTTGATCATAATAATTATTATTGGGCAAGAGGAGATTCTGAAGCTGCACAAAGAAGAAAAGAATCTGAATTAGAATTTAAATTAAAAAATCAAGGTTTGTAAATGGTATTAGATATTTATTTTGGTACAAAGGCTACAAATGGTAATAATAGTTTAGATAATTGTAGATATATCGTTGATGTACTATCAAAATATGGTAATGTTTTAACTAAACATTTATTATTAGATGCTGATAAATTTAAGATTTTTGAAAGTGAATATGAAAGATTAAATCCAGGTGATAATGCTTTTTTAAGAGATAGAAAATGGTTAAATCAATCTAAATGTCTTGTTGCTGAAGTTTCAAATCCTTCTACAGGTCTTGGTTGGGAATTAAGAGAAATTGAATCTCAAAAAAAACCCATTTTAGCTATGTATTCTAAAGGAAATAATATTTCTAGATTAATAACTTATAATGATTATGAATTATTAGATGTTAATGAGTATATGGATGGAGATATTAATAATATTAATAATATTGTAAATAATTTTTTTAAAAAACATAAATTTAAAGAGGTTTAATATGAAAGGAAAATTTTTAATGACAGATGGATTAGATGGTATTGGTAAGGGTGAAATAATTAAATCTATTATTGAATTTGAAAAATCTAGAAATATAAAAATTTTTGATTTAAATGAGTTTTGGGGTAATGATTTAAATAAGCCACCTATTCATGATTATAATCCTAGATTAGAAGATTTTAATGATTATAATTTATTGGTTAGTTCTGAACCTACATTTGCAGGTATTGGGAGAAGAATTAGATATGAATATATTAAGAACAATGGAAGAAGTTATGATCCTCATGTTATTGCTAATGCTTATGCCTTAGACAGGTTTGAATTATATACTACTACAATAATTCCTGCTAGAAAAAAAAGTATTAATATTATCCAATCTAGAGGTGTTATAACTAGTCTTGTTTATCAATTATTAGATACTAAAGATAGAAGTTCTCATGGCGCTAGTTTAGATGAGTTAATGAACTTACCTGGAAATAAACTTGCTTTAAATTTAGAAAATATTCCTTCTTTATTAATTATCCCCACTGTTAGTAATTTTGAAGAATTATCTAAAAGACTTGAATTAAGAAGTAAGAAAGATGACGCTATTTATGAAAATGTTAATTTCCAAAAAAGATTAAAAGATTATTATGAAAGTTCTTCTTTAAAAAAATTATTTGAAAATAAAGGAACTATTGTAAAATATATTGATGCTGGTGTTAGTGTTGAGTCTACTTGGCAACAGGCTGTTGATTTATGGAAAGAACATATTGGTTTATAACTAAATAATAATATATTTAGATTGGAGTTATAAAATAACTATTCTATCATAATTATATATAAATATCATTAAATTTTTAATTAATTATGAAATTCGCTCACTTAAGTGATTGTCATATTGGGGGTTGGCACGAATCTAATTTAAGAGATATTAATCTTAAAAGTTTTCAAAAAGCAATTGAATTAAGTATTCAGGAAAATGTCGATTTTATATTAATAGCTGGAGATTTATTTGATACTTCTTTACCTTCTATAGACGTTCTTAAAGAAACAGCCTCTATTTTTAAAAATTTATCTAAATTAAATATTCCTGTTTATTTGATTCCAGGTTCTCATGATTTTTCTGTTTCTGGGAAGACCATGTTAGATGTTTTAGAAAATGCTGGTCTTATTTTTAATGTTATGAAATTTGAGGATAATAAATTAAAATTTACTATAGATCAAAAAACACAAATTCATCTAGTGGGTTTTTACGGAAAAAAAGGTTCTTTAGAACATTCTGAATATTATACTTTAGAAAAGTCACATCTAGAGTCTGAAAATTCTAAAAAGATATTTTTGTTTCATAGTCTTATCAATGATCTTAAGCCTAAAAATTTTGAATTAATTAAAGGTCTTCCACTTGATGTTCTTCCTAAAGGTTTTGATTATTATGCTGGTGGCCATCCTCATTTTATATATGGAAAACATCATGATAATTATGGTTTTATTGCTTATCCTGGCCCTATTTTCCCTAATAATTTTGATGAATTAGAAAATTTAAAACACGGTGGTTTTTTTATTGTTAATTTTAATAATAATATAATAGCCAATCATATACCATTAAATATTATTGATGTATTATCTTATAATTTTAATGCAGATAATAAAAATCCACAACAAATTGAAAATGAAATTATTACAACTATAAAAAATTTTGATAATAAAATTATTACTTTAAGAATTGAAGGTGTTTTAGAATATGGTAAAACAAGTGATATTAATTTTAAGTTATTGCAAGAAAGATTTAAGTCTGCTTATTGTTTTCTTAAAAATACTCATAAGCTTAAGTCTAAAGAATTTTATGATATTAAAATAGATACTAGAAGTATTATTGAAATAGAGTCTTCTTTGATAAAAGAATCTTTAAAACAGTCTAGACTTGATGAACATACCATTAATAATTTAGTTTCATTTTTAGATAAGGAAAAATTTGAAGGTGAGAAAATATCAGATTTTGAATTAAGAATATTTAATGATTGTAAAAAATTATTTGAGATAGATTAAGATGATAATAAAAAATATAAAACTTGAAAACATAAGGAGTTATGTCAAAGAGGAAATATTTTTCCCAATTGGTATAACATTATTATCTGGTGATATAGGATCTGGAAAGACTACTTTACTATTATCAATTGAATTTGCTTTGTTTGGTATTACCAGAGGTGAAATTTCTGGTTCTGCCTTATTAAGAAATGGTTCAGATTATGGTTCAGTAACTTTAAATTTAGTAATTAATGATAAAGATATTTCTATTAAACGTTTTCTTAAGAGAAGTTCAACAGGTGTAAACCAGAATTCTTGTTTTTTAACTATTGGTGATATTACTCAGGAATTAACTGCCAATGAAATTAAATCGAAAATTTTAGATCTTCTTAAATATCCTAGCGAGACATTAACTAAAAAGTCTATGATTTATAGATATACTGTTTATACTCCGCAGGATGAAATGAAATCTATTTTATTAAATGATAAATCTTTAAGGTTAGAAACTTTAAGGAGAGTTTTTAATATTGATAAGTATAAAAGGATTATTGAGAATTCTAAGGTTTTGGTTTCAGAATTAAAATTTAAAAAAAAAGAATGTGCTGCTTTTATTTATGATCTTGAGGATAAAAAATTAAAAATAAATAATTTAAAATATGAGTTTGTGTCAATCAATGATAAATTAATAGATATTAATATCAAGATTGATATTAATAAAAAAGAATTAAATAATAAAAAATCAACAATAAAATTATATGAAGATAATATTTTAAAATTTAATATTATTAAAAAAGATTTTGAAGTTTTAATTTCTAAGATTAAATTAAAAGAAGATTATAAAAATAAGAATGTCATAACATTAAATGATTTAATATTAACAATAAATGATTTATCAAAATCTATAAATTTAGATATTGATATTAATTCATTAAAGCATTCTATTAATGTGTTGAATTCTAATTTATTAGATAAAGAGATTAATTTTAAAGATATTACTAAGAGAATAATAGAATTATTATCCAAAAAAAATTATAGTGAATCTATTAAATATAAAATTTTAATATTAGATAATTGCCCTATGTGTGAGCAGGAAGTTAATCATAATCATAAGAATGTTATAAATGAACGTGAATCTAAAATAATAGAAGAAATTAATAATAACATTATTAAATTATCAAAATCAGAAAGTTTACTAAATAAAGAGATTAATAATTTAAAAAAAGATATAGAAGATTTTAGAATAAAAGAAAAAGAATATGTAATATCTCTTGTTAAGAAAGATGATTTAAATTTAAGACTTTTATTAAAAGAAAAAATAAACAATGAAATTTTAAATATTGAAAGTGAATTAAAAGAATTAAATAATAATAAATTAAATTTAGAATTAAATATTTCTAATTTAAATAATATAGAACAGCTTTATGGTATTGAAAAACAGGCATTAGATTTTTTACAGAATAATCAGAGAATATTAGAAGTTGAAAAAGCCAAATTAGAAAAGGATTTAGATTCTAGCAATAGGGTGATACAAGAATTAACTTCTGAGATTGAACTCAAGGAAAAGAAGAAAATAAAACTTGCTTATTATATGGATTTACAGGATTGGATAGAACAATTTTTTAATCCTTTAATGCTTAATATTGAAAGAAAGATTATGCTTAAATTACATACTGATTTTAATGCTTTATTTCAGAAATGGTTTTCTTCATTAATGAATATAGATAATATTAAAGTAAGATTAGATGAAGAATTTACACCAATTATTGAACAGAATGGTTTTGATACTGAATATGAATATCTAAGTGGTGGTGAAAAAACTGCTTGCGCTCTAGCTTATAGATTATCTTTAAATCAAGTTATAAATTCTTTATTATCTTCTATTAATACTAATGATTTTATTATATTAGATGAACCAACTGATGGTTTTAGTTCTGAACAGTTAGATAGAATGAGAACTGTTCTTGAAGAGCTTAATATGGCACAAATTATTCTTGTAAGTCATGAAAACAAAATAGAAACATTTGCTGATAATGTTATAAGAGTAAAGAAAGATAATCATATTAGTAAAATAATTTAGTAATCTTTATATCCTAATAAAATTCATATAAATTAATGAAAATAGTAAAATTTAGTGATGTTAAAAAAATTTCTAAAGATAAACTAGTTGTTTATCCTACTGATACTATTTATGGTCTTGGCTGTTATGCTCTAAATAATAAATTAGTTGATAAAATTAGAACTTTAAAAAAAAGAGATAAAAAACCATTTTCTGTGATTGTTAATAAAGAATGGATTAAAAAAAATTGTGTAATTAATAGTTTAGTAGAAGAATATCTTAAAAAATTGCCTGGTAAATATACTTTAATTTTAGAATTAAAAAATAAGGGTTCTATATCTGAAAATGTTAATAATGATTCATATTTTATTGGAGTTAGAATTCCTGACCATTCTATTATTAAATATTTGCCTATTCCTTTTATTACTACTAGTGTTAATATTTCTGGTAAACCGCATATAAATAATATTAAAGATATTACTTCAAATATAAAAAATAAAGTTGATTTAATTATTGATGCTGGAAATTTAGATAGTAAACCTTCTACTGTTATTGATTTAACAAAAAAAGAAGTTGTTATTTTAAGAAAATAGATTTTTTAACCTATTATATAAGGCGCAATTTTATTAAATCCTGTAAGTCTTAATGTTAATGGCACTTCTGTAATTAATTTTTGAATTTTATCTTTTGTATTATTATCTTTATTTATTTTATAAACTATAAATTCATGTTCTTGTTGATAAATTTTGTTTCCAATAAAGTAACTTTTGATTTCACCAAATAAATCGTCTTTAAATAATGTACTGATTTTTTTTGTTATTAATGGTATATATATTTCAATTTCTTCATTAATATATTTGATAATAAATGGAATTTCACTAGATGCTTCTTTTAATATTTCCATATTTTCATTAAAACTTTTATAGTTTATTTTTTCTTTTTCTACAAGATGTTTTAATTGAGTGACATTTTCTGTTGTTAATAATAATTTTTGATATTTATTAATAACTTCATTATGATTTTTTGATTTTATAGTCATAATTAAATCTTTTTTTAGTGTTTCAGGCATTGGTATTTTATTTTCTTCAAGTTCTTTTAAATAATCCATTTCAACTTTGGCTATTGCTGCTAATTCCTCTAAAGATTCTAATTCTTTATTGTTTTCATCAAATATTTTTATTTTTTCAAAATCAGATTCATTTAAATTTTTTGTTTCTACATAATTAAAATAATTAATGAATGTATTATCAACCTCGTTCTTCATTACTTTCTTTGCAAATTCTAAATCAACATCTTTTTCTATAATAACTGCTAAATTGTAATTTTGTATTTTAAAATAATTTAATAATATATCTATAGGTTTAGCTTCTTTTCTTATTACCGCATCTTGATTTTGTTTTTTTAATGCAGTATTCTCAGCACGTAAATTTTCTATATAAGCTAAACTTATTTTATAATCATCTTCAGTAGCAGATAATCTAATTTGTAACGAATCGTCTTCAAATCTTTTTATTGAATTTATTTTCCAAACATTACCGGCATTTGGCATTCTTCCAGAATTTTCTAATATTTTTTCTAAGATTGGTTTATAATGATTATCAGGATCTATTCCTACAACAATTTCACTACACTTAGAAGTTGGGTCTTGTAATCTCACAAGTGTAATATCACTAGTAGATTGTTTTACAAAACCTTGTAAAGCCTTTTTAGCTGCAAATGCAATTCCTTTTTCATCATGTTCTAATTTTATAACATAAAGTAAATCTGTCATAAAAAAATGATAAACTAAAAACTTATAAACCTTTCTTAGATTACTACTATTAAATAATTATTAATTTTAATTATATCAAAATTTGTGATTAAAAACATTTATATAAGTCTATGAAACAAATATTATCAATGGAAGAAAAAAGTTATGTAATTGATACATCTGTAATAATAGAAGGTTTGGTTTCTAATTTTATAAAAGGTAAAAAAATAAAAGGAAATATAATAATACCAAAAGCAGTATTAGCAGAATTAGAACATCAAGCAAATCAAGGACAAGAAATAGGATATTTGGGATTAGAAGAATTACAAAGTTTACAAAAGTTAGCAAAAGAAGAGAAAATAAAATTAAGTTTTACAGGTGAAAGACCAAATATATATCAGATTACAAATGCAAAAACCGGGGGAGAAGTAGATGCATTAATACGAGATATAGCCTATTCAGAAGGAGCAATATTAATAACAGCAGATAAAGTACAATCAGAATCAGCAAAAGCATTAGGAATGGAAGTTCTTTATTGCCATCATGAAGAAATAGGAAGTAAATTAGAAGTTGAGAAATATTTTGATTCAACTACAATGTCAGTGCATCTAAAAGAGGGATGTTTACCAAAAGCTAAGAAAGGAAAACCAGGTGAATGGAGTTTATTAGATGTTGGAACATCGGTTTTACAGCAAAGCAAAATACAAGAAATAGCAAAAGAAATAGTTGAAAGATCAAGGATAGAACCAGACGCATTTATAGAAATATCAAGACCAGGATCAACAATTGTACAATATAAGGATTATAGAATTGTAATATCAAAGCCTCCAGTGTCAGATGGGTGGGAGATTACAGCTGTTAAACCAATAAAAGTTTTAAAATTAGAAGATTATAATTTACCTGATAAAATTGCTGAAAGAGTAAAAATAAAAGCTAGGGGTGTAGTAATTGCTGGAACCACAGGATCAGGGAAATGTTTACCAAAAAATACAATAGTTTATCTTAGAGATAATATAATTAAAAATATAGAAGACGTTAAAATAGGAGATGAAGTTTTAACTTATGGAAAAGATTGTAAGGTTACTTCAAATAAAGTCACTAAAACTTTTGATAGAAAAAGCAAAACAATATTACTAAAAACAAATTTTGGAAAAGAAATAGAACTAACACCTGAACATCCAGTCTTATCATTTAAAGATGGGATACCACAATGGGTTCAAGCTAATGATTTAAATATTGGAAGTAGAATAGCTAGTATAAGAAAATTAGATGATGAAGGAAGAATACAAAAAATAGATTGGGTTAAGTTATTACCTGAGAAACAAATTTTAGTTAAACTAAATAAAGATGTAAATTTAAAAATACCTGTTGAAGAAACATTATTTGGATTAAAAAAGAAAATATTTCAAGTAATAAAATACAATGGTAAATTAAAATTAAATGATATCCATAAATTATTGAAATCATATTCTGGATGGATAAGTTATAACTTACCAATTTTAGTTAAAGATGGACTAATTAATAGAGAAGGTAAAGTTAAAAATTATTTATATTCGGTGAACAAAGAAGTAATAAAGTTAAAGAAAAATTATTGGTTATCATTAGAAATTATTAAAAAATATTTAAGTGATGAAGAAATATATAATAATGTCGATGAAATAAAAAAATTTGATACTACAAATAATAGCCATATATGTTTAGCTATAAGGTCGCCAAAATACTTAACAAAAGAATTATGTGAACTTTTAGGTTATTATATTGGTGAATGTTTGACTAAACATGAAATAAGCACAGATAGTGAATATTATAGAAATAGATTTAAAGAATTATCAAAAAATATTTTTAATATAGAATTGGAAAAAGGATCTAAAAGAGGTTATGATATATATACAGATAAATATGGCACTATTGAATTATTTTTAAATAAATGTTTTGGAATATCTTTATTAAAATCAAAAAAAAGAGCAACTTATCATAAATTACCACAATTAATTTTAAATTCACCAAAAATAGAATTAGCTTCTTTCTTAAGAGCTTATTTTGATACTAAAAGTTATGTACATCCACAAAAGGGTATTGAAATTTCAAGTGCAAGTATAAGTTTAATAAAAAGTACACAATTTGCATTGCTTAGATTTAATATACAGTCTACAATAAGAACTAAAATTATAAAGAACAAACCATATTATATTTTATATATTTATGGTTATGAAAATATAAAAAGATTTGGAAATGAAATAGGTTATGTTGAAAAGAAACTCCAATTTGAAGATTATATAAAAAATAATAAATCTGGAAGTCCTAATAAAGATACAATACCTATAGGGATATTATTGGATAATTTAAATAAAAGAGAACAATTAGGAATAAAGTGTCATTTTTTAGATAGGGATTTTTCACATAAGCAAGCAAATAAAATGCTTACTTTAATTTCTAATCAAATACAACAAGAACAAAGCTTAATTGAAGTAGCTATGATAGAGTTAGCTTCTTCAGAATATATACAATGGGATAAAATAACTAATATTATTGAATTTGATGAAGAAAAAGAAGTTTATGATATAGAAATAGAAGATACACATAATTTTTTAGCTGGAGACGTGCCATTTATTGTTCATAATTCTACATTTTGTCAATCTTTAGGAGAATATTATGCTTTACAAAAATATATTGTAAAAACAGTAGAAAGCCCAAGAAGTTTAATATTAAGCAAAGAAATAACACAGTATAGTAAAAATTTAGCAAGCTCAGATGAAATACATGATATTTTATTTTTATCAAGACCAGACTATATTTTATTTGATGAAATGAGAAATACATCAGATTTTGAATTATATACAGATTTAAGATTAGGAGGTTCTAATGTTTTAGGAGTGTTACATTCAGCAACACCAATAGACGCTGTACAAAGATTTATTTCAAGACTAGAAGTAGGAATGATACCATCAGTATTAGACACTTTAATATTTATAGATAAAGGACAAGTAGGAAAAATATTAACAATACAAATGAAAGTAAAAGTACCAAGTGGGATGGTAGAAGCTGACTTAGCAAGACCAGTGGTAGAAGTACATGATTATTTAACAAATAAATTAGAATTTGAAATATACAGTTATGGAGAAGAAACTGTTGTAATACCTGTTGAAGAGGATTCAGAAAATAATAGCGACCCTAGCAAAAAATTAGCTGCAAAGCATATTCAAAAAGAATTAAGAAAATATGTAGATGAAGTAGAAGTAAAAGTTATAGGGAATAATAGAGCAGAGATATATATACCGGAAAGTGAAATTGCAAGAATAATAGGGAAAGAAGGAAAAACAATAAATCAAATAGAGAAAGATATAGGAATAAAATTAGACGTAAAATCAATGACGGAGAATAAAAAAAAATTTGAAAATTCTATAGATGAAAGCGATAGACAATCAGTAAAGTATAATCTAGAAGAATCTAAAAAAGCATTAATATTTAAATTAGAACAGCAATATGCAGGTTATCAAGCAGAAATATATATAGACAGTCATTTCTTATTAACTTATACTATAGGAAAAAGTTCTGAAATAAAAATTAATAAAAAATCTAAATTAGGAAGAGAATTGATTAAAGATTTGAATAGTCATAGAAAGATTGAGATAAGGATTTAATATTATGTAAAAATTTTTTAATCGAAAATAAATTTTGTTTTTAAGTTATTAATATTTAAAAAATCTTTGTCTAAAGTTAATAAAGTAAAATTATTTAAACGACAAATGGATGCTATAAAAATATCTACTTTATTTATTTTTCTTCCTATCCCTAATAGTTCTATTTCTATTACTGCGCTTTCTTTTGCACATTTTTCATCAAATTTAATAATTTTTATTTCATCAAAAAATTTAGATATGTCTTTTAGTTCGTTTTGTTTAACTACCAACATTATTTCATATAAACTGAATACTGTAGAATAAATATTTTCACTTTCTATTATATTAACTGCTTTTTCTCCAATTTTTGTTTTTTTTAGTATTTCTATTATTATTGAAGTATCTAAAATGAACATTTTACACCCTATTTATTCTTTTTAATCTCTTTTCTATATCTTCTGATGTTTCTTGTCTTATCTTTTTTATTTTTATTCTAGTTTCTTCTATATCATTATTATTTAATTTCCCTAACCATTTTTTTATATCCATTTTTTGAGAACTACTTATTCTTCTAATTACTTCACTAAAACTTTCATCTTTATGTTTTGTTTTCTTTAATATTTCATATGCATCGTCCATTATTGTTATAGTTTTTACCATATGTTTAAATGTATGTTTAAACTTATATAAAAACTTTTTGTTTATTCATCTATATTCTATAAAATATACATTATATTGCATTGTTGTGTTGTCGGGTGCTATAGTAAGATTTTTTAACTTTGAATCACACATTTTT
>CAYSFG010000014.1:0-39768 GCA_964430545.1 Candidatus Woesearchaeota archaeon
CTTCCAATAATAAAAAATGGATTCTATCACTTAGATAAAACAAAAGTTCACGCAGTAACATCAAAAGAATACAGAAAATATATGAAAGAATCAGGATATATAGATTTAGAAACAGGAAACGGAATATTAATAGCAAAAAACTTTCTAAAAATTGATCAAAATGTAATAGATGCAGCAAAAATATTAGGAGTTGCATTAAAAGGAAATGAGGGATATCATGTAGTTAATATTAATCATCCAGATTCAAGAAAACTTGTGAAAGGATTAGGATATCAAATATTAACAACAAAACTAATGTACAGTCTTTTCATACCATACATAAAAACATTAGCACAAAATGGAAATACAGAAGCACAGGCAACATTAAATGAAATGTTAAGCACTAAAGCTGAATGGTTAGAAGATTTAATACAAAATAAAAATACTTTAAGAATCGGAAATAAAAAATTAACAAAAAGTTTAACTTTACCAATGAAAGATGGAAAATTCGATCAAGCAGACATAAATGAATTTGGTTATCCAACTAGTATAAAACAAAATGGAGAATTCCAATATGGGTATCCACAAGGAGATAAAAGGGCTATTATTCGTAACTGGAACCATGAGTTGGGCTTGGATCTCGGCTGGAGGCCTAGTTGTGCGGATGTCGGACTCGGGGTACGTCTCGCAAAAAAATTTTCATAAAAAATAAATATTAATATAATTTACAGTTCAGATTGATTACAAATTCATAATAAAGATAATTCCAAATAAGAGGTATCCGTAGTCTATTATTTCTTGTTAATAATCTTAAAATAATCTTCAACCCTTAAAAGAATAGAATTTAAATAATATTTTTTAATTTTCTCTTCAAATAAATTATGCAAAGATTCATTTTCAGAAATTCTGTAAGTATTTTTTATTTTTTCAACTAAAAATAATTCACGCATTCTTCTTAATTGCCTTCTTATATTAGACTGGGCAATGCCATAAAGTTCTAAATTACGATTCTTTCTAAATTTTATTACTTCTTCCTGAAGTTGATTAGAATTTAATGCATAATTAGAATCTATCAAAACATGAAATATATCCACTATAATATCCCTAGAATCTCCAGGTTGCAATAAGCCTATAGATAAACATAATTTTTTTATAATATCTCTTTTGTCCATATCTTCAGAAGGCTTTTCATATTTTCTTAATGTTAACTCTGCTAATGGAATATCTCTCGACACTGTCTTTTTTACCATTAATAACTTTACATAACCTGTGTTTAAATATTTTTGCTTTAGTAATTTTAAAATACAATTGTAAAAAAATACTATATTATTTATTACAAGATTGGGATCATACATAAAACGATCTTAAACAGAAATATGTAACTTATAGAAAAGTTATAGAAAAGCCCTAATAACTTATTTAAGATTATTAAAAAAATATGATTACTATAGAAAAAAAGAATTAAATATATTTAATGATTATTTTTATGGTTTATAACCAAATTCACTTAATTATATACAAATATCAAAATGAAAGTTTAATCAAATAAATTTAAATACAAAATAGATTTCTTAAATATGTGAAAGAATTTATAAAATATGGGGAAGATAAAGGCGCAGATTATGTTGAATTAAAAACAACAAATACAGTAAATAATGTAATTGACTTACAAAATAAGCATGTAAAAGAAATATCTATTTCACAAATGAAATATTATTCTGTAAGAGTGTTATATAAAGGGGCATTCGGAACAGCTTACTCAAATGAAAAAGAATATAAAAAATTAATAGATAAAGCAATGAAAACAGCAAGTTTAGTAAAAAAAGACTTAAGATTAAGTAATATTCCAAATATAAAAAAAAGAATAAAAACTTCTTATAAAAAAGATTTAAATTCTGTAAGTTTAGATGATAAAAAGAATAAATTATTAGAACTAACAAAATTAATGAAAGAATATCCAAAAGTAAACTCATTAAGATTAGCACAAAGTGATATTATTAAAAATTATAAACTAGTAAATTCACATGGAGCTGAATTAGAATGGGATGATAGTTTTATAAAATTCTTAGCATATGCATTTAGTCAAGAAGGAAATAGACAAGAAAATTATCCTGAAGTTAAAAGAGGGCATTATGGATATGAATTAATGAATGAAGCAGAAAAGATAACAAGAAAAGCATTAGAATACAGCCAAAAATTATTAAATGCGAAACTAGCAAAGGCAGGAAACTTCCCAGTAATACTAGACCAAAAATTAGGAGGAGTATTTACACATGAAGCGATAGGCCATGCAACAGAAGCAGATGCTGTAATAAATCAAGAAACAGTATTAATTAATAAATTAAATCAAGTTATAGCTTCTAGTAATATAACAGTTGTTGACGATGGAACATTAAAAACAAATGGGTGGGTTCCATTTGATGATGATGGTGTTAAATCACAAAAAAATGTTTTAATAAAAAAAGGGGTATTAAATAAATATTTACAAAGCTTAGAAACATCATCAATATTAGGAGAAAAACCAACAGGAAATGGAAGAGCACAATCAATAGCAAATCTAGTAATACCAAGAATGACAACAACATATATTGCAAAAGGAAATTCTAGTTTTGAAGAAATAATAAAAACAATAAAAGATGGATATTATTTATTAGGAAGCATGGGGGGACAAGTAGATTCTTCTAAAGGAGAATTTTTATTCAATGCAAAACATGGATATCATATTGTTAATGGGGAAGTAAAAGAATTAGTAAAAGGAGTATCATTAACTGGAAATATATTAAATATAATGCCTAAAATAAGTTTAGTAGCAAAAGATTTAGAATTTGGAAATGGTATATGTGGTAAATGTAGCCAAAATGTTCCTGTGTCTGAAGGAGCGCCACATTTTAAAATAGATATGGCAAGAGTCGGCGGACAATAATGGAAGAAATAAAAGAATATTTAAAAAATAAAGTAGAACAATATGAAATATATTATGAAGATTATTTAACAGAAAAATGTGAACTAAATAAAGGACAAGTAGATGTATTTACTTCTGGAAATGTAAAAGGACTAGGAATAAGAGTTTATAATAATAAAAAAATAGGATTTAGCACAACTACTGATATTAAAAATTATAAGAAATGTTGTGATGATGCAATATCAATTGCTAAATTAAATGAAAAAGATGAACATTTTGTAAATTTTGCAAAACCAGGAAAGTATAAAGAAGATAAATATTATTCTAAAAATATAATTAATTTAGAACCAGAAGATATGAAAAAATATATGGAAGAAGCAATAAAAATAATAGACCAAAATAAAATAAAATTAACATCAGGAAGATTTTCTAAATCAGTAATAAAGACACATATAATAAATTCTGAATCTGTAGATGTTGTCAATACTGAAACTTGGAATTATGCTTATTTTGAATTATTAGACGAGAAAACGGGAGTATCGCATTTCGGAATGGAACATTCTTCATATGGTTTATTAAGTTATGAAAAATTAAATGAATTAATAGAAAGAATAAAATTTATGAGTAAAAGATACACCCCTAAAACAGGAGATATGAAATTAATATTACATCCAGAAGCAGTAGCTGACTTATTAGATAATTTTCTTATGTATAACATAAACGCTGAAAATGTACAAAATAAAAGATCATTATTTATTGATAAATTGGATAAAGAAATATTAAGCAATAAATTAACAATAATAGATGATGGAACAATAGAAGGATATAAATTTAGTTCAAGATGTGATGATGAAGGAACACCAAGAAAAAAAGTTATATTAGTTGAGAATGGTGTATTAAAATCATATTTACATAATAGTTATACTGCAAATAAAGATAATGTTGATAATACAGGACATGCATCTAGAAACTATGCAAATTTACCTGGAATAGGAACTACAAATGTTATAATAGAAAAAGGTGAAAAAAACTTTAAAGAAATTTTAAAAAATGTAAAAAAAGGAATATATGTTAAAAGAGTTTTGGGATTACATACAATGAATTCATTAACAGGAGATTTTTCTGTTGGAATATTAGAAGGACATATCATAGAAAATGGAAAAATAAAACATGCTGTTAAAGATACAATGATTTCTGGAAATGTATTAGAATTATTAAAAAACATAGAAGATATAGATGATAAAATATATTATGCTGGAGATGGATACTATGCTCCTAATATATTATTTAATAATATAAAGGTTATTGGGAAATAGATATCATTTTATATAAATTGTTATAAATTTTTATACTGTATAGTTTTATATGATGCATGAAAAAGTAATGAGCCAAATGCAATTAATATTAAATTAAATGAAGAAAATATTATAGAAATAAAAGAATTAAGCGATAAATTTGTTTCTTAGTTTATTAAATAAAAATATATACTTTATAGAATATTCTGGACTTAATTTTTTACTCTCCCATTAATTATTATAACTTCTTTATTTAAATCTATTTTTAAAATTCTCAGCTTGCGATTTTATTTTATCTGCTATAGGAAATATTCCTTTATTTTTATCTTCTCTTTTTCCATATTTTTCAAAATAAACAAAATTATCTAGTGATTCTCTTTTTGTTTCATCTGTTTTTTTACTATATCCTATAGCTATTACTGCTTGCGGCCTTATGTTTTCTGGTATTTCTAATAATTCTTTTATTGCATCTTCATTAAACGCACCTATCCAACTTGTTCCTAAACCTAAACTTTGCGCAGTCAATATTAGATTTTCTGAAGCAACAGCACAATTTTGTATAGCATATAATGCTTCTCCTCTTGCGCCATATAATCTTATTAATTGTTTTATATCAGAACACACTACAATTAATACTGGAGCTTTTGATATCCATTCTTGACCTTCACATAATTTTCCTATTTTATTTATTACTTCTTTTTCTCTTACTATAACAAATCTAAAATTTTGTATATTTCCTGAATTAGGCGCGAATCTTGCTGCGTCTAAACATTTTACTATTAAATTCCATGATACTGGTTTTTCAAAAAATTCCTTAACAGTTCTTCTTTCTTTAATTATTTTGTCTAATTCCATAATCAAAACCTTTTTATTTGATAGATTATACATTGTTATATGGAATATTTAAAGCTAACTGAATGTTATTCTAATTTAGAATCTACATCTAAAAGATTAGAGAAAACTAATATAATCTCTAATTTTCTTAAAGAACTTAAAAAAGATAGTGAAATAGAACCTATAATTAATTTATTAAAAGGAAGAGTATTCCCTCCATGGGATCAAAGAAAAATAGGTGTTTCTGATAAAATTATTATAAAAGCTTTGGCAACATCTACTGGAAATTCTTCTGAAAAAATTGAAAAGTTATTTGCAAAACTTGGTGATCTTGGATTAGTTGCTGAACAATTAACTAAAGATACTCAACAACTAACATTAAAGAAAATAAATCTTACATCTTCTCTTGTTTATAATGAAATAAAGAAATTAGCAGATTTAGAAGGTGATGGAACTGTAAATAAAAAAGTAGGAGTTATTTGTGAATTATTAACTTCTGCCACACCTATAGAAGCTAAATTTATTACTAGAACTATACTTGAACAGTTGAGAATAGGTGTTGCTGATGGAATCATTAGAGAAGCTATTGTCTGGTGTTTTTTTCATGATAAATTAAAAATAACTTATGATCAAAAGTCTAATGAACTCAATATTCCTGATGATACAAAAATTGAATATGAAAAATATATAGAAAAAATTCAGCATGGATATAATCTTACAAATGATTTTGCTGAAGTCTTTAAAATAGTAAAAGAAGAAGGAATAACTGGCCTTGATAAAATTACTTTAAAAGCTGGAAAGCCATTAAATGTTATGTTATTTCAGAGAGCCAGTAATCTTAATGAAGCATTTGAATCTATTGGAAAAATTTTAGCATTTGAGTATAAATTTGATGGGTTTAGGTTACAATGCCATTGCAACAATGGAAAAATTACTCTTTACACAAGAAGATTAGAGAATGTCACAAAACAATTTCCAGATGTTGTAGAAATATTAAAAAAAGGTATTAAGGCTGATAATTATATTTTAGATGCCGAGGCTGTTGGTATTGATCCTAAAACTAAAAATTTATTACCTTTTCAAGCAATTTCACAAAGAATAAGAAGAAAATATGATATTGAAGAATTATCTGAAAAAATTCCTGTTAATATTTTTGTATTTGATATTATGTCTTACAATAATGAAAGCTTGTTAGATGCTGCTTTTTCAAGAAGAAGGCATATCATAGAAAAGATTGTTCTTTTAATTCCAAATAAATTAAGTACAGCTAAACAAATTGTAACTGATAAACTATCTAATGCTGAAACTTTTTATAAAGAATCCTTGGAAGCTGGAAATGAGGGTGTTATGGCTAAAAGTTTAACTGCTATTTACAAACCTGGCTCACGTGTTGGTTTTGGCATGAAAATTAAACCTATACTTGAAACTTTAGATTTAATAATAGTCAAAGCAGATTATGGAGAAGGCAAACGTACTGGTATGATAAGTTCTTATACAGTTGCATGTTCTAGTAATGGCAAATTATTAGAAATTGGAAAAGTAAGCACAGGATTAAAAGAAAAAGAAGATTCTGAAGAAGCAAGTTTTCCTGAATTAACTAAATTACTAAAACCATTAATTAAAAAACAAGATGGAAAAGAATTAATTATTGAACCAAAAATTGTTATTGAAGTTGGTTATGAAGAAATACAAAAAAGTAATGAATATTCATCTGGTTATGGTCTTCGATTTCCAAAAGTTTTAAAGATAAGATATGATCTATCTATTGATGATATTAATAATCTAGAAGATGTTGAGAAAATTTATTTAGAACAAAGAGGAAGAAATAAATAATTTAAATTATTTTATATAAAATTATTCTAAAAACAAAAAGATATTTATTTTATAATAAAATAATCAATAATTAAATTTATAAAAAAATATAACATTTGTAATTTATCGTATATAAAACTATAAAATTAATCATATTTCACTACTTTTGTCTAAATTAGTTATATCTACCCAATAACAAAAAAGTTTATATAGTACATTTATCACTACTTTATAAAAACACCAATTATTAAAGAGGGTGATCGTAGGAGGGTTTTTAATGATAGTAAGAGAAGAACTTTTAAGTAAGTTGAGAAGATATTTTAATTTAAATTTATATGAAGTTAAAATATGGACAGCACTCCTTTCTAGAGGAGTTTCAACAGCAGGTGAATTATCTGATATTGGTAGAGTACCAAGATCAAGAGCATATGATGTTCTTGAAACATTAGAAAAAAAAGGTTTTGTAATAATGAAATTGGGGAAACCTATAAAATATCTAGCGGTAGATCCTATTGAAGTTGTTGAAAGAGTCAAGAAAAATATATACATAGAAGCAGAAGAGTCTATTGATAGATTAAAAGAACTTAATAATAATGATGTATTAAAAGAAATAGGGTCTTTACATAAGAATGGAATAGAATTTGTTGATGTAACAGATTTATCAGGTGCTATAAAAGGAAAGCATAATCTTTACACACATCTAGAATTAATGGTAAAAAATGCTGAAAAATCAGTTACTATCTGCACAACATCTAAAGGTTTAGTTAGAAAAGTTGAAGCTCTAAAACCAGTATTTCAAAAGTTAGCTAAGAAAGGTGTTCAGATTAAAATTGCAGCACCTTTAACTAAAGAATGTGTCAATGCTATTAAAGATTTAAAAGGCATTGCAGATCTTAGGGATTCAGACAAGTTAAATGCAAGATTTGTTATTGTTGATGGAAAAGACCTTATGTTTATGTTAATGCATGATGATGAAGTCCATCCTACCTATGATGTTGGTGTCTGGGTTAATACAGCATTATTTGCAAATGCTTTAGAAAGCATGTTTAATCTTGCATGGAATAACTTTGAACCAGCTTCTAAAAAATTTAAAGATGTTTAATATTTTTTTATTTTTATTATATATATTTTAAAACTATCAATAAAAACCTTTATATAACAATTATGTCCTAAAATATATATGAGTAAGAAAATAGTTATCTATATAGTAATTGCTTTTATGGCTGTTTTATTTTTATCTACAATAGGAACACTTTATACAGGTTATGCAACTTTAAAACAATCTGAATTAACTTTAAAACATTTTCCCTATCCTTTTGTTAAATATAATAATTACAATAATCTATATCTTGTTGTTAGCGATGATGCTACATTAGATGAATTAGAAATAGCTTCTGGTATTGCTCAATCTATTAAAGGAACAATTCCTCTACCACCTAAAATTGTTACAGAAAGTAATCTTCCTGAAGGATTACATAATTTAATTTTAATAGGTGATCCTTGTACTAATAAATTAATTTCTAAAGAACTTGGAATTTCTAAATGCAATCTAGGTCTTAATACAAACGAAGGTATATTATTGTTAAATAATCATGATAAAATTTCTATTTTAGTTGTTTCTGGATACAATATCAATGGAATTGCTAAAGCAAGTAAAGTTTTACAGAATTATAATACTTTCCCATTAAAGGATAATAAAATAATAATTAATGGTAATGTTAATAATATATTCTCTTTAAACTTAAAATATTCTTAAGCCTCAATAACGCTTATTTTACTTTTAGTAAATTCTTCTATATTTTCTTTTTTTATTTCATTGTAAACATTGCTTAGTTTTGTGCTTCTTTCTTTTATTGTTTGTGATGATAATTGTTTTAATTTACTTGCATAAGTTCCTGGTCTTGATGCAAATTTGCTTATATTTATTACTTCAAATTTTAATTCCCTTACTAATTCAATTGTTTCATTAAAATCTTTTTCGTCTTCTGTTGGATAACCTACAATTATGTCTGTGCTTATTGTTATCCCTGGAATTTCTTTTCTAAATTCTTTAATTATAACTTTGAATTCTTCTATTTTATAATCTCTTTTCATTTCTTTTAATATTTTATTTGATCCTGATTGTACCGGTATATGTAAAAATTTTAACACTTTATCATTCTTGTATGAATCTATTAATTTTTTATAATAATATTTCATATGTTGCGGATTTCCCATACCTATTCTTATCTTAAAATTTCCTTCTGCTTTTACAACTTCATTTATCAAATCTGCTAAATCATAACCTAAATCAATACCATAACAACCATTGTCTGTACTTGTTAAATTTATTTTTGAGTATCCTTTTTTTACATATTCTATTATTTCGCCTAATATTTTTTCTTTGGGATAACTTACTAAATTTCCTTTAGCTAATTTTGTGCTACAAAATCTACAATAAGATTTGCATCCTTGGGATATTTGTATAGAAACAACTTTATCATTTTCTATATATTTAGGCAAACCAAGTTTTATTGTTTTGTTTTTTGTTGTTAATATTACCTGTTCATCATTTAATATTTTTTCAACAATTTCAGATATTTGTATAATGTTTTGTGAACTTACTAAAGAAATACCATAATTAATATATTTATTTAATCTTTCTCTTTCTGCACTAGGCATACATCCTGTTATTATTAATTTCTTATTTTTATAATTTTTAGATATATTATTTATTTGATATATTACTTTGTTTACTGTTACGTTTTTTACAGCACATGAATTTATTATTACAATATCCGCTTCTACTACATCTTTAACTATACTATGATCTTTTTCTATTAATAAACCGGCTATTATTGCACCATCATCATAATTTGCTGTGCAACCATAATTTTCAATATATATTGAAGCCATTTTATGTTTCAATCACTCTTGGTCTTCCGTATTCATCAAATTTTATATTATATTTATTAGAATATATATAATGTTGAATTAAATTATGACCATTTGTTATTATATTAACATCATATTTTGTTGAACCTTTATCATAAGGTTTTGATGTTATAACAACGCGTGTATGTCTTGGTAATCTTTCTTCGAGTTTTTTAGTCATATTAAATGTAAAACATAACTATTTATAAATTTAAGTTTTTAATATTTTTTAATATCTGCATCATTTAACCTATTTATTTTACTAAATTTTTCTTTATAATAATTATCCCCAAATACAAAGCCTATTCTCCTAAAACCTATATTATGTCCAAGAAATAAAAGATAATTATTTTTTTCTATATTATCCTCTTTTTTTAATATAACTTTTTGTTCTAATCCAACTTCTTTTTCTGTTGGAAATTTTATTTCAAACTCTTCATATAATTTTTTATTCATTTTTTAACCATTTTTATTCTTGTTTTTGTGCAAAGTCTTATATATAAAACTTGCTATGGAAAATTATTTATAGTCAAAAATATTTAATTATTTTATGAAAAACTTAATTCCGAGAATTCTGCTTTTTTTATTAATATTATTTCCATTAATATTTATTCAAAAATTTTATAACCATTTTTATGCTTATCTAACAGGAAATGTCCTAAATGATATTATAATTGGTAATTGGAAAATAGTTTTAATATCCATAGTTTTATTTTGTGCTTTTCTTATTCCTTTATCCTATAGAAAAAAAACAAGTTGGATTGAATATAGCTTAGTTTCAGCTTTTTTTATCTCTTTATTTTTTGAAATGTATGGCATTCCTTTAACAATATTATTCGCTTCTAAGTATTTTTATAAATCCTCATTCATCGGTCCTGATAATTTTATTCAGTTTAATTTATTTGGAACTGGATTTGGTATGGATTTAGCAATGTTTTATGCCGCTATCTTAATTCTTATTGGAACCTTATTAATTATTATAGGTTGGATAACTTTATATTTAAATA
This sequence comes from Candidatus Woesearchaeota archaeon, assembly GCA_964430545.1. GTDB lineage: Archaea > Nanobdellota > Nanobdellia > SCGC-AAA011-G17 > GW2011-AR18 > CAYSFG01. The sequence goes on from CAYSFG010000014.1 coordinate 10,743, forward strand.
CAAAAAAGAATAAATTTGTAACTTCTGGCATTTACAAATATTCAAGACATCCCCAATACTTTGGTTTTATTTTGGTTATAATAGGTTGGTTTATTGGCTGGCCAACTATCTTAACATTAATAATGTCCCCTATTTTAATTTATAAATATATAAAAGTCTGTAAACAAGAAGAAATAGAATTAATTAGAGATGGTAATCTAAATGAATATTATATTAAAACTCCTTTTTTTATTTAAGTATTTATTTAATATAATGTTTTAAATTATTTAATTTTTACTATAAAAATATGCCCCGTGTGAGATTCGAACTCACGTCAAAGCCTTGAGAAGGCTCTATCCTAAGTCTTTCCATTAAAAAATTGACCGAGCTAGACGAACGGGGCTTAAATATTTGAAAAAATTATACTTTTATAAAACTATTGTACAGGAATTACCCCATCAATTGTTAATGATGTTTCACCTATAATAATTTTATTTCCACAACTTAATCCTTTTTGTAATAATCTTCCTCTTAAGAAATCATATTGTTTTAACATTACAGCCCCCCTTTTTATTTCATCATTGGTTTTTCCATATAATAATAAAGCATAATTATCATTTAATTTTTTTAATTCTATTATTGTCTCTCCTTGCTTTAAATTACTACAATCTATTATATCTTTTAATATTTTATTCTCACAATTACCAACTATAATCATATTAGATTTATATTCTCTATAATTTATTATATTTTTATCTAATAATAATTGTATACTAGCACATGCGTTTAATCCTACTCTTATATCATCTAAAATTAAATTATCAACATTATTAGAATAAATTATTAATATATTATTAATAAATGGATATGGATAATCTCCTAATTTGTTTTGACAACTACCCCTCGGGATATTACAATTATATTTTAAATCTTTAATAGGCACTTTTTGTTCTATTTTTTTATTATTTATTATTTCTTCTCCTTTTTTTTCTTCTTTATTAAATGAAAATAATAAAGATATTAATAAACCTGCTAAAAAAATTAATATTATCACCCATAAAATTTTTAATTTCATATTTTTTTAAACATAATAATATTAATAAAGATTGTTATAATATTAATTTTATGGATATTTTTGCTCATGCTTTATGGACTGGTGGTTTATTTAAATTATTTAACAAAAATAAAAAATTAAATATAAAACTTGGAGTTTTCTGGGGTGTTTTTCCTGATTTTTTTGCATTTACAATTCCATTTATTTATATTTTTTATAAAATAATATTTAGTGGTTTTACATTTTCTCCCCCAAATCCCAATGTTATTGAACCTGTTGGGAATATCCCGATGGCAGACTTAGCTTATTATTTATATAATATTAGTCATAGTTTAATTATATTTTCTATTATTTTTATTATAACTTTAATAATTTTAAAAAAACCATTCTATGAATTTTTTGGTTGGTTATTACATATATTAATTGATATCCCTACACATCCTTATAATTTTTTTCCAACCCCATTTTTATGGCCAATATCTAATTTAAAGTTTCTAAAAGGAATATCCTGGGGGAATCAATGGTTTATAATATTCAACTATTCTTTATTGATAATTTTTTATGTTTATTTATTTAAAAATAAAATATTAAAAAAATAATTCTTTAGCCTAATATTTCATTTATAATTTCATATATCTTGGGATATTTATTTATATTTACTAAATCTTCATGTAAATAATTAAAAGGTCCTTCACAATTTCCATTTATATAATAATTTTTAGCATATTCTAAGTATGCTTCTTCTTTTTTAATAATACCATCACCTGTACTTGCATCCATTTCACAACCTATCCCTATAATATTATAAATACTAACTTTTTGTGAATTTGCATTCAATAACTTATTCATAAATAAACTCTCTTTGTACATATTTTCACATTCTATTACTGAACCAAATAAATTGCATAATTTTAATCTTTCTTTTTCAATACCATTATTAGGTGTTCCTATTAATATTATCTTATCTAAACTATCATTTCCAAATACTTGTAAATATCTCCTTGCAACAAGACCACCCATACTATGTGCAATAATAATAACTTTATCTTTACCTGTTTTATATCTTACATTTTCAATTATATCTTTTAATCTTATAGCATAAGTATCTAAGTTATCTTTTTTTGTTTCTATCATAATACCTTTTCCAGTATTTTTGTAAATATCAAAATAATAACTTGCCTTAAATGTTACTGGATAATTTGTTTTACCTAATATTCCACTTATTATATTATCATTATTACTTATTATTGAACCTGCATTGATATAATCATCTTTTTCCATAGCTATTTGTATTAAATTAAAAGTATCTAGACTATATTCTGCAGATATATCCTTGTTGAAGGCATGTCCATGTAATAAAATTATAGGGTATAATTTATCATTGCAATTTTTATCACAACACCTTTTGCATTTACCATAAAAACAACATTTATTTTCAGGTTCATTTAATATAATATACGTATTTGTATAATTTATATCTAAATTTATAATAGTAAAGTTAAACTTATTTATAGTTTCATTTAAAATAATAGTACCATTTTCTATTGATATGTTTTCTATTTTAATTTTTAGACTTTCTAAATTTATTGCTTTATTTATTAATAAATCTTTTTTGTTAAAATCTGATATATAATTATTGTATTCTTTTACTGCATTATCTATTTGATTAATTGTAGTATTTGTTACATTTATATTATTTATACTTACCAGATAATTCCTTAATGAATTTAAGTTTATTATTAAAGAATTATATAATGATAATTCTGAATTTATTGTCTTGTTTATCTTATTTATTTCTTTATTTATTGTTATCATTTTATCTTCATTAAATTCTATATTAATATAATCCTGTTCATCCCATAATTGTTTTTGTTTTTTTAAAGTTTCGTTAAAATTTATTATTAAAAAATTAGTCTTGTTTATATTAATTTTTAATTCTTCAGTATCTGTTATCCCTTCCAATTCTGATATTATATCTACGAATTTATTGTTTAGGTAATTCTCATAATTCAATTCTTCTAATGTCTTTACTAAATATTTTCGGAATTTTTCTTTTATGTTCTTTTCTTGTTCATTTAAATCATAATCTAGTGTTATTAAGATATCTCTTGTTTTTACATCTTGATTGGTGTGGCATAGATAAGTTTTCTTATTATTACATTTTATATTAAATCTATACAATTCCTGCCCACTTCCTATTTCTGTTGCATTTATGGTATATCTTTTTATTAATGATTTTGTCGGTTTTATTGTAAAATTTCCCTTGTTAATATTTTCTCCACTTCCTACATTTATAAAATCATAATTACATTCTATATTACAAAAAGGATTTGTAATTATTTGTGTCTTAAATTGTATAACTTCTGATTGTCCATGTTTAAGAAAAATATTTTCTTTATCTGAAGTAAGTCTTACTGCTATATCATTTCCGATTAATAATCTTAAATATAAATAACTGTTTGTGATGGACAACATTATCAATAATACTATTATAGTTATAATTGAGTAAATTATCCAGTTTCTTTTCTTTTTCCTCATAGATTATTAATATAACATTTAGTTAATAAATATTATTAAATTAAAATCCTAAAGACTTACCGGGCTCGATGGGATTTGAACCCACGACCTATTGATAACTCTCTGCTTTAAGAGTTTCAACTTTTTAATCAATTGCTCTACCAGCCTGAGCCACGAGCCCGTAATATTAACAAAATCTAAATCTATTATAAAGTTTTCTAATAAATACCCTATACAAAAATTTAATAACCTTATTTAATGTCTAATTTTCATGTCAAAACATATCATTCAAAAAATAGTATTAGAAGGAAAAGGTTCTTCTATTGAATATTCTTTTTCAGATGTTGCTGTGAAAATGTTTAATATTGTAATAGACACTTCTAGTGTAAATCCTAATTTTACTAAAACTATCATAATAAGGTCTTCTGATCTTAAAAATTTATTATATCAATTCTTAAAAAAATTATTTGACCTAGCTAATCTAGAATTATTTTTGTTATCTTCGGTAAAAAAATTAACAATAGAAGAAATAAATAATGAATATATGTTAAATGCAGTTATAATAGGCGATCAGTTAAAAGATCACAATGTAAAAGATGTAGTAAAACATATAGAAAATAAAGATATAATAATAAAAGAAGATCAGTCAGGATGTACATCGCAGATTAATATTATAGTGGAGCGTTTACATGAAGTATAAATTCTTACCACATACTGCTGACACTATGTTTAAAGCTTATGGAAAAAACATTGAAGAACTTTTTGAAAATTGTGCATTGGCAGTTGAAGAAGTCATGGTAGATATTAAAACTTTAAGTAATGAAGAACACTATGATATAACTTTTGAAAATGAATCCTTAGAAAACTTACTATATGACTTCTTATCAGAACTAATCTTTGTTAAGGATACTGAAGGATTATTGTTTAAAGAATTTCAGATAATAATCTCACATAAAAATAAAAAATATTATTTGTATGCTTCTTGTAAAGGTTGTTTCATAGATAGAGAAAAACATATGTTATTAAATGATGCAAAAGCAATAACAAAGCATGAGTTTGAAATTAAAAAAGAAGATGTTTATTACACTGCTAAAGTTATTGTAGATATTTAGTTAATTATTTTTGTGAAGTTATATAATAACTAATTATAATAAAGTATATAAATTAATTACTTTATAAAATTCCCTATGAAAGACAATATTTTTAGTCATGGTGATTCTAGCGATAAATTACTTAATGATTTTGCTAAATATATAAAAATAAAAAAGTTTTCTTTTTATTCATCTATTGTTTCTGGTATTTCTTCTGTTGCTATTAGTTTTCCCTTATTATATCGATATGTTAATCCAGATAATTACTATAATTTTGATACCCATATAAAATATTTATATATAGATATTGGAATATTTTCTGTTTCTTTAGCTAGTTATTTAATCAATAAAAAAAATATAAATAATATTGAATCCAAAATTTTTGATAATTAATTCTTTCATATTTTATAATTAAATCCAATAAACTTAAAAACAATTAATAATCTAAATTATTATGTTTATTGAAATTATTATGAATTTTATCACTAGTATTATTTCATCTAGTGGTTATTTTGGTATTTTTTTAATGATGATTTTGGAAAGTATGATATTCCCTGTTCCTTCTGAAGCTATTATGCCTTTTGCAGGTTTTTTAATAGCAGAAGGTAAGTTTACATTTTTATATGTTTTTATAGTAAGTTCTTTTGGTTCTTTAGTTGGTTCTTTAATATCTTACTATATTGGTTTGTTTGGAGCTAATACTTTTATTCCTAAATATGGTAAATATTTTTTATTAAATCAGGATCACTTGAAATGGACTAGTAGTTGGTTTGAAAGAAATGGTTCTAAAGCTGTTTTTATTAGTCGTTTTATCCCAGTTGTCAGACATTTGATTTCTATTCCTGCTGGGATTGCTAAAATGGATTTAAAGAAATTTATTCTCTATACTTTTATCGGCGCTTCTATATGGAATATGTTTCTTGCTTTTATTGGATTTAAATTAAAACAAAACTGGGAATTATTACATAAATATTCTAAACAGCTAGACATTATAGTTATAGCATTAATATTATTGTTCTTAATTTATCATTTTATTAAACATATTAGAAAAAAACATTAATTTTAGTTAATAATTAATTTTGTTATTTATAGTTAAATATTATTAATTTATTATACTAATTAACAAGTTTTATAAATTAAACAAATTTCTTTAAAATTAAGGGCAGGTGGCCAAACGGTAAGGCAGTTGATTCTCAATAGAGAAGCTGAACCTGCAGTTGTTATAATGAGCTAAAAAGCAATGATAAAGAAGATAGCAACAGATTGGGAGTTCAAATCTCTCCCTGCCCTTATTAACATATTAAAATAAAATTTAATCCAAATATTAAAAATAAAATTAATGTCTTCTTCTAAAGACAAACACTAAGGCTAGCATTATTAATATTACTAATAATATATTAGCCAAAACCCATACAGATGTAGGTATTGTTGAACCTGTACTATTAAACTTCTCAAATAAACTTTTTTCAACAACAGATGAACCTGTAATAGGTAATTGTGAATTTCCTGTATTTACATTAATACTTCCTGTTGTTACTTGGGATGCTGTTATTCCACAATTACTAATAGTTAATGTCTTCTGAACTGAAGTTGTAGTTGTACCGTATAATGTGTAAACATCTAAAACATAATTACCAGCAACTAAATTAGTTGGAACATTAAAATTAAGGTTTACAAATTGTTCTTTATTACTAGTACTAGTGCCTAAATTATAAGCTGGAGAATATTGTAAAATACCTAAATTAGTATTTGCAACCTTTAAAGTTACATCTTCTGAATTAGAACCAATATTTTTTAATACACCTGAAAGTGTAACTGTTTCACCACAATTAACACTTGTAGGATTTAAATTAACAGATTCAAAAGCGACATTATGAGCTGGAATAATAAGTTCTGCACTTATTTCATCATCATCACATTTTTCATCTTCTTTTCCTCTTTCAAATGATTTAACAAATATTCCAAGTTCATCACCATCATTTAAATCAAACTCTTTTAAGTCAATATTAAAAGTAAATGTTTCTGAAGAATCATCATCTACTCTTTTTTCTTGTATATCAGAAAATAATCTTTTAGAAGTATCTAAATTATAAACGACTAATTTTGTTCTTATTCTTTTATCATCATTTGCACTATTATCTACTTCAACATTAATATTTAAATTATCTTCTAAACTAAAATCATCATCATCATCTGGTGTATCTATTGAAACACTAATACCTGATGAAACTGCATTAATATTACATTTATTAGGATTTACATCTAAACTTAATGGTATATTTATAGCACTTCTTCCTTGTGGTGTGATTATTAAATTTCCTGTTAATTTAGAAATTTCAAAACCTGAGTCAGTATCTGCTGTAATAGTAAAAGTAAAAGATTCACCAATATTTAATGTTGGTATACTTGTAGGTGAAACTGAAAATCTAGCCTCATTATCATTTTCATCAATTAAATCTGAAAATTGAGTTGATAAAGCAATATTAACAAGATTAATATTACCTGTATTTGTTAAAGTAAATGTTTTTACAATTTCGTCTCCTGGCTCTGCATTTAATGCAATTGAACTTAATTTTGATTTACTATCATTTACTTCAAAATTAGCCTTAGAGTTTATTGTAATAGAATATGCTTTAGTTGAAATGACTGATTGGCCTTGACCTTGACCATTAGTATCTCTAGCAGTTATTGTACCGCTATAAGTTCCAGGTAAAGATGTAGTTGGAATTGCAATTGTTAGTGTAGTAGACTGATTTGTTCCATTTCCTATGTTATTTAAAGTTTGAATTTGGGAAACTTGGATAGTATTAACCCCATTTACTAAATTTGAACTAGAAACTGTAACTTCATCAATTGAAGATTCTAATACTTCTATATTTCCTACAACAATAGTTAATATAACAGATTGACCAGGATCTACATTTCCTGAAGGATTCTTTACAATGTTTCCTAAAATTTCAACATCATTTGCGGCTACGCTAAAAGCCATAACTAAGATAAATGCTAATATGGTTAATAATTTCTTCATTTTTATTCAGTCCCCCTGATTTTGTTGCTATTGGATAGTTATGACCAATATTTAAATGTTTTGGTGGATAAAATCTGCTGAAATTATATAAGTTATATGTTTAAGTAATAAAAATATATAAAATTACTAACTGAATAATTTGGTAAATAGTTTATATTTTTGTTCAATCTTCAAAATAATCCAACCTACAAAATAACCAACCATTGCACCAGCAACAACATCTGAAGGGTAATGAACACCAAGATAAACCCTAGATAAAGCGATTATTACTGCTAAAACTACCCAAAACCATTTTATTTTTTTAAAAACTCTTTGAATCAAAGGTAAACCAGAAAAAGATACAGCAGCATGACCACTAGGAAAAGAAAATGAAGAAACAGCAACTAAAGCATAATCTAGAGGTCTTGGTCTATGAATTAATACCTTTAATACAATCATTATAATGGCTGCAGAAATCATACTAACCCATAATAAAGGTATATATTTTCTAATTTCTTTCTTGAAAAAGAATAATAAAGTTAATAATATAAAAAGAACTACTTCAGAAAAACCGATATTAATTAATATTAAAAATTTATTTAAATAAAAATTTCTATGATTAACAAAAAAATTTAAAATTATGTTATCAAAAATAAAAGTTATAATAAAAACTATAAAAATTATAATTAAAGATATATACCTTTTTTTCATTAAATATTTAATTAAACTCGGAAGTATATAACATTTTTGGATTATTATTAACAAAAAATTTTCATGGTTTATTAATTTTTGTTGATTTTTAAGAATTTATTTTAATAATTGTATTAGAAAACAATATAAGAACAATAAATACTGAATATTTAATGAAATATATACATAATTTTTTAATAAGGTACCTATTAATATTTATTCCAATAAGTGTTATATCATATATATTTACCCCATTAACTATTCAAGGAAGTTATTTATTATTAAAAAGTTATAATCCTATAATAAATGGGATAAATATGAATGTAAATGGAATTACTTTTACATTTATAGAAGCATGCATTGCAAGTTATGCATATTATATAATTTTGTTTTTGGTTTTGACAACAAAAGATATAAAAATAAAAAAAAGATTATATATATTATTAATAGGGTTCTTATTGATATTAGGGATGAATTATATAAGAATAACAGGCTTAATAATAGGGATTATAAAATTTGGATTTGATTGGTTTAATAATGTACATTTATTTATATGGAAAGTGTTTTCATGGATCTATGTTTTTATAGTATGGATAATATTAATTAAGATATTCAAAATAAAATCAATACCCCTTTATGATGATTTTAAGTATTTATATAAGAAAAGTAAATGGAAAAATTAGTCAATAATATCCTTACCCTGTAATATAATTAAATCTTCTGTTGTTATCTTCCTTTTAGTTTTTAATTTGTGTTCAACCTGTTTTGTCTTTTCTGCTATTATTTTTCTATCCTTTTCATGTTTTTCTATTTTTTTAATTTCTTTATTTTGAGAAAATACTGCTCTTAATACTCCTAAATCTTCTGACCTAGAATTTAACTGATAATTGATATTAGAATATTCATTTTTATATTCAATAAACTTCTGAAAGGCCTCTTCCTGAATTTTTTTTAGTTCATTTATCTTCTTAGACAAAATAATAAAAACATCATAACTTGTATTTTTTGTTATATCTATTATTTTTTGATGGAATTCATTGGCTTTTTTTCTAGCTGTTCTTATATTTCTAGAAATTTCACTTTCTTTTTCACTTATTTTTGCCAATTCAGAAACTTCACCATAAGTTTTTTTTAATTTCCTAATCTCAATCATCAATTTTTTTTCTTTTTCAAAATTAGTCTCTATCTCCACTTTTTTTTCTAACTCATTAATCTTATATTGTATATTTTTAGGATCTACCCTGATATTATATTTTTTAAAAGCATCAGACTTTTCTTCATTGACTTCTTTTATAGTATTAATTAAAGTTTTGACTTCTGTATTATAAAAATCTCTTTGTTTTTTTAATTCATCGAGTTCAAGATTTTTCTTATCCTTTTCATTCTTTATTTCTTTTATTTTTAAGATTAAATTAGCAATTTCTTTCTTAAGATCTTCTTTATGTTTAAACCAGTGTTCTTTATTCTGGTTAATATCAGTGAGCTGAGATTTTAATTGCGATACTTCATTCTGTAGTTTTTTATATTCTTCAATATTCAATTCTGGCATAATAATAAGAAATTTTTTTAGTTTTTAAAGTTATTGATATTAAAGATTTTTGTTATACGATTAATATTTGTTAACGATAGATTATTGAATATATAAAATTAATCTTTTATTGTATCTGTGTGTTATCCGGTAATTATTTCCTCTCGATGATTTAATTGGCATTCTCATTTTTTGCTTATTGACGAAAAACTTCAGAAGCTTTAGTAAATACATTTTATTAAACTGCAATATATATAAATAAACAGCAAACACATTATCCATAAAAATAAAAGATTAAAAATTTTTCTAAAAAATATTAGATAAGTTTATAAATTTATTATTAGAACAAAAATATATGCAAATAGAAATAATAGTTAAACATATAAGTGGACACCCAGAACAAGCGCATATATTTTTGGATCGAAAAAAAATATATAGGCATGGACACTATTTAGGTGATATAAGTGGAAGATTAAAAGATGGTGGATTATATAGCGAAACAATAAATCAAAAATATGAAGAAAACTCAGAGAAAGTAAGAGAAATAATAATTAATGCATTTAAAACAAATCCTGAATATATATTCACTAGAGAATTATACTTAAAAGCATATGACTGGAAACAAATAGAGATAGCCCCAAAAGTAAAAATGGTATTAATAGCAAGAGGATTGAAGGAATTAAGAGCTGAGGGGATATTAGAAATAGAAACAAAAGAAATATTATTATATGGAGAAAAGATAGATATAGCTGATAAAGTAAGGTTAGTAAAAAGAGAATAAAAAGAAAACATTTATGAAGAGTATTAATTTACAAAATAAAATGGTAACAAGAACAGGACCAACAAATCAAGGATTAAAGAACTTATTAATAGAATTAAGAAAACAATCAAATAAAGAAAAAGTAATGATATGGAAAAAAGTAGCTGAATATTTAATAAAATCTACAAGACAAAGAAAAGAAGTTAATATTTTTAAAATAGAAAAATACGCAAAATCAGGAGAAACATTATTAGTTCCAGGGAAAGTATTAGCAAAAGGGGATTTAACAAAAAAATTAACAGTTTCAGCATTTAGATTTTCTGAAGGTGCTAAAGAAAAAATAAATAAAACTGGAAAAGCAATAACAATAAAAGAATTAATGAAGACTAATCCTAAAGGTTCTAAAGTAAGAATATTTGGATAAATTTTTTGTATAAATATTATAAATAATTTTTAGCTATATAAAAAATATTAAGAAAATTATAAACTTGACTAGTAATATAATTATAGAATACTGCAAAGCGAAAAAAAACTTCCAAAACATTTAAAAACAGAACCATTTAACCAAATATTATGATAATAGATGGAACAAATTTGATATTAGGAAGAGTTGCTACTTATGCCACAAAAAAAGCACTAGAAGGTGAGTCTATAGTAATCTTAAACTGTGAAAAACTAATTATAACAGGAAGAAAAAAATTTATAATAGAAGAATATCAAAGAAAACAAAATATAGGACATCCTTTCCATGGGCCTTTCTATCCTAAAATGCCTGATAGATTAGTAAGAAGAGTAATAAGAGGTATGTTACCATTTAGACAAGAAAGAGGAAAAAATGCATATAATAGAATAAAATGTTATTTAGGGGTGCCTGATAAATACAAAACTCATAAAATTGAAACTATAAAAGAAGCAGATGCATCAAAATTAAAAACACTTAAATTTTTAACTGTAAATGATATGGCAAAATATTACGGAAAAAGATATTCATGACAAAGAAAGCAATCCAATCAGTAGGAAAAAGGAAGACAGCAGTTGCAAGAGCAACACTAGTACCTGGAACAGGAATTATAAGAATAAATAAAAGATTATTAAAAACTATAAAACCTCAAATGTTTATAGATATGATAAATGAACCATTAATGTTGGCAGAAGATACTGCTACAAAAGTTGATATAAATGTTACAGTAATAGGTGGAGGAATACAAGGTCAAGCAGAAGCAGCTAGATCAGCAATAGCAAGATCATTAGCAGATTTTAACAAAAAATTAAAAAAAACATTTATAGATTATGACAGACATTTAATGGTTTGGGACATTAGGACTCGTGAAAGTAGAAAACCTAATGATTCTAGAGCTCGTGCTAGCAGGCAGAAGAGCTACAGATAATAAATCTAATAACCTTTGGCATTTTAAAGTCTTATTTTTTATTTATAGATATATTAAGCAACATAAATATAACTTAATATTTTCTAAAGAAGTTGAATGGTAATACCTAAATTTTGTATGATTATTAAAAAAATTAAATATTATTGGATATAATTACAAAATATATTTCATAAACTATAAATGTTTAAATTAGTAACCTTATAACTTGTTTCGCTATGATTAGAGAAGGAGTAATAAAATACGAACAGAAATTTAAAATAAATGAAAATTTACAAGAGGATATATCTGAACTAAACGCGTGGAGAGAAATATTCTACAAATTAAAATTAATAGGACAAGATCCAGAAAAATATTACGGTGCTGGATATGGAAATCTAAGCAAAAGAATAGAACCATACAATTATACTAAATGTAAAAAGAGATTTATAATAACAGGAACACAAACAAATAAATTAGAAAATGTTACGAATATACATTATACTAAGATAATGGAATATTATCCTGAAGAAAATTTTGTAAAATCAGAAGGATTAATAGAACCATCATCTGAAGCAATGAGCCATGGAATAATATATGACTTAAATAGTTCTACAAGATATATATTTCATGTCCACAGCCTAGATATATGGAAGGTATCAAAAAAATTAGGCATACCAATAACATCAAAAAATGTTGAATATGGAACACCACAAATGGCAGAAGAAATAAAATTATTATTTAGAGAAAGCAATGTAAGAAATATAAAAATATTATCAATGGGAGGACATGAAGATGGAATAATAACATTTGGAGATAATGCTGAAGAAGCTGGCTTAATATTATTAAAATATTATTCTAGAAGTTTATCTATATAATTTACTAATATAATAATTGTATCATTATTTATAAATTAAGTATTATTAGATATAATTATAAAATATTCTTCTAAAATATATACAAAAAACTTCTAAATACTAAAAAATATATTAAAAAGTGAATTTAATTATAATATATCTAATATCTGTCTAAATGGTGAATATACAAATTATATTAATGATTATAATAAAATGGAAGAAAGTTTAATTCTATAAAATAAAGCTGAAGAGTTTTTAAAAATTTTATTTACCAAAATTTAGATTATGTTTATAGATTAAATAGATATAGTAGGTTGTAGTAAAATATTTATAAAAGTATAGAAAACTATATAAATAAATTATTAATAATAAATTTATGGAAGTTAAAATAAGCTTTGATACAGAAAAAGAAAGTGTTGAAGATCTTAAAAGATTAGTATCAGCATTGCAGGATTTAATATCAAAAAAAGAGAAATCATCTTCTTTAGGTAACCCGTTAACATCGCAAAAGCCAGTAACGATACAAGCACAACAAAGACAAACAACTGTTCCTAATGTTTCACAAAATAATCCATCAGGAGATAATAAAAATTATTCTGGACATGGTAGATTAATACCATTTGAAGATATGAGTGATAAGATGGGTGATATATTTTCCGGAAGAAGATTGTAATTATATAGATTTAGATATACTCCATAATAAATTAAATTGTTTTCTATAAGAATCAGCAGCTTTTTATTTAGCTGAAAAAAATAGAAATGTTGCAAATATTTATGCTAATTTATCTTTACATAATAAGTTTAAATATTTATCAGAATTTATATTAATAGATTTATTTAAGAAAGCATATAACAAAGGAATAAAACAAATAAATTTAGGAGGTTCAGAAACAGAAGGATTAGATAAATTTAAAAGAAAGTTTATGCCTGTTGAACAAAGACAAATGCATTGGTTAATTTATAATAATTGAATTATACAAATATTTTTATAGTATTAAAATTGAATAATCTTTATGGTATTAAAAGAAATACAAGATGAAGTAGATAAATGGGCTCAACAGTTTGAAACTCCATATTGGACACCACATCAAATTTATGCAAGATTAGGTGAAGAAGTTGGGGAACTAGCAAGAGAAATAAATAATTTATATGGCCCCAAAAAGAAAAAAGAAAGTGAAGAAAAAGGAGAACTTGGAGATGAGATATCAGATATAATATTTACATTATGTTGTTTGGCAAATTCTCAAAATATTAATTTAGATGAACACTGGAAAAAATTAAATGATGAAAAATGTTATAAAAGAGATAATGATCGTTATAAAAAGAAATAATTTTAAGAAAAACTTATTTTATTTATTTTTTAATATCAACTAAACTTTTAACATCATCAACAGGAAGACTATATTTTTCAGATAATAAATTAAGAACTTTATTATAACCAATTTCATCTTTCTTATATTTAAAAAACTTTAAATTATCTTCAGGACTTGCTTTAGAAAGTAAAACTTCTCTTGCTTTAGAAACACTTTCTAAATCTTTCCAATCTAAAGCTAATTCATAAGCTTTTTTTGTATAAAAATCTAAAATATTATTAAATACAAATTTATATCCTACATTATCTTTATAATCTAACCAACTACAAGAGATGAAACTACCTAAATTAGACTGTGCTTTTTTTATAGTATCTTTTGTAAATCTAGAAACTAGATCCATAAATACTTTATTTTCTTCATTAGCATCACCAGAATCAACTATTAAATGATATGCATGTTCTGGATTATATTTTAAATAAATATTACTTAATCTTTTTAATTCAACTTTATCATCTAAATTTTTAGCTAAAAACTCTCTAACCTTTATATGTTTAGATTTAGAATATACTTTTTCTAAATGCTCTTTTTTAAAATTATTAACATTCATTCTTTCAGAAACATTATTTATATTTACAATTCTATCAACAATAATTTCAGCACAATCAATAATTTCATTTCCATTATAATTATGTTCTAAAAATAATTTATAAGCTAATTCAGGATCTTTTCTAAAATTAAACTTAGCCCATTTTAATTCTAGATCGGGATGTTTGCCCTTATCAATTTCATACGATTCCATATTCTTAGCAACAATATCATTAATTCTATCTCTTTGTTCAGAAGCTATTAAAATACTTTCACTATTAATAATATAATAAATTAATTTTCCTATATTTTCTGGAATATTTTCAAAAGATAATGTCTTACGTATTATATTTTCTTTTTCAATCTTTTTTTTGCCATATTCAAAATTATTAGTAAAATCTAACAATAATTCTAGATTTTTTAAGGAAAAATTATCACTTAATTCTTTATATAAATATTCAGCAGATTTTTTGTCATTAATTTTTTTAAACAATATAAAAGATAAACCAGGATATTCACTTTTTTCTTGATTAGCTATTTTATAATAATATTCATTTAATTTGTTCTTAGGAATTTTTTCAGATAAACTGTAAAGAGCAAAAATCTCTGAAGAAGTTTTGTAATCTAAATTTTTATTGAAAATATATTCAAATATTAAATCTTTTTTATTATCTGGTAAACTATTAAAAATGTTAATACCTCTACAACTAGTATCAATAGAACCATCTTCATAAAGTTTAAAATCATCTCGCTTTATAGATGATACGGCTTTAGTATATAATTCATCTAAATTTCCATCATAAAGCAATCTCACAGAACTGTCTTTTTTAGTAACTAAAGATATAGCTTCTACAAAATCTCCATTATCAACAAAATGATCAATTAATCCTTTAACAAATGAAACTTTTTCTGCTAAACTTTTTTTAGGAAGAATTCCATTGTTAATAACTTCCTCTTCTAATTTTAAAGAAGCAGTAAGTCTTCCTAAATTCTCACTAGATTTTATTTTATCTGATTCAATCATCTTATAGATAATAAATAATTAATTTAAATATATTATTGTAATAAAAAGTATATTCTATAAAATATATTAACATTATTTAATTAAATCTATCTCAATCTAATAGTTTCTAAATTTTTAGGAGCAACAGTTTCAATTCTATAACGCTGATAAATAACACTAGCCATTTCAATACATCTAGAATAATCACCATGTACTAATAATAATTTTTTAGGTCTTGGTTCAAGATTTTCTACCCAAGCACAAAGTTGTTTGAATGAACTATGTCCTGAATTATGCAACATCACCCCACCATAACCACCACAAAAATTTTCTAAACCTGGGACAGATAGGTCATATTCAAAATTTTTACAATCAGTCTCATCAATATTTGTTATAATATCTAAAGCAATATCCCCATAAACAAAACATTTTAATGTTTCAATTAATTCTAATAAGTTACTATCTAATTTAGAATAATCTAAGTTTTCTATAACATCTTTTAAAATTTCAATACTTATACCTGCATTTAATTTTCTCTTACTAATAGAGGCACTACTAGCGCTTAATCTTTTTAATTTTACATTAGTTATATTTTTATACAAACCATAAAAGTCAATATCTTTTAATGGTATAGAAAATGGGGGATAACCTTTGTGTTTTATTTTTTTAAAATTCTTTTCACCAATATATAACTTATACTCAATAGTATCTTTTATGAATTTATTTTTTAACATTCTACCTTTAACTTTAAATGGCCCTTTTATTCTAGAAATAATACTATTTTGTAAGAGAACATAACTTATTCCATGCAATAAATCTTTACTAGCACTTTTTGCAGCTAAATAACCTTTACTACCATTTTTATAATCATAACCATCACCTTTAAAATAACCATCTAAAAATTCTTTTTGTTTTTCTTGATCAAAGTTAAATACTATATTTGGTACTACTTTGTTAGTTGCATTATTTCCAATTTTAAGAGTTTTAAAATATTCTGTTAAAAGTTTATTATTAATTATAACTTGAATTTCAGTATTATGAATTTTATGAACATAAGGCTCAATGCCAAAACAACTTTTAGAACATTTAACAGCATCAGCTACGAGAGTATCTTTTTCATGAGATCCGAAACTTAAACCTATTTTTCTTTCATCAAGATGACCTTCAGCAAGATAATAACCTAAAAATCTAGCAAAACTTTTCATATCATTAGTTTTATATTTTAAATAACCTCTAGTAACAGTTCCTTTTTTAGGTTTATAAAATTCTTCATTATTTACATTAAACTTTGAATACATTTCAGGTATAATATTATTAAAAATTACTTCATTAACAGTATGAGATTCAGGAAGTTTTCTTGGAATAACAATAAAATCGTTCTTAGATAATTTATCACTTTCAATAGCAACAATTTTATTATTCTTTAAAGTAAATAAACTATGACCTTTAGAAACTTGAACACTTTTTCCAGATTTAGTTTTTATTATAAGATGTTTATTCATAACCTTATGTTTTATAACATGACTTGCTTTGTGCATTTTTATTTTTCCTAAATTATCAAAACTTGCAACATGAACATTACTTAATTCTGCAATACCCTCATCATTTAAACCTATATTTTCATCAGCTATATTTCCTATTTTTTCTAATTCATAAATACCATCCCTATAAACCATTACTGGAGTTTCATAAGGAACACTAAAACCACGTAGAGAATAAATAGGCATTAAAACTTTAACAATATCTTGTTTTTTAGAATTAGAACTAAAATTAATTTCTTTTTCTCCTTCTTCAATTCTTCTTCCATATGAACCTGCTCCTTGATAACAAGTCATAACTAAAGCATTTTTAGGATTTTCTGCAAAAGCTTTAAAATATTCTAAAGATGGACCACCTTGTAACATACCAGAAGTTGCCATTACAATAAAAGGACCTTTACTTTCTTTTATTTCTCCCATTTCTTTTTGAGAAACAACTCTTTTAAAAATATTACTTAAGAAAGCATTATGATCTTTCATAAAAATATCTTTTTTAATTCTAGCATTTAAAAAATCAGGATAAGCAGTATGAATAGCATTAACATCCCAAACCATACCTTGAACATAGATAGGCATCTGGGGAATTTTACCCTCATGCATAGCTCTCTCTAAGATTAACATACATTCTTGAGATCTACCAACACCTAAAACAGGCATTAAAACTTTACCTTTTTGTTGAGCAACTTTATTAATAATTTTTATTAATTCTTCTTCACTTTCTTTTCTTGTTGGAGTATCATCTTTGCTTGTTCCATAAGTTGCTTCCATCATAACACTTTCAAGTCTTGGAAATTTTGTTGCTGCTGCACCTAATAAATTAGAAGTTTCATAATTATAATCTCCTGAATTATGCATAAACAAGAAACCATCACCACCTAAGAAATTTTCAAAACCTTGAACTCTAAAATCATAAACATAGTTACTTGTCGGCTTAACTTTTACTATAGACTTTATTTTATCAAATAATAAATCTGATTCAATTAATTTAATATCATCTTCGCTCAATTTCCAATTATCTAATTTTGTAATAGTAGCAGACTCTGCGCATTGCCATGCTGTTTTTGATATAGTTTTTTGTAAATCATCAGAAAGTGCTACAAATGGCATTCTCATATCAAAACTAGCTTTAGGACGCTTAAGATTTAATGATTGAACTAATAAATCCCTTTGGCTATTATTAATATTAATCTCTTCTAAAAATTCCAATATTTTTTCAGAATTAAAAATATGTAAATTATACATTTCACTTGATTTATTATATACTAAAGTAGGAACAAGATCAAATTGTAATAACATAAAATTAATATCTTCAATTAATCCCTTAGATTTACTACCATAATTTATCTCTCTTCCTTTTTTTCTATTTCTAATACCACCATCACCAGAAAATAATCCATACATTAAATCAGACATAATATCTTTGTGGCATAATAATAATTCTTTAGGTACTCTTTTTTCATAAGCATTTTTTCCACATTTTAGTATGTTGGAAATTAAATATTTTAATTGTTTAGAACTAAAAGTTATACATTTATCACCTTCATTAAATCTTATAGTACCTTCTATTCCAAATTCTTTTTTAATAATATTATAACAATCTTCTAAAATTTCATAATTGTTATTTGTAACTACAATTACTTGATCTTTATTGTGGGGATGTCCTTCAGAGATATAATAACCTAAAAACCTAGCAAAATCTCTAGAAATTTTAATAGTATTAGGCAATGGATGACTAACCATAGCTTGATCTTTTAAATTAAACACATTTAAAATTCTTCTCACCCTTCTTGGATGTATCTTATATTTTTTAGCAGTCTCATATTTAAGATTTCCTTTATAATAATCAAATAAAATCATTTTAGCTATTTTCTGATCTATATTAATCAATTTAGAAAAATCATGTTGTTGTATAAAATGATTAATTAAATTATCATCTTCTATACTTATTCTCATATCACCTAAATAAGGCAATAAATCTATTACTGGTTCTCTATAAATTGAAGGCAATTTCTTTGCGCCTATAATAAAATCTCCTTCTTTTAATTTTGAAACTTCACTTGAAATAACTTTTCCATTAGAAGCAGTAAAAATACTATGAGATTTAGTTACTTTTATAGATCTTCCACTTTCAGTTTTTATTTCATATAAATCTTCATTAATAGGATGCCTGACAAAACTTGTAATGTTAACAATTTCAGATTTTAAAGTTTTTTTATTAAAAGCAATTGTTCCGAAACCTTTTGTATTTAATAATTCCTGTGCAAAACCATTATCAATAATCATTCCCTCTTTTTTATCAAATAAATTATCAATAAATTCTCCTATTTCAATAAATTGAGGATTATTATTTTCGTCTATAACTGTAACTTTTGTACTTCCATCTAAAGAATATAAAAAATTTGTTAAACCGTTTCCAATATGCATATGAACTAAAGAACTTCCTAAATTATGACCAGCATTATATAATGTAATCCTAACATCTGGTGTTATATCTGAAACTTCTTCATAATCTAAACAAATAGTATGCTTAACCATTTCTTTAACATCATTAGTATTATACATAGGATCATTACCCTCTTTAACAGCAATATCAATCATATCTAAACATAATAAAGCAGCGACATCTCTTGTAGGTGCAGTACAATAAACAGGGCCACGATAACCCATCTTAAATAAATATGGAAGTGAACCACAATGGTCAATATGAGGATGACTTAAAATAACAGCATCTAAATCATTTATATTAAATTCTGGAACATCTAAATATGGAAATGCATAATCTCTTGGAGCGGCTACATTAAATCCACAATCTAACATTATTCTTGATTCAGGTGTAGATAATAAAAAACAGCTTCTTCCAACTTCTCGTGCACTTCCTAAAGCTGTTATTCTTACCCATTCATCTCTTTTTGTTCTTGTCCACCCTTCATAAATTCTTTTTCCTACTTTATTTAAGAATTTTTTTCTATAATCTGAAAAGTCATAAAGAACTTGCCTTATATTTTCTATTAATTGTGACCTTATTGGCGGTATTCTTCTTACGATAGGTGTCCACAAAGTTTGTTTTTTAATTTCTTTTAATAAATCTCCACCTCTTCCAATAGCTAGTCCAGGTTTTTCTGATTCTATAATTAGTCTAGATCTTTGAGGATCAAAAATAAGTTCTAGTTCTCCAGCTTCTTCAGGTAATATTTTTTTAATAACAATTTTAGTATCTTCTATTCCCATTAATGTCGAAGGATCTGCTCTTAATTCAATTCTTTTCTTTAAATTATCAACAATATTTCTAATTATCCCTTGGTTGTCTAATAAAAATTCTTTATTTTTAGTATAAAGAACTATATTAGATCCTTCGAACACTGCCTCAGAAATATCAGCATCTTTAGGCAATGCTTTCATTACTTCGTCTAATATTTTTGCCATAATTTTTAGAATAATTTAATTAAACTTGAATTTTACTATCAATTAATTTACTCACTACTTTTTTAATTCCATCTTTAGTTATTGTTACTACATCTATACCACAACCAGAAGCTGTATCCCTTTGTATAGCAGCGCTTACTGATTTAACTGCTAATTTGATACCTTCCTCAACTGTTATATTTTCTTTATAATTTCCTTCAAGAACACCAATAGCAAATAACATACCTGAACCATCACATGCATAATCATCAAATTGTGTCAAAGAACCATCCATACCTAATTCAAATAAATAAAATCCTTCTCTATCTCTCCCACCTAACAAGAAACCTGTTATACCTGCAATAGTTGAGAATTTTCTAACATTATTATATACTAAATTAGCTAACAAACTTGCGACTTCTTTTGCTTTTAATTTTTTACCTTTTCTTAATTCATCTAGTCTTACTTGTGCTTTTAATAATTTAGTTAATAATTGAACATCACTAACTAAACCAGCTATAGTAACTGCAAAATCCTCAGTAATAATAACAATCTTGTCAAATTTTTTATTAGAAACAATTTGACCGCCTAAAGTCATCTTTTTATCGGCTGCTAAGACTATACCATCTCTACATACCATTCCTACTGTTGTTGTACCTGTGTTAAATAATTTACTTTCATCCATTTTAAATCCTTGAATAGAATCTGAGTTCACCTTATTATTATGAGAATATATTAAATTTATAAATGTTGTGATTTTGAATTTTTCTAAGCTTTCACAATTTCAATAGATTTAGTTCTAGATTTTATAAATTCATTTTTTAATAAATTCTCTAAAAATGATTTTGCATCTTTAAATTCTCTTTCAAGTATAACAAAAGCTTTTCCTTTTTCAATACCCTGTTTAGCCCCTAAATATTTATCTTTAAATGATTCATAATTTTCAATATTATCTATAGGCGGCCCAAAATGTTTATATTCATTAGATAACCTTTTATCTTTTAATTTAAAACAAAAAAAACACTGTTTATCCCAGTTCCATATACTATTCAAAATAATAAAGTCATAATTTTTTAATTCTGTAACTATTTTTTCATAAATTTTTAATAATTTAGTTCCTGAAACATCAATACTACCTTCAACAGGTTTTGCTTTAATAATAATATTATATTTACTTAAATCTAATTTTTGTTTATTAAATAATTTTTCAGAAGGCTTTCTTAAATATTCTTTACATATCTTAACAAATAAATTAAATTTGTCTTCTGTGAAAGCTGCAGCAACATTTCTATTAGGGTGAACAGGATCTATCACAATTAATGAAAAATTTTGTTCAGAATTAAATATGCTATGTTTATTAGGATCAATGATTTCACCAGGTTTAATTCTAGCAAAAGCTTTAATAAACTTAAAAAACCCATGATAATGAATAATCAAGATTTCTACAAGATAACCATGCAATCCGCCAATAAAAGTTTCTGCACCATAAAGATTATTAGCTTTCAAAAATTGTTTACAAACTAAAACTTCATCTCTTAAAATATCATTAATATGTGAATTAACCCAAGAAACATGCATGGGGCTTAAATCAGTAGTATTTTTTGATGCAGTATAATCTTTAACTTTTAGTACAGGTATAATTTCAAACACCAGACCTTTAAAATGAACAATAAAATAATCTCTGCTACCATGAATAACTTCATATTTAAAACATTTTTTTAAAGCTTTTTCAAGTTCTAAAGATATATTATTATCTTTTTCAAACAAAACAAAGATATCAATATCATGCTGGCTACTAATCCAAGTTCCTTTAGCAAAGCTGCCCCCAATAAAAGTATTAGCTTTAACTAATTTTTTATTAAGAATTTTAGTAAAATCATCAACGATTTTTTGAATCTTCTGTTTTTCTTTCTCTTTAGGCTTTATCTGCTTAAGGATTTTATTAAAAAGCATGATACATTTTTTATAAACATTAAATTATATAAGATTTTCTATAAGTAATATTTAAATAAGGCAATTAAAAGCTTATTTATATAAAAATAAGATTATTTATCCTTTAATTATTGTAAATAATAATAAATTAACCTTAAACTACTTATAAAGCTAAATTATCCCTTAAAAATATAATTAATATAATTTATGAATTTATTTTTAGGTAAATTTTGGTATGTTAATTCCTGAAACCCGTAATTCTAAACCTATATTTTGAGCTTTTTTATACATCTCAGAAATTTCAGAATTAAAAGTAGAAGGATCAAATGTTCTATCAATAACCTGTCTTAAAATATTTTTTCTATGAATATAAATAAAATCATTATGAAAAAATCTTAATATATAAACATTGAAAGGTTTATTATTATAATAAACAATATGAAAATTATCTTTAGTAACATTAATAAAATTATTATAAGGATTTTTCTTAAAACTTCTTGATGCTAAACTTAAAAAATTATCATAGTTTTGTATACCTTTTATTTTATAGAATAATGTAGTTATATCCATCTATTTTATAAAGCCAATAATTATATAAAATTTGTTAATTCTAATTTAAAATATTTTAGATAAATTATTAGAAAATAAATTAATATAATATTTAAAATAGTTATTAATATAACTAACAGTTCAGTACATCATTTACTAATTAAATATTTAAATTAGTAACATTTATATTCATTATAAAAAGTAATATAAAAAATATGAAAAAATTAATTTGTCTTGGCATTGAAAGTACTGCACATACCTTTGGAATTGGAATAATAAAAGGAAAAGAAATCTTAACTAATCAGAAATCTCTTTATACAACAGAAAAAGGAGGGATAATACCATCAGAAGCAGCAAATCACCATAGAAAAATAAAAGAAGAAATACTACAAAAAGCATTAGAAGAAGCAAAAATAAAAATAGAAGATATAGAAATAATTGCATTTTCTGAAGGTCCAGGTTTATCTCCGAGTTTGAATGTAGGAAAAGAGTTTACAAAAGAATTAGCATTAAAATATAAAAAACCAGTAGTTGGAGTAAACCATTTATTAGCACATTTAGAAGAAGGTAAATTTTTTACAAAAGCAAAAGATCCAGTTTTTGTTTTTGTATCAGGAGCAAACACACAAATAATAGCATATGAAGGAAAAAAATATAGAATATTCGGGGAAGCTTTATCTGTGGGTTTAGGAAATGCAATAGATAAATTTGGAAGAGAAATAGGAATAGGATTTCCAGCAGGACCAAAAATAGAAGAACTAGCAAAAAAAGGTAAATATATTGAATTACCATATAATGTAAAAGGCATGGATGTAGAATTTTCAGGAATAATAACAAAAGCAGCACAATTATATAAACAAGGTATTAAAGTTGAAGATTTATGTTATAGTTTACAAGAAACAGGTTTTGCAATGTTAATAGAAGTCACAGAACGAGCATTAGCACACACAGGTAAAAAAGAAGCATTATTAATTGGCGGAGTTGCAGCTAATCAAAGATTTGTAGAAATGTTAAATAAAATGTGTAATGAAAGAAATGTAAAAGCATATGCTTGTCCGTTAAAATATAGTATGGACAATGGTATACAAATAGCAATAGCTGGATTATTACAATATAAAAATAATTACAAAGTATATAAAACAAAAGAAGAAATAGAAAACATAGATTTTAATCCTAATTGGAGAATAGATGAAATAGAAACACCATGGATGAAGATAGAGAAAATAATATAAAGCAGTATAACCCACTAAAACCATGGAAACAATAACTATACCGAAAGAAGAATTTGAAAATATGAAGATAGAATTAAAAACTTTGAGAAGATCAAATATATATCAAAGACTTTTAGAGTTTGAACAAAATATTGTAACAGGCCAAAAATTTACTAGAAAGGATTTAGGTTTTTAATATTTTATTTTTTATTTTATTTATTGTATTTTGTTGTCTTGCTTTACTAGTCTTCATTTCATACTCAAAAATATATATTTCATTATTTGATATGTTATATTTATAATATAATCTTATTGGAGGATGTTTACTTTTAAGCTCATAAATAAAAAGTTTAGAATCTAAAAGTTTCCCTGCATTTGGACCTAATAATTCTATTTTATCTAGCATTTTGGTAAGAATTTGTTTAATATGATTATTTTTAGAAGCTTGTTGCAGCTGTTTAATAATAACTTCATCAAAAATTATATTGTAATTAACCATACAATAATAGGAGAATTAATAGTATATAAACCTTGTATAATTAAATGCACAACAAATAAGTATGTGTCATATAAAAAAATAGATTTTAATCCTAATTGGAGAATAGATGAAATAGAAACACCATGGATGAAATAATTTAAATAGGTAAATAATTTATAATAATTAATGAAAAAGATATTATTAATAATAATTCTAATTATTATTGTATCATGCCAAAAAAATGAATATAATAATTTAGATAATCAAGATAAAATAAAAAGTATAGAAAAACAAAATTTTAAAGAAAATAATTTATATGAAAAACAAATTAATAATCAAGAAGAAAAACAAAATTATCCTAAAAATTGTAATGGAAAAGGAACAATAAATTTTACATCACCACCAAGAAGAATAGAAGATATAGAATTAATAGAACCTATGGGTTTAGTAATAACTAGTCATGTAACTCCAATAGATCATCAATATTATTATCCTAAAAACTGGAAGCCAGATGTAACAAAAGAAGATTTAAAAGATGTTTTAGCCCCAGCCGATGGAATAATAACATCAATACAGAAAATGCCTGAATATTTCAGCGTAAAAAACAAAGAACTAAAAGATTACAGACTAGAAATAAGACATACTTGTACTTTCTATACAATTTATATTCACATTTATCAATTATCAGAAAAAATAGAACAAATACTTGGAGAAATAAAACCATCAGAAAACAAACAAGTAAACATACCAGTAAAAGCAGGAGAAATAATAGGAAGAGCAAATGCATTAGATTTCAGCGCACATAATGATGAGATAATATTAACAGGTTTCATAAATAAAAAAAGTTATGATGGAGAACCATGGAAAATACATACAGTGGATCCATTTGATTATTTTATAGAACCAGTAAAAATAGAATTATTAAAGAAAAATATAAGAACAGCAAAACCATTAGGTGGAAAAATAGACTATGATATAGATGGAAAACTAATAGGAAATTGGTTTAAAGAAAACACAAATGGTTATAGGGGAATAAAACAACCAGATTATTGGATTACGCATTTTTCAATAATACCAGATGCTTTAGATCCAGAACATATAATAATTTCATTAGGAGAATTTAATGGAAAACCAGAACAATTTGGAATAAAAAATAATTCACCAAATCCTTTAAGTATAGATAAAAATTCAGGAATGATAAAATATGAATTAGTACAATATAATTATAAAGATATAACAGGAAAATATTGGGATAGAAAATCTTATGTAAATGTATTAAAAGCAGAAAATTATGAAGAAGTATATGGTGTTATATTATTAAAAGTTTTAGAAAATAATAAATTAAAATTAGAAATATTCCCAGATAAAAAAGAAAATCAAATAAATGAATTTACAGAAAAAGCTATGATTTATGAAAGATAAATATTAGAACATATGAATAAATAGGAGTATTATAAATAATATCATTTAAAAAACAGATTTTAAGAAAAAGATAATTAAAAATTCTATATATAAAATATAAAATAACAAAATATAATTTTATAAGGATAAATGTTTATAAACTAGTATAAACTTAAAATATTAAAAAGTGGTGCGGGCGCCCTTATATTTTAAAATAAAAATACTTAATGCTTGGATAATAAACCACATAAAAAGTCTTAAATAGATTCTTGAATAATAAAATCACATGCCAAGCTTTTGGGATGTAGTAAATCAGGTAATTAGAGAAGCAGATGTAATATTAGAAGTAATAGATGCAAGATTTATAACTGAAACAAGGAATAAAGAAATAGAAGACAAAGTAAAGATAAGAAAGAAAAAAATAATTTATATCTTAAATAAATCTGATCTTATAAACATGCTATTAGAACAAGTAGAGCATCATTTAGATGGAGAAGATTTTGTATTTGTATCTGCAAAAAATAATTTAGGAACAACAATATTAAGAACAAAACTAAGATCTATAAAAAAAAGACCATTGATAGTGGGAGTTTTAGGCTATCCAAACACTGGAAAATCATCTTTAATAAATGTACTAAAACAAAAAAAATCAGCTAAGACAGCATCAACGCCAGGATTCACAAGAGGATTACAAAAAATAAAAATAGAAACAGGAATTTATTTATTAGATACTCCAGGAGTAATTCCTTATAAAGAAAAAGATGAATTAAAACATGCTATAATAAATATAAGATCTCCTAGTAAGATTAAAAACCCAGAATATGTAGCAGAAGATATATTAAAAATAGCTATAGAAAAAAATCCAAAATTAGTAGAAAGTTTATACAAAATAAAAATAAAACAAGATGAGGAAATATTAGACTTTTTAGGAAGAATAGCAATGAACTTCAAATGGCTTAAAAAAGGAGGACTTCCAAATATAGATTTAGTATCAAGAAAAATAATAGAAGACTGGCAGAAAGGAATATTAATTATTTAATTATTTTATAATCACTAATAAGATAATCAAGATTATTAAAGCCTAAATATAACCTAAATGTATCATTATTTTTAGGATAATTATGACTAACAACCAAATTAGGAAACTTCTTAGATAAACATAAATCTTGTGAAGATAATGAAGTAAAATTACTATGAGTATGGACATTAGAAACAATAATACCAGTAAAATTAGGTATTTCATTAGAGCGATAATAACTATCAATAAAATATTTAATTATTCTACTTTTTATAATATCAACATCATTAAAATTATAACCTTCTTTTTTAGCTTTAGAAATCAAATTTTTAGTAATAGAAATCTCAGAAGACCAATAATTATCAGAATACCCAATAATACAATCATCACCCATACTAAAATCAACATTTAAAGTTTCAGCCAAATTATTAATAGTACTAATATCATAAGAATTATTGTTGATTAAATCATTAATTTTAATTATATTTAAATTTGGTAATTCATGAAAAATAAATCTATCATCAACAGCATAAAAAACGCCGCCGCCTTCAGGAATATTAACACCTGTTTTTAAAACTAAAGAAGATAATTCAGCAACAGACTCTCCATTTATACATTCTCTAAATTTATTAACAAAAATTTCATTAAGATAAGGATTTTTTCTATAATCATTAAAAAAAGTGTCGCAACCATTAGATTGTTTTACTTTACTAATATTAATTTTGTAATTAAAAAAATTATTATAAAGAATTAAAATACTATTAATAGCTAATAAACTAAATAATTGAGATTTTTTAGATAACATAAATATAAATTTTTAACATAATTTAAATATTTAATTGTAATAGAATATATAGATAGTATGATAAAAAATTTACCACTAAAAAGAGTAACATTAGATTAATATACCATAAATATTTTATAAATTTATGAAATTTGTATTAGATAAAAAACCAAAAGGTGCAACAATTATACAAGGATTTCCAAGTATGGGATTGGTAAGTACAATAACTACTAAATTCTTGATAGATCATCTAGATGTTGAAGATATAGGGCATATAGAATATGAATTTGCAGCACCATTGACAGCAATACATAAATCGCAGATAGTAAATCCAATAACATTTTATTATAGCAAAAAATATAATTTAATAATAATACAAGCATTAACTGATGTAACTGGACATGAATGGGAGATAGCTGAAACAATAGTAGAAATATCAAAAATAATAGCAGCTAAAGAAGTTATAGTTTTAGAGAGTATGCCTACGCAACAAGAAAATATAGAATTATATTATTATAGTAATGGAAAGTCAAAATTAAAATTAAAACCAGTTACTGAGAGTATAGTTATTGGAACAACAGCAGCATTGTTATTAAAAGCTAAAAATTTACTTGTAACATGTATATTTGCAGAAGCACATTCACAATTTCCAGATTCAGAATCAGCAGCAAAAGTAGTGGGTGCATTAGGAAATTATTTAAACATAAAAATGGATATAAAACCATTGATAGAAGCAGCAAAGAAATTTGAAACAAGTTTAAAACAATATATGGAAAAAACTAAACAATTAAAAGCTAATATACCTAAAGATAAGGATGATGTTAATTATTTTGGTTAAATTTACCATAGTATTTTCCAAAAATCTTCTTGAGATGTTATCTTTGTATCAAAAGGAATATTTGAATTTATTATATTAGTATAAAATTTATCTAACTTATTTAAATCACTTTCATGTATCTTGAATG
>CAYSFG010000015.1:0-9835 GCA_964430545.1 Candidatus Woesearchaeota archaeon
TTCGGCTCGAACCACGTTGCACTTTCAGTCGCTTCGCTCCTTCGGGGCACATAACAGGCATTAACAGGAAACCTCGTTGCACTTCGGTTTCCCAAATTTCTTTCGTTTCGCTCAAGAAACTTCTGTTAATGCCATATGTTAGTTTCAATCGTTGGGAGAATTAATATTTAGGGGCTGGCTCACTCTATTGTTCTTTAACAATAAGCTCTTCGAGCTTTGGAGAAAATCTTGGTTTCCAATCATCACATGGCCTATCATGATACTTTTTGACTTTTGGAGAGAATCCACTATATTTAACTCTTGGTCTGTCACCTATAGCATTAGCATCAAAATCTGGATCAGATACTCGACAATACCAACCTGATGTTGCAGCTTGTGCATCAATAGTTTCTCTTCCGAGAGTTAAACAAGATTGACATCCACCTTCAGAATATGTCCTGTAAGCATCAATAACACCTTTTGCAGAGGATAAATCAATACGAGTTGAAACACTTCCATTAATCTCATATTTTCCTGTTTCAACAACTGCCAAAACTCTTGTTAAATCAACATCTGCAAAAGAACCATCTACTCTTCCGATGTCAGCTTTCACATCTTGCAACATCGAAAGAACTGAATCAGGAGATATATCTTTCAAGTCACTTATACTTGTCTCGTATTTTACCTCTGATAATAATGCCATTTGAATAGGTATTAACCAAGATTATTTAAATATTATGGTGAGCCCCTATTTGAAAATATAGTCCCAACGACTTTGGATTTTTCGGCTTCGCCGAGCGTTGCACTAAAATCCAACCTCTATCGAGGGAAACTAACAGCGATTTAACGGAAAATTCCTGCAAGGGATTTTCCCAAATTTCCTACGCTTCGTTCCGCAAACTTCTCTTAATCGCATATGTTATATTCAGTTCGGGCTGGCTCGCTAACACAACCTTTATTAAGTTTAAATAAAAATCATTAATGTTATGATAATTAAATTATTAATTACGGGCGGGACAATTGACTGCGAAAGAATCGAATCTAAAGATAAGTATATTTTTGAAAAAACACATCTTCCAGAAATGTTAAAACAAGGAAAATGTAGATTTGATATTGAGAGCCAAGTTCTTATGATGAAAGATTCAATTTATATGACTGATGAAGATAGAGAAAAAATTTTGCAGAGCTGCAAAGATTGCAAACAAGATAAAATTATAATCACTCATGGAACAGATACAATGGTAGAAACTGCACAGGTTCTTGGTAAAAATATTAGAAATAAAACAATAGTCCTCTTGGGAGCAATGATTCCATACAATCAAAAAAATTCAGATGCTTTATTTAATCTTGGTTATGCAGTTTCTGCGGTGCAATCTTTGCCAAAAGGTATTTATATCACAATGAATGGCAAAATTTTTTCTTGGAATAATGTTAGAAAGAATAAAGAACTTGGCTTATTTGAAACATTAAAATAATTGTCCCGCTCTTTATACAAAAACGCTCGCCAACCCGAACTCTAAAATTTCCCTTCGGGACGTTGCACTAAATTTTAGGTCTTCCCGTTAGTCAGACGAAACTAACATCGGAATTTAACGAAGTCGCCGAAGCGCTTTAAGAATAAGATGACATTACTTTTTTTGTATAATCTTTGCCCTTTGCCTTAATTGTAACATTGCATGTGTAATATCTTCCAAATATTTTGCCTGGTTTATATGCTACTTTTATTGAAACATTTTCTATGTTGCTTAGTTCAATTTTTAATTTTTTCAATTCAGTTAAAAACCAATTTTTATAATCTCCAATTACTTTTTTAATTTTTTCTGAACTAAGCTCATCTGGAGAGATAGTTTCTTTCAACAAATTAATTTCAAATAATTTTGTTCTTTCAACTGGCAAAGATTCTATATGTAGTAAAAATTCAATATTTGTTATACTGACAAAACTATCTGCTAAATTATTTGCTATACCTAATAATTGATTTAATTTTCCCATGAATTAAAGTTAAAATGTCATTCTTTTTAATGTTTTCTATGACGCGCTTCGGGGCAACTCTGAAATTTCCCTTCGGAACGTTGCACTAAATTTCAGCCCTTCGGGGAATATAAACGTTGTTCTATTCAATAATTTCAGGGGCTACGAAGGGGGCAATTTTCTAAAAACGAAACGAACGAGGGGTGCTTAAATTGAGAATCCATTTTTAAACTTTGAATTAGGTGTCGTTTACTTTACAGCTTAGAAAAATGATATTTTTATATACTTCTAATATTAAATTATATTATGCAAAAAAGAGCATTAATAATTATAAATTTTAAAGATTATAAAGAAAGTATAGGAAATAATGCAATAAAACTAGCAAAAGAATTAGACAATAAAAATGTGTGGTTAATAATAAATGCAATAGATCTAAAAGAAGTTATTAAAAACGTTAAACATTCTAAAATATTAATAGAACATGCAGATCCTATAAATTTAAACACTTCACATAGCCATACAGGTGCTGTAACATTTGAAGAAGTAAAGAAAGCAAAAGCGTATGGAATATTATTAAACCATTCAGAAAAAAGAATAAGTTTTTATAAAATAAAAGAAGGAATAAAATTAGCAAGAAAATATAAATTAAAAATAATAATTTGTAGTAGTAATTTAAATGAAGCATTAAAAATAAATAAATTAAAACCAGATTATTTAGCAATAGAACCACCAGAATTAATATCAGGAAAAATATCTATTAGTGAATCAAAACCTAAATTGATAGAACATGCAGCTAAAAAAATAAAAAATTTAATAGTTGGTGCAGGAATACATAATAGAAAAGATATAGAAACAGCAATGATATTAGGTGCTAAAGGAATATTGATTTCATCTGCAATAGTAAAAGCAAAAAATCCAAAAGAAAAATTAGAAAAATTAATAAAGAACTAAATATTAATAATGTTATGATTAATCTTAAAAAAATCTCATTAACAATTGGTATAGCAATATTATTTGCACTATTTATAGGATTTACAATAGATGCAATATACCCAAGTCCTAAATATGAAAATTATTGCACACCTGCCTATTATCCTCAACAAGCAAAACTAAGTGAACCTAGTGAATGCAAAAATAATCTAAATAATGAAGCAATAAGTAATACTTGTTATAAAGAAAGAGGTGAAATAAGATATGATTATGATTCTGATGGATGCCCAAGTAGAATGTATTGTGATTTATGCTCGGCAGATTTTAACAATGCAAATGATAAATATAGTTTAATATTATTTTATATAACTGCATTAATAGGAATAATAGCAATAATAATAGGATTATTTATGTCATTATCTATAGAAGCAATAGCATCAGGATTAATCTTTGGTGGCATACTAACATTACTTCAAGGAACTGTAAGAGTATTTGGAACATTAGGAAAATATTCAAAACCAATAATGTTAGGCATAGAATTAGCAATAATATTGTTAATAGCATATAAAAAAAGAGATGAAAACTTGAAGGATAAAAAGAAAAGAAGATAATTATACTTTTGATATGAAATTAGAAACATCATAAAATTTTTCATAAAAAACTTCTTTAACATCTTTTATATTACCCATAATATCAGGTTTTAACTTAGAAAACTTATTATAACTAGGAATATAAAAAACTGGAAAATATTTATAAAAACGATCATTAAAATAATAAGAAATACAACTACTAACAATACCACTAAAAAATAATATAGGCTTTTGATCATATAAAAAAGAAGTAAAAAAAGCAACACCAGATAAACTAAAAATTAAACTAGTATCACGAAATTTTTTAGCCATCATAAATTTTGAATAATTTAAATCTACAATACCAAAACTTTTTGTAATAAGCTCTTCAACAAAATCATCAGTCTCAATATTCCTACCATTTTGTCTATAATTATTTTTAAAATTTTTAGCAAGATTAACATATGAAATATCCTTTAAACTATGCCCCTTAGATAAATCCCATCTTAACTTAGAAATAGAAAGAGCAGAACTAAAATAACTAATAACGGCATCATCAATACTAAAAGATTCAACTTCGTAAATTTTGTCTTCTATGACCATAAAAATAATAAAAGCTAAAATTATTTAAACCCTATTATAATATAAAAAATTATCAAAATCTTCAAATGACTTAAGAGAACTTATTTTAGACCTTAATTGTACTGCACCATCAATATCTCTCATTAGATTTAATGCATTCTCTTTTAAAGCAGTAAAATTAAGATCATACTTTTTTAATAATAAATAATAATCATTTAATAATTCAATTTTACTAACATTAATCTTATTGTTTAGTAATTCACTAAATATAGAAGGATTTTTCATGGCAGCTCTTCCTATCATTATTCCATCGCAGTTTGTATATTCAAAAATCTTTAACGCTGTTTCGTGGTTATTTATATCACCATTAGCAATTACAGGAATAGAAACATTATCTTTAACTAATTTAATTATATTTAAATCTGATTTCCCAGAATATCCTTGCTTTTGAGTTCTACCATGAACAGTTATCATTTTTACACCAACTTCTTCACATGCTCTTGCAACTTCAACAGCATTTATATTATTAAAATCAATACCAGACCTTATCTTAACAGAAACAGGACATGAAACTGTACTAATTATACCACCTACTATTTCTTTAATTTTTTTTAGATCTTTTAATAATTCAGAACCACAACCAGAACGAATGATACGATAAGCAGGACAACCTAAATTAAGATCAATAATATCTGCATTAAATTCAACCTTATAAGCTGCTGCCATTAAACTTTTTATATCATTACCAAAAATTTGTATAGCTAATGGCTTATCAGATATATCTGTCTTTAATCTGTCTATATTATTTAAATTTTGATTAAGAATAGAATGTGAATTAACAAATTCTGTAAAACATAAAGAAGCCCCGTATTTTCGACATAATAATCTGAAAGCAATATTTGAAACACCTGACATAGGAGCTAAAAAAATATTATTCTTTAAATTTAAATTTCCTATCTTAATTGATTTTATCATTATATTATGTTTAAGAAAGAATTAATAAATCTATTTTTTAAGGTAATAATTTTAAATAGGAAAATATATATACTGGTATATCTATGTAATTACTTGTGATTATTATTAAATTTATCTATAGTAAACATTCAATTGAAAAAATGGACGGATTAGGCATATCAAATGAGGATATTGAAAAAGCTGTAAATTTTGGGATGAAATGGAAAGAAATTGATAATGATAAGTGGCATGCTAATATGTCTAGCATTGAATGTGTATTTTTAAAAAAAGAAGATGTTATTTTTATAATAACAGTATATGAAAATTAATGGAGTGATAAAAATGAAATGTATAATGTGTAAAGGGAAATTAAATCAAAAATTTGTGGAACATAAAGAATTTGGTGTTGTCTTAGGCAAATTTAAAGCTCTTGTATGCAATAATTGTAATGAAATATTTTATGATAGTGATATTGTTAAAATTATTCAATTAAAATCTAAAGAATTAGGATTATTTAGATTATCTAAAAGAACAAAGGTTGCTCAAGTGGGTAATAGTTTGGCTATTAGAATACCAAAAGAAATAGCAAATTTTACAAATCTGAAAAAAGAAGATCAAATCAAGATAACTCCACAAAACAATCATAGAATAATAATAGATATATCTTAATAATTTTTATATACTAATTACCTTTACAAAAATTTACCTAAAGAGTAGTTTTACTACTTTAGACTACATGCTTGTTCATAGAGCTAAAATATAATTTAGTTATAAAATATGTGTAGAAAAAATAAGAATAGAAATTATGAAATTATCAACATTTGTTAATGAAAAAGACAATAAACTTAATTATAAACTACAAAAAATAATAAATTATGGATATCCAATCAAAGCAAATATCTGATCTAAGTTTAATTTATCTAACGTAGAAAATCACAAATTTAATAAATAAATATAATTAAAATATTCACTATTATCACTAGAATAATTTTCATTTCTAACCTGCGGAGTTACTAGATAATAAACTTTTTTAAAAATATCTTGTGCTGATTTATAAGCTTCTATCGCATGATAAATATCTTTATTCCTAATTAATTCTTCTGCTGTTTTAATCTTTTCTTCATAAAGTTTTAATGTATCATACACCATTTTTAACCCCTAATAATTAACAAGCACCTCAATGTCTTTACCAAATAACTTTTTTAAACTCTCAAATAATTTCTCTTTAATAAATACTTTATTATGTATTTTAATTTTAGAAACTTCTTTTTCTAATTCTTCTAAAGAACTTTTATTAAGCTCTCCTAAACTCCCATCTTCTTTAAGTTCTGCTTTAGAAACTTCTTTTTCCTCAGCATCAAGATCATTTATTATAAAAACTTGTTTTTCTAATAATAAGGCTTCACCATATTTATTACCATACTTGAATTTTACTTTAGCTTTTTCAAACTCAAAACCACGCTTTCTTTGTACAT
This sequence comes from Candidatus Woesearchaeota archaeon, assembly GCA_964430545.1. Classification (GTDB taxonomy): domain Archaea; phylum Nanobdellota; class Nanobdellia; order SCGC-AAA011-G17; family GW2011-AR18; genus CAYSFG01. The sequence continues at coordinate 6,461 of CAYSFG010000015.1, forward strand.
ATTCTATAACTGATTTAATAAATAACCTTACTTCTTTTTTTACCTTTTCAAGTTCAGAAGAGCTTAATTTCTTATTTTTAATATTTTTAATATCTGTAACTAATTTTAATGTTTCTGCAAATTTATTTGGAAACAATTTCTTGTCTACTATTAAATGTTTCTTAAATAGATTAAAAACATTTGTCTTATCTAATTTAATATTATTAGCAACCAAAGCATCTTCAACAATACTTACACAACTATTATACATTTCTTCAATACCTTCTTTATCCCTTCTTGCTTGAATTTGTTCAAACAATTTCTTAATTCTCTTCATATAATCTTCAGCACCATTTAATAATTCATCAATCTCTCTTCCTGAAACATTTTTTATTGTCCCATGTTCAATTTCCTTGTAATATTTTCTTATTTTAATAAGTATATCAACATATTTTTTTTCTAATAATTTTTCTTTTTTAACAAATATTTCTTCCATTAAATCAATAGTTTCTTTAGGAGTAGGAGGATTAATGCCATATAACATTAAAGCAGCTTGAGCTGGATTTAATATAGCATAATATAAATCATCACCCATAATACTAATCATCTTGCCTTTAGTTCTTTGAATTAATTTATCACCAATATCCATTTGATACTCAATAGCTTCAGCTGAAGGTTTTATTCTCCCCATCTTTAATAATAATTTCCAAGGCATGAAAACCCCACGATCATAAAGTGGAACTCCATCTCTTAAAAATGTGTAAATAACTGGATTAGCATCTTTTAAAGCATCCCAAAAATCTGTTAATATATAAGTTTGAATATGGAATTGTTTTTTAACACCTGTTATTTGAGAAGCATCTTGACCCATAGATCTTATAATTGCCATAAGTCTATCTTTTAATTCTGCCCTAGTCATCTTTTTAACATCTGTATCATCAATAACTAAATATGTATCAATATCAAAACTTTTAGCATCTCCTCTAAATAATGAACCAGCAGCAACATAACTAACAATATATTTATCAAACTTCTTAAGAACCATATTTTTATGAACTTCTGAAATCTTGACTGCTGCTAAAAAATCTTTAGGATCATATAAGGCAGCTCCAGAAGCAATCATTTCTATTATATCATATTTTGCATCAAAACAATTTTCTCTAACTTCATACATATCCATAACTATTGAAAATATATTAGAATCTGTCTCTTCTGCTTTTTTATTTACTTTTTTTATAATATTCTGTCTTAAATTATACCAATCTTTATCATTATTATCATCAACTAAAACAAGAACATTTATTCTGTTTTTTATTTTTTCTTCTTCTTCTTTTGATAATTTTTCTTCTGAATTTATTTTAGAAGGTGGCAATAAACAAACACCTAAAATTTCCTTGTTTTCTTTTGTAATAGCCTGAGAGAATTTATCTAATTTTGATTTCATAACATCTAATTTTTCTTTTACTTCTTTTGGTAATTCTGGCATTTTACTAAAATCTTGATCTTGACTCATATTTTTTTCTCCCATGTCAATATGTAATATTTAATACTATATAAAGCTTTCTATTATAATTACTCTATAGTAGTAATATTATTTATTAAAAGGTTTAATAAAATTTTCTAATCAATAAAATACTATGAGACCAACAAAGTATATAAATATTATTGAAAATTCTATAAATGAGAATGATGTAATTTTTATAGATAATATATTTTTAGGTTTATCAGCTTATTTTCAACCACAAGATAGAATATATCTAAAACAAAATTTACAAAATTCAACAATTGTAAATAGTTTTATAGATGATAAAATAAGAAAAAAAGAATTACAATTATTACCAGAAATACACAAGCAAGCATTATTATGTTATACAACTACAAAAAGACTTATTAATAATAAGAAAAAAATTATAAAATTTAACAATGAAGAAGAAGAATATTTAATAAAATATTTTGAAAATTTTTATTCATTATTAATCCATAAAGGAGGGTTATATTATCCTGATTTATATTATAAGTACAATAACTTACTTGAAAAACTTATTAAATTAGAAACTGAAAAAAAAATAAGGAAAGATAATCATAAAGAAGATAATTTTACTGATGGAAAATTGGTTGCTACAGCATTTTATGAAGCATTAGAAGGAAAATATACTGCAATAATAACTAAGGATTATGATATATTTAAACTTTCTGAATATCTTAATCTAGAAATAAAAAATAAATCAAGGGGGCGTGTTATAGTATACAACTTAAATGGCAGATATAATATAACTTCATATAAAATAAAAAAATACTAAAAAATATTATGAACTAATTTATATCAAAAATCATAGTCTATACACTATAAAATTATACGAAAACTTTAAAAACAATCTGTATTACCAAATAATAATAAAATGGACTTAAAAACTCTTTATAAAGAAGGAAATAAACTTACAATTGTTATAAATGATACAGATTATGTATTTGTTAACACATTAAGAAGAACAATTCTATCAGATATTCCAACAATGGCTGTAAGAAATGTTACTATAATAAAAAATACAAGTGCATTATTTGATGAGTTTATAGCGCATAGACTAGGACTATTACCTTTAACAACTGATTTAGAATTTTATAATTTAAAAGAAGATTGTACATGTAAAGAAGCAGGATGTGCAAAATGTCAATTAACTCTTTCATTAAAAGCAGAAGGACCATTAACGGTATATGCTTCTGACTTAAAATCTCAGGATCCAAAAATTAAAGCAGTACATGGAAAAATGCCTATAATAAAATTATTAAAAGGGCAAGAAATAGACTTTGAAATATTAGTAACATTAGGAACAGGAAAAGAACATGCTAAATTCAGCCCAGGACATGCATACTTTAGAAACTATCCAAAAATAACTATAGACAAAATAAAAAATCCAGATGAAGTAATTGATTCATGCCCAGTAGATGTCTATGCATTAGAAGGAAAACAATTGAAAGTTAAAAAACTTGAAGCATGTACATTATGTAATGCATGTGTTGACGTAGTTAGTCCTAAAGAAGGGTTAACAGTAGAAGGAAGTAATAAAGATTTTATATTCTTCTTAGAATCATGGGGACAATTAAGTTGTGAAAATATATTAAAAAAAGCATTAGAAATATTAGACAAAAATATAGATGAATTTGCTACTGCTGTGAATAAAGCTAAATAATTTTCTTTAGATAATTTAATAAATTAATTAATCTTACTTTAATTATGCGGGGATAGCGAAGCGGTCAAACATAAAGCTTTGGGAAAAATCTTTGCCAAAAATGGACTAGACGTGCTAGACTAAGGATCTAGTGGCTTAGGCCTTCGCAGGTTCGAATTTAAGTTTTTTAAAAAACTTGGACAAAAAACGAAAATCCTGTTCCCCGCAT
>CAYSFG010000016.1:0-52654 GCA_964430545.1 Candidatus Woesearchaeota archaeon
CTGGAGAAGAAATATCTGAGGGAAACTTATATATTATTACTCAAGGAAGAGACGCACCATACAAAGTTAAATTATGGTTTGATTATAAACCTAAAGGTGCTGATAAAGCTATTGTTGATCTTCAATTTACTGGTTCACAAACATTAGCTGGAAAAGCTGATCTCATAATCAAGAATGGTGGTGCTGGAGATAAAGGCATTATTGTTAATATAAAAGAAAAATGATTGACATAATATCCATAGGGGATTCTACAGAAGATGTATTTGTAAAAGTTAAAGAGGCTAAGGTAGTTTGCCAAGCACATCATAAAGACTGTATGCTTTGTTTATCTTACGCTTCTAAGATCCCTGCAGAATCTGTACATAAATTAATTGGTGGGAATGCATCAAATTCTGCAATTGGTTCTGCTAAGTTGGGATTAAAATCTTCTTTTTACTGTGAGGTTGGAGACGATGATGTTGGACATAGAATATTAAATGCTATGAAAGAAAATAAAGTTGATACTAAATACTTTAAAGTTAATAAAAATACTCAGACAAACTATTCTGTTGTTATTAATTTAGGTGCTGAAAGAACTATTCTTGTTTATCATGTAAAAAGAGATTATAAATTACCTAAATTTGATAAATCTCAATGGATTTATTTAACTTCAATGAATAAAGGATGTGATAAGATTTACAATGATCTTGTTAATTATATTAAAAAGAATAAAGTTAAACTTGCTTTTAATCCTGGAACTCATCAGTTAAATCAGGGCGCTAAAGGTTTGAAGAAACTCCTTGATCTGACTGAAGTACTTTGTTTGAATAAGGAAGAAGCACAACTATTAACGAATGATAAAAGTGATGATTACAAAGTTCTTTTAAGAAAGATGAAAGCATTAGGATCTAAAGTTTGTTTACTTACTGACGGTCCTAAAGGTGCTTTTGCTTATAATGGAATTAAATTTTTTAAATGTATGATATTTGATGTTCCTATTGTTGAAAGAACTGGATGTGGTGATAGTTTTTCTACTGCTTTTGTTTGTGCTTTACATTATGGAAAAGATATAAAAGAAGCTTTAAGATGGGGTTGTGCTAATTCTGCTTCTGTTATTAGATTTGTTGGTCCTCATGCTGGTTTGTTAGATTTGAAAGGCATTAGGAATTATTTAGAAAAATTTAAGAACGTGAAAGCTGTAGAGTTTTAGTTATGAAAAAGAAAGAACATTTATTTTGGAAAATAACTTCTAAATGGTATTTTTGGTTAACTTTCCTTCTTTTATTAATTTTAATCTTAAATATTATTGGGAATCTTAGATTTTCACCTGCAGAATTTTTTAGTTTAACTAATTTAATCTTCTTTTTAGCTACTATTGTGGGTTTTGCTTTTGGAGTACTAACTCTATTCGGAAACGGCCATACGCAAATAAGTAATTTAATGTTTTATGTTTGGTCTATTGCTTATTACTTAATTGTTGTATTTACAGTAATCTATATCTCTTTAAGAAAAAAAGACTATAAGTTAGCAATTATACTCTTACTTTTATTATTCATTTTGAGTTTTGCTGGCTGTGCAAGAGTAATTAAGTATATGCCTTAATTTAGTTAACTTTAATAATCTTTTTTTTATCTCTCATTTATGGTTAAGGGGAATTTTGAATTACCAAAAGATTTAGTACCTGTTTTCGCAACTACAAATGAATCTGTTGCTATTGAGAGTGGAATGGCTCTTGTCTATAAAGGACTTATATTAAGAAATGATACAAAGTTTGGTACTAGAGGTTCTAATAGTTTTGTTGTCAAATATGGAAAGTGGATCGGTAATCCAGATCTTGTCTTTGATAATTTTGAATTTGAAAGAAAGGCACTTGAATATTTTAGAGATCCTAATGTTATTGAAATTAAAGATGCAAATTTTAACGGTAAATTACCGTGGCTAGTTCTTGAAGATGGTGGTCTAGATTTGTATGATACTGCAATAACAAAAAAATCTGGAAACTTAGAAAAAAGATTAAAGACTGTAGAAGGTTTCCTAAAGGGATTAGCTGCTATACATAAAAGAGAAGCAAGTTCTCATGGTGATGTAAAACCAGAAAATGTTGTTGAAAAAGGAAAGTTAATAGATTTTGGACATTGTGTTATGCCTGGATATAGGCAATATAAAGGGACCACATTTTCTTATATACCTCCAGAAGAGGAAGACATATCACCTTGGGCAGATATATTTCAAGCTGGTTTAGTACTTGCTTGTGTTATTAAGGGTACTTCTAACCTTGGAATTACTAATAGAACTAATGTTAAAATAACACCGGATAAAAAAAGGTTATGTTATTTTTATACTAAAGATGGTAAATTAATTATTGATACTCCTGATTTGATTCAGTCTGAGCTACGTATTTCTTTTTATAAGGATGAAGGCTACAAGTTCTATTTAGGTGATGATGATCTAGATGAAATTATTGCACGTGCTACTAGAAAAAATCCTGTTGAAAGATATAGAAACGCAACTGAAATGCTAGAAGATTTAATCGCATTTAAAGAAAAATTAAATGGAACAACGGATCATATTCCATCACCTTTAGATAGTTTTAGATTATTCCCTTTTGATGATTAGAAATCTATTTAAATAAATAAATAGAATTAGTATTCTATGCAATTCAGACCAGCTACTCTAGAGGAAAGAAAAGAATTTTATGAAAAAGAATTCAAACCTTGGAAATTAAGATTTTTCTTTCAGAAAAAACCACAACTTCTTGCAATTGATGCAGGGACAGATACAAAAATAGCAAATAATAAAAATGATATTGGAAATATATTTTACCTAAAATATAATGAACTAAAAGAAATGATAGAAGAATATATACCTGAAGATATTTACTATGATAGAAATATTTATGCTGATGTTGAGAATAGACTAAAACATTTAAATGAAAAAAATAAATGGTTAGGACAGGAATTGTGTTTTGATATTGATCCTGAAAACGTTAAATGTACTTGTAAATCCAAATATCCATGGTTCTGTGAAAACTGTTTAAAAACGACTATTAAATTAGGAATCCAACTTGCTGAAAAATTAAAAGAAGATTTTAAAAAAATACAACTCGTTTATACTGGAAGAGGATGCCATGTACATGTCTTTGATAATAAAGCTTATACATTAACTATAAAAGAAAGAAAAGAATTAAATAAAAAATTAAAAAGATATCGTATTGATCCTTGGGTCTCTGAAGGTAATATACAATTAATTAGATTGCCTTATTCATTAAATGCTTTAGCATCTAGAATAGTAATGCCTTTATCAATTAAAGAAGCAAGTACATTTGATCCTGTAAATGATAAAAAAGTAATTCCAAAATATTTAAAATAAAAATTATTTCTTAGTTGCTCGCTTAGCTGTTTTGCTATAATAACTTTTCTTCTTTGCTGTTGTTTTCTTTTTAGCTGCCATCAACTGCCACCCCCATAATATCTATTTTTACAATTAAATTATTTAAACCTTATGTTTTTTACTGAGAACTTGGTATTATTTTCTTTTTCAGGGGTGAGGGGAGAATCCCATCTTCCAAAAGCTTTTTAAATCAACTCTTAATTCATTTTTGTTACATGAAGAGATCACCACGACGTTGGAAGAAAAAACGACGTATGAGATGGAAATGGAGAAAGAAACGTATGAGGAAAGAGAAGGCTAAGAGAAAGCAAAATAAGAAATAGTAATTTTTAAATACTAGTTTATTCATTTATTATATTAATTATATATTGGAGGTGTATAGGATAATGAAAAAATATATTTTAATAAGTGCTATTGTAGCTTTACTAACAATTTCTTTAGTTTCTGGAGAAGGTTACTATAAAGTTAATAAATACAAAAACAATGACGCAGTTTGCCACTCAGACAGTGATTGTTTTGGTGGATTAGTTTGTAGAAGCAGCGTATGCTCTGAAAGAATGATGGAGAAGAATAATGCACCTAGAATTGTGACAACTAAAGCAGTTGGAAATTCTTTATTAAATGCAGCAAGAACTCATAATTCTGTAAAGGCATCAATGAAACAATCTGTTCTAGCACCTACTACTGGATTATATGCTTATGAGCAACCTAAAGCTGAAAAAGAAGATCTAAAGGTTAAGAAGACTGCTTTCTCAGATATGAAAACTGGACAGGTAGTAAGCAATAAGTTAGCTTATGGGAAAAACGGTGCAAAGACTAAATCTAAATCAGTTTCAGGTGTTACTGGAATGACTATTGCTGGTGGAAGATGTGATATTGGGGCAAATCAATTCCCTCCTTGTGATTTCGGATTGAAATGTCATCCAAGATTAAAAATGTGCGTAAGTGCGTACCATTAATTTCTATTATTTTTTTATTTTAATTAAATTTTTATATACAAAAATAGAAATGTTTATATATCTCAGTCTTTTCTCAACTCATTGTGTGTGTGCAATAAGTATTTACTGCACTAGATTTCATATTTATTAGTTAATAGACTCGTTGTAGTCAAAAGTGAATACTTGATGCAAATTAAGTATGAGTTGAGCAATGTTTGTGAGTCAATAGCTTAGAAGTTTCTTTCTATATAGCGGTCTATAACAATATAACAATAAACACAATACGCAATTCCCGTTGATCCTGCGGGAGGCTGCTGCTATTGGGATCCGATTTAGCCATGCAAGTCAAGGGCCCGAAAGGGTACCGGCGGAAGGCTCAGTAACACGTCGATAATTTGCCCTATGGTCTGGGATATCCTTGGGAAACTGAGGGCAAACCCGGGTATGGAAAAGGTACTGGAACGTCCTTTTCCTGAAAGGTAACGCCATAGGATAAGTCGGCGGCTGATTAGGCAGTTGGTGTGGTAAAGGCGCACCAAACCTAAGATCAGTAGGGGGGATGAGAGTCCTAGCCCCGAGAAGGGCACTGAGACACTGGCCCTAGCTCTAAGGAGTGCAGCAGGCGCGAAAACTTTGCAATGCACGAAAGTGTGACAAGGGGATCCCAAGTGCTCTGCCATTGGTAGAGCTTTTGCCAAGTGTAAGGAGCTTGGCGAATAAGTGGTGGGTAAGACGGGTGCCAGCCGCCGCGGTAACACCTGCGCCACGAGTGGGAGTCACGGTTATTGGGTCTAAAGTGTTCGTAGCCGGTATTGCAAGTCTTTTGTGAAATCATCAAGCTTAACTTGATGGCGCGCAAGAGATACTGCTTTACTTGGGACTGGGAGGAGCTAAGGGTATTCCGGGGGGAGCGGTAAAATGTGATAATCCTCGGAGGACCACCGGTGGCGAAGGCGCTTAGCTAGAACAGGTCCGACGGTGAGGAACGAAGGCTGGGGGAGCAAAACGGATTAGATACCCGAGTAGTCCCAGCAGTAAACGCTGTGAGCAATGTGTTGCATGTCCTTATAGGTCATGCAGTGCCTAAACGAAGGTGTTAAGCTCACCACCTGGGAAGTACGACCGCAAGGTTGAAACTTAAAGGAATTGGCGGGGGCTCACTACAAGGGGTGGAGCATGCGGTTCAATCGGATTCTACTCCGAACATCTCACCAGCAGCGACGGCAGGATGAAGGTCAGATTAAAGGTTTTACCTGACGAGCCGAGAGATGGTGCATGGCCGACGTCAGCTCGTGCCGTGAGGTGTCATGTTAAGTCATGCAACGAGCAAGACCGGTGCCTACATTTGCCAGCAGGTTCTTCGGAATGACTGGGCACAATGTAGGGACTGCTCGGGTAACTGAGAGGAAGGTGCCGGCAACGTTAGGTCTGTATGCCTCGGATCCGCTGGGCTACACGCGTGCTACAATGGTAGGGACAATAGGATGCAACTCCGAAAGGAGAAGCTAATCCAGCAAACCCTATCTCAGTCCGGATCGAGGGTTGTAACTCACCCTCGTGAAGACGGAATCCCTAGTAATCGGGCTTCATCACGGCCCGGTGAATCTGTCCCTGAGCCTTGCACACACTGCCCGTCAAACCAACCGAGCAGGTTCTAGGTGAGACTTAGTTTTTTGGCTATAGCGAACCTAGGATCAGTAAGGTGGGTTAAGTCGTCACAAGGTAGCCGTAGGGGAACCTGCGGCTGGATCACCTCCTTTATATTCAATATCTAAAATTTCTAAGTAACTCACAAACGCTAAATTGCTCATACTTAAGTTCTATTAACTAATAATCATTATTAAGAGGGGCCCGTGGCGCAGTTGGTAGCGCGCCCGCCTTGCATATGAACTTCATGTTCATTAGGAAAGCGGGAGGCCTCGGGTTCAAAACAGATTCAAAATTTGGGTTTGTGAATTTCCCGACGGGTCCATCTAATAAATAATAAGTGAGGCTCCTTAACAAAAGTTGGGGGTTGATAGCTATCATATTTTATGAAGCTGTGCATAGGTCTTTAGTATTGTAGTAGATCCTATCTACCAATAACCCATTAGATGGATAACTAGGCTCGAAATACTGACGAAGAGTGTGGTAAGCTACATTATGCCATGGCGAGGCGCATGCAGCCTTTGAACCATGGATACTTCAATGGGACTTCCCTCCCTTTTTAGGGAAATCAGTAATGATGGGGAACGCAGGGAATTGAAGCGTCTTAGTACCTGCAGGAAGAGAAATCAATTGAGATTTCCGTAGTAGCAGCGAGCGAAGTGGAAAAAGGGCAAACTGAATCCTTGCTAGAAATGGTAAGGAGATGTGGTGTTGCAGGACCTACTTTTAACCTTCTTCAGAAGACTTGAAGTTCTTTGGAAAAAGATGTCACAGAGGGTGATAACCCCGTAAAGGAATTCTGGAATGGTGTGTAGGTATCCTGAGTAGGGCTTGTTGGAAATCAAGTCTGAATTTAGGAGACATCAACTTCTAACCCTAAATATAATTCGAGTCCGATAGCGAACTAAGTACCGTGAGGGAAAGTTGAAAAGAACCCGTGATAGGGAGTAAAAAGCACTTGAAATCTAATGGGGATAGTTTGATACGGCTCTTCGGAGTTGTATTATACGTTTCGAATAATGGGCCAGGGAGTTTACTTAAGTGGCAAGGGTAAGTCTTTTAGACGTACTCGAAGGGAAACCAAAATCCCGCAGCTTGCAAGGGGAAAAGTGTAAAAAGCGCTTTTAGTCACTTAGGTTTGACCCGAAACCCGGCGATCTAATCCTGAGTAAGGTGAAGTGGGGGTAAAACCTCATGGAGGCCTGGAGAGGTACTGGGAGCATCCGTTCTTTTAACTTGGGATTAGGGGTGAAAAGCCAATCGAGCCGGGTTATAGCTGGTTCCTGCCGAAATAGGCCGCAGTCTAGTCTGGACAGAGACCACTAAAGTGGTAGAGCTACGGATTGGGAGTTTAGGAGGAGAAATCCTTCGGCTTCCTGTCCAACTCATAATGCTTTAGTGTCGAAGAAGTCTGGAAACGGGGGCACGGGGTAAGCTTGTGTTCCGCGAGGGGAACAACCCAAGACTACAGTTAAGGTCCCTAATACTGGTTAAGTGTTAAAGGGCGAAAGGTGTTTATCACCCCAGACAATAGGGAAGTTGGCTTAGAAGCAGCCACCTTTTAAAGAAAGCGTAACAGCTCACCTATCAAGGTCATAAGCCCTGAAAATGGACGGGGCTAAACCAGTTACCGATACTGTAGGCAAGACACTGAGTGTCTTTGTGGTAGGCAGGCGTTCCATTAGGATAGAAGTTTCATCGTAAGATGGAGTGGACCTGATGGAAATGAGAATCCTGGCAGTAGTAGGATCTTTACAGAGTGAGAATCTCTGGCACCGAAAGGGCAAGGGTTTCTTGGCCATGTAGTTCAGCCAAGAGTAAGTTGATCCTAAGGCATATCTTAACTGAAAATGCCGAAAGGGAAAACGGTTAATATTCCGTTACTATAAAGGTACGTGCGGCGACGCAAGTTTTGTTGTCGACGCTTCCGGCTAGGTCAACATAGATTGTCGTCTATGTTAATCAGAATAGGTCTGGGAAGTATTGTAATGATGAGAACCAGAGCAAATCTGAGAATAGCAGCGCAAGTTGTTTGGCCAATGCCAGGAGCCCGTGAAAAGATAACAAGATAGAATCCTTTATATTCATACCCAGAACCAACACTGGTGCCCCTAGGTAAGAAGCCTAAGGTGTGAGGGAGATACTCCGGCTAAGGGAATTCGGCAAGTTGGTCCTGTATCTTCGGTACAAAGGATCCCTGATTTCGTGGATGTATGTCTGCGATCGCAGGGCGCAGTTACAGAGGCGGTCCGACTGTTTAACAAAAACGTAGCTTTTCGCAAGTCCGTGAGGATGTGTACGGAAGGCGACATCTGCCCAGTGCCTGCAATTTAAACCTCGATTCAACGGGGCTAAGATCAGGTAAACGGCGGGAATAACTATAATTCTCTTAAGGTAGCGAAATGCCTTGCCATTTTATTGATGGCCTGCATGAAGGTGTAACGAGATTGCCACTGTCCCTAGCTGGAACCCCCTGAATACATCATTCTGGTGCAAAGACCAGAGACTTCTAATGGGACGTGAAGACCCCGTGAAGCTTTACAGTAGCTTGTTGCTGCGGAACGGATGTGGTTGTGCAGTGTAGGTAGTAGTTGCTAAAGCTCAGACGCTAGTTTGAGTGTAGACAACAATGAGACACTACCCTTCCATTTCTGTTTCGCTCACTTGATCTTGTAATCAAGGACAACTGTAGGTGGACTGTTTGGCTGGGGCGGCACCCTCTTGAAAAAGTATCAAGAGGGCCCAAAGGTCAGCTCATTCCGTTTAGAAATCGGAAGTAGAGTGCAAGAGCAAAAGCTGGCTTGACTGGATTTCGCGCAGTGAGAAATCCTGGTGGGAAACCATGGTCTAGCGAACCCTTGAGCCTCCTTGATGGGGGCCAAGTATGACAGAAAAGCTACTCCGGGGATAACTGAGTCGTCGCGCCTAAGAGCTCGAATCGACGGCGCGGTTTGCTACGACGTTGTCGGCTCTTCCTAACCTGGCTGTGCAGAAGCAGCCAAGGGTGGGGGTGTTCACCCATTAAAAGGGATCGTGAGCTGGGTTCAAAACGTTGCGAAACAGTTTGTTCAATATCTGCTAGAGGTGTTGGTATCTGAGAGGAAGGAACACTTAGTACGAAAGGAACGGTGTTTCGGGGCCTCTGGTGTATCTGTTGTCTGACAAGGCAGGCAGAGCAGCTACGCCCCTGATGGATAACGGCTGAAAGCATCTAAGTCGGAAACCATCCTCAAAAAGAGATACCATTGTAAAGCTCTCCTAAAAGAGGAGGTTGATAGGATTGGGATGTAAGTACCGAGGTAACGAGGTATTAAGTCTGCAATTACTAATCGCTTGATGGACTTATTAAATTATATTATTGCCTATGCATTGATTACATATTTTATTAGATTTCTTATTTTATATTATTCTCAATGTGTATTTAATTAGTTAAGAGAATATTATTTGGGATATTGCTTTATAGATTATTTATTATTTTAAGAATATTTATTATCTCAAAAATATTATTATTTCTTATTGAAAAATAATATTTAAAATTATTTATTATATAAATATAGAAAAATCTTATTCGATTTATTTTAAGATTTTCAGCATAAACCAATGGTTTTATAAAAATATTATATTTTTATTACTGAAAATTATTAATTTTCAATTTTGTATTCTCATTTATTTACTATTTTTTCGATTAAAAATTATTTACTTTACATTTTATTATATTATTAAGTGCAGTTATACCTAAAAAATTATAGAATAAAAATAACAGTGAAACTATACTTCAAATTTTATTTTAATCTTTTGCTTCCAAATGGGTGTAAATCTACTAATATTTTGCATTCAATACAATTTTTATTATTACATACTTCTCCAACAATAAACTTTCCTTCACCTGTCACTTGGCACCCACATTTTAATTCTATCATTTTTCTTATAAATTTTAATTTTTATTTAATTAAACTTATTATATATAAAAAACTATCGGTCTTATTTTTTTAATTTTATTTAATTATAAGACGGATTAACAAGTTATATTAATAATCTCCTGTCAGTTTTATATATTCAGCATTGCTTATAAAATTTTCTTTTTTTATTTCTTCAATTAAATAATGTATTTCTTTTTTATCAACTTCAAATGCGTTTTCTAAGTGTTCAACAAAAAATTCCACTTCTTTAATTTCCTTAGCAATAATTTCCATTAAGAAATCATATCCATTATTTATTTTATATAATGAGTTTAATGATCTACAAGAAGATAAATAGTCATATAATCTTTCTCTCATTTCTTTTTTTGTTCTCACCATAATAACAGCTCTTGTATTAAATCCTAATTGTGGAAAGTCTATTATTGATGTATATTTTTTTATAAATGTCTTTTCAAAATTTTTTAATTTATTATATATTGTTGTCACAGGTATGCTTGTATTCTTGCTTATTTTTGTCAATCCTACTCTGGAGTTTTGTCTTAAACTCGCTAATATCATTAAATCTTCTTTTTTCATATTAAAATCACCTCAATAATATATAATTGTGCATTTATTTATATCTAATCCTTAAAATTTATATAGTACCTTATAACTATTTAAGATTGTGAAAAGAAGCGTAATACAACTTGCTAAAAAAACTAATCTTGTATCTTTACCTATTATATGGGTTAAGAAATATAATATAAATAAAGGTGATCAATTAGAAGTTATTGAGAATGGTGGTGAATTAATTATTAAGTCCAATAGCTCGTCCGAACCTAAATCTATAAAATTAGATATTATTGATTTTAATGAAAGAACATTAAAATATTCTTTATCTTCCCTACATAAGTTAGGTTATGATGAAATTATATTAAGTAATATTTCTAAAAATCAACTAGTAGTTATTGAAGAATTATTAAGAGATTTATTATTAGGTTTCGTTATTACAGATCAGAAAGATAAGAAAGTTATATTAAAAAGTATAATGCAGGATTTAGAAGATAAGTTTGATCCTACATTGAGAAGAGCTTTTTTAGTTACTATTTCAATGTCTAATTCTATGATTGAATTGATTAATTTAAATAAATGTTCAGAATTAATTTCTCTTATAAATCTTGAAAAAACTAATAACCAGTTGACTAGTTTTTGTATTAGGCTTATCAATAAAGGTTTTTATAAAAAAAATAATTCTAATTTTATAATTAATATAATATGGAATTTAGAAAAAATAGCTGACGAATATAAATATATTTGTTATAATCTATCAAAAAATGATACTTTGATTAATGAAGATATTATAAATATATTTAAAAAAGTTAATGGCTTTTTAAATGGTTATTATGAATTATTTTATAGTTTTAACATTTACAAATTGAATAGTTTAATTGATGAAAGAGAAGAAATATTAAATATGGTAGATAAGTTAAATAGTTTAGATAATGTTAATATAAAATTATTATCTAATTTAATGGCTATAAAGTCTAAGTTATATGACTTATCTAGTTCTATTTTTGCTTTGAATCATATTAAAGAGTGATTTTATATTTTTAGAATATAGATTTTATTTCAGTCTGGGTTTAATACTTTTGGGCTTGCTCGTATTAGGTAGCTCATTTAATATCTTCAAAATTATTTTTTAAAAAATAATCTTCTAGATTTTTAAACTAATAAATTTAGTTCCATAGGGTATTATTTTGTTTTCTTTTATATCAACATATTTATATATATCTTTTTTAATATGATATTCTATTAATATATTTTCTAAATTAATATTATCTTTTTTTATAATTTTATTAATATTGTAATTTTCTACTATTCTATTTGAAATATGAGCGATGTCTAATAATGATATAATAGAATTTCTATATTCATATGGCCTATCTGGATATACAGGTATATCATGGCTAATATCTCTGATTTCATCTTTAGGTTTATGCTCAATTCTAAATTGTAAATCTGGATCAGAAATATCTAATTCTTTTAATATAACTCTATCTTTTGCAGTTAAATCTCCAGATAACATTCTTTTTACTAATTCAATATTATCTTCTACTAATTTATCAAACGTTACTAAATCGTCTATTCCAACTTTTAATGTTTTGCCACAAGGCGTACTATTTATTCCAAATTCTACTTCTTTCCAACTTAAATTTTCGGGCGAAAGGACATATTCCCCTATTTTTCTTTCACTAACTGCATTTCCCAATGCAGTCATTAATGGTGTTTTTACTTTTTCAAAGTCTATAGGAGTTACTTTAACATGATGGTATCTATCAGGATATCCTCTATGGTCTATTGGAAGTTTTCTTTTTCCTTCTACATAATCAGTTAAAATCTTTTTTTCTTCATCAGATAATTCAGAGTTTATACTATTTTCAAATATTTTATAATATTCTTCTAATAATTTTTGTGCACTGATATCATGTTCTCTTCCATTATAATCTAATACTTTAACTTTTGCTGTTCTTCCTTTTCTTATAACTTCAGGTGTTTTTAATATAAATCCTGTTCTAGTAGCTGTCCTATCAGGATTTTTTGGTATTCTATATTTTAAAATTTTTTCTATCTCTTGTTTGTCAGCTCCTTCTCTTAATAATTTATCAATACTTGTTAGCATAGCCACTTGAAATCCTACAGCAGCCACCATATCTTCTAAATCAGGTATGTAATCTGCACAAATTTCTATTCTGCCATTTTCTCTATGTCTAAACATTATACCTTCGCTATATCTATTTTCAAGAAATAATTGTAATGCTGGATTAACTGTTTTCGTTAATATATAACAAACATTTTTTTCTTCTGCTTTAGATTTTATTTCAGGTAATGTGAAATTATAATGTGTAGAATATCCATCTAATCTTAAATCATTTTTATTATATCTATTTAAAGCATCGACTACTACATTTCTATTTAAAATAAGATTAGTAACTAAAGCTATAACAGCTCCTTTTTCTAATATGTATGGTGCTGTTGTTACTTCTGGTTCTTTTCCATCTATATAAAAAGCGCCTCCTGTTGCGAGTCTTGATGAAGTAAGTCCTACTTTAAAATATGGTACTTCTAATTTATTTAGTATTTCTTTATAATAATCTACACCCAAAAGGATATTTCCATTTTTATCTAATAATTTAAATTCATTCTCTATTCCCATAACAGTTTTTAGTTTCATTTTTTGTAATATGTATTAAATATATTATTTGAAATTTTTATAATGGTTTTTGAACCTGCATTAAATAATATTCTAGGTAATCTATTTAAAATTATTGTTATAGCATAATCCTGATTTACAACTCCCGTTTCCATTATATCTTCATCAAGAACACCTAATTTAGCTCCTACAATATTTCCATCTGGAATTTCTGATCTTATATAATTATTAATATTTCCATTTCTATATTCTATTTCTGGTTTACATTCTAAAACTGCCCTCATATGTTTACACATTTCTGGCGAAGCAGCTTCATTTTTATAAATCATACTCATTAATTTTGTCATTTCATTAGCTGTAGTTGTATTTGAAGATGTATTATCTATTCCTTTATAGACTAATGGCGCTCCTCTATAAATTAAATGACTCATTCTTGTAGAAGTTAATCCTAATTCTTTCATAGATTCATTAATAGAGTTTATTCCTATTTTATTTGCAAGCATATTTGTTGATTCATTACATGACGCTAATATCATATAATTTAATAATTCAAATACTTCTACTTCACTATTTTGTGGTCTATTACTTATTTCAGAAGTAGGATCTAAAGTAAATAAATGATTAATTCTAAGTCTATTATCTAAACTTAAATTTTTTTTATCTATTTCTCTCGCAATAGCGACCATAACTGGAACTTTAATCATTGATGCTGCCCAGCCGGGTTTATCTCCGGTAATATTATATTTTTCACCTATTCTAATATCATAAAACGAAACTTTAAGATCAGCCCCACATCTTTCTTTTATACCTTTCGCTAATTCAGATAATTGTGTATCAAATAATTCTTCTAATTTGTTAGACATCTTGCATCATCTCCTTATAAGCATTAATTCCAGGGCAAGTTTTTAGTTTTTGTACTTCTCTACGATATTCTTCTGAATCTTTAAGATAGAATAATTTTTCTTTTGCTGCTTCAAAAACTTTTATTGATATTGGAGTCCAAAGTTTAGATAAAATATCTTTATGTTTTTCTAACAAGTCTGGATTTTTCTTAATTAATTCTGTAATTTGATCTTGATTATGACCTAAAACAGTGGTTCCTAGTTTTTCAGATAATATTTTCATTAATATTTTTAATGTGGTAATTTCATTAGGATTTGGTTCATTTTTATCAAAACTTCTTAAAAATCCTACTCCTATTTTTCCAGTATTAGGATAAGCATGTGCTCCTTTATATTTAATGTTTCTAGTTGAGTATAAAACTCCATTACTGTCTATAACAAAATGATATCCTATAGCTCCCATTCCAAGTTTTCCAGTATGATAATCTATTAAATCTTTTATTGTATAATCTTTGTTTCCTGAATGATGTATTATTACTTTATCAAATTGTGTATTATTTAATTCAAGTTTAGTCTCATCTTGTTCATAAACTACTTCACTTACTGAAAAAGTTTCAATTTTCTTTAAACTAGGATTATTCATTTTTCTTCTCCTAATATATCAATTGTTATCTTTACTAAAGTGTGTGGTTTTAATTCATCTTGTAATATTTTAGGTATTAGAATTACTGCTTGTTTTCCATGTTTTGCTATTTTTTTTGTTAATATGTATTGTCTTGTCATTTTTAAGGTATTTCATATACATTTAGTACACATAAGAAGTTTATAAATCTTACTATTTGTTATAACTATATAGTAACAATATATTAAGGGAGGTGCGGTACTTTAAGTTCTGAAAAATTCTCTATATCATAAATATTATTCCAGTTTTATAATTTAACTAGCTCATTTAATTTCTTCAAAATTATTTTTAATATCTTTTGTTTCCAAATTTTCAGTACTTTCCACATTTTATTCTTCAATGTTCTACCAAATTAGGGTTTTAATCCTGTTGCTGAATAATATATAGCTCTAGGTTCATTCCAGTATAAATATCTAATTAACCTAATAGGACTAGGAGTTTTATCTGCTATATGAAATAATTCATGTTTTAAAGTTGATAAATCTGAGCTTGTAGGAGAATTCAATTTAAATGATAATTTATAATGATCATCACTAATCTTATTCACACAAGGGATACTAGTATCGATATTAATATCGATAATAACTTTATCATCAATTCCTGCACTTTTTCTTTCTTCAGGCAATAAATATTCTAATTGTTTTCGCGAATTGATCATTGGCGATTTATAATGAGAGCAAACATCAAGAACTCCGAGTATTCCAAAATAAATTATATGTGGTTTAATAATAAATCTATAAAAATTTTTTAATTGTCCCATTTTTCCAGTAGTTTTATTCATAATTTTAACTTTCTAAATATTCACATCTTTATTTTCTTCTTCTTCTTTATCTTTCTGATTATTTTCATCTGCTATATTATCTATTAAATAATTTTTATTATTATCTTTCATTGATTCTATTTCATTAACATTATCTTGAATATCTTCTTCATCCACATTTTCTTCTTCAATACTATTTATCTCTTCTATATTATTTTCTTCATCAATATTTACATTATCTAATTTAATCTCTTCAATGACATCATTCGCATCTTCACTTGGTTTGTATTCTTCTTTATTCTCAATTACTTCAATATTTTCACCTATTATTTTTTCTACAGTTGCAACTTTATCATTTTGATCCAAGTTCATTATTTTTACTCCTTGCGTATTTCTTCCAATAACAGAAATTCCAGTAACAGGTGTTCTTATTATTACTCCATTTTTACTGATTAACATTAATTCATCTTGTTCATCTATAATTTTTATTTTTACAACTTTCCCATTTTTTTCAGTTATTTTTATATTTGTAACACCTGAACCACCTCTATTAATTAATCTATATTCTTCAACATTTGTTCTTTTTCCATATCCATTTTCAGTTATAGTTAAGATATACGGTGAATTAATAACTTCCATTCCTATCACTTCTGATTTTTTTACATTTATACCTCTTACACCAATACTATTTCTACCAACAGAATTAACATTTTTCTCACTAAATCTTGCTGCTCTCCCATCTTTAGTAGCCATTATTATTTGTTTATTTCCATCAGTTATTTTTACATCTATTAATTTATCATTTTCTCTTAAGTTTATTCCAATTATCCCACCTGCTCTAGGATGAGAATATTCTTCAAGTGATGTTTTTTTGATTATTCCATTTTTAGTTCCCATAATTAAGAAGTGTGTATTATCAAATTTTTCAACTGACACTATGGCTGCTAATTTTTCATTTGCTTCTAATTTTATTAAATTTACAATAGATGATCCTTTAGCATATCTTCCAGATTCAGGTACTTGGTATGCCTTCAACCAATGTATTATACCTTTATCAGTAAATAATAATAAATAACTATGATTTGTAGTTACAAATAGTTGTTCTACAAAGTCTTGTTCATCTTTTGTTTCTGTTCCTATAATTCCTTTTCCACCTCTTCTTTGTGCTTTGTAAACATCTAATGACTGTCTCTTTATATAACCTGAATGTGTTAATGTAACTACTACTTTTTCATTTTCTATCATGTCTTCTGTTTCTATTATATCTTCCTCATTCTCAATTATTTCAGTTTTTCTTTTGTCTCCAAATTCATTTTTTATTCCAATTAATTCATCTTTTATTATCGTAAATATTCTTACTTCATTTGCTAATATATCTTTCATTTCTAAAATAAACTTTAATAATTCATTATGTTCATCCAATATTTTTTGTTGTTCTAATGCTGCTAATCTGCTTAATTTCATATCTAAAATTGCATTTGCTTGTATCTCAGAAAGTACATAATTATTTATTAGTCCATATCTAGCTTCACTTATATCTTTGCTTGATTTTATTAATTTAATTATTTCATCTATTGATCTTAGTGCTATTAATAATCCTTGTAATATATGATCCCTTTCTTCTGCTTTTTTTAAATCATATTTTGTTCTTTTTGTTACAACTTCTTTTCTATGTTTTATAAATTCTAATATTGTATCTTTTATGTTTAATATTTTTGGTTCTCCGTTTACTAATGCCAGATTTATTATTCCAAAACTTATTTGTAATTGTGAATTTTTATATAACTGATTTAATATTATCTCAGGATTTGAATTTTTTCTTAGTTCTATTACTATTCTTATTCCTTCTTTATCTGATTCATCTCTTATGTCTGATATTCCTTCTATTATTTTTTCTTTTACTTGGTCTGCTATCCCTTCTATTAATGTTGATTTATTAACTTGGTATGGTATTTCATTTATTATTATTTTATTTTCTTCTATTGTTGTTTTTGCTCTTATTATTATTTTTCCTCTTCCTGTTTTATATGCGTTACGTATTCCTGCTGTTCCAATAATTTGTGCTCCTGTTGGGAAATCAGGTCCTTTCACTATATTATAAATTTGCGAGTATTCTAGTTGGGGATTATCTATTAATTGTTTTGCTAATTCGCAAATTTCATTTATATTATGCGGGGGAATATTTGTTGCCATTCCTACTGCAATTCCCGAGCTTCCATTGATTAATAAATTTGGAATTTTTGATGGTAGTACAACTGGTTCTTTTAAACTTCCATCAAAATTTGGAATAAAATCAACTGTTTCTTTTTCTATATCTGACAATAATTCTTCTGCTATTTTACTCAATTTTGCTTCTGTGTAACGCATATGTGCAGGTTCTACAAAATCTTTTGTTCCAAAATTTCCATGTCCTTTAATTAACTTATATCTTAAGCTGAAATCCTGTGCCATTCTAACCAATGAGTCATATATTGCAGCATCACCATGTGGATGATATTTAAAACATTCACCGACTATTCTTGCACTTTTTACAAATGATTTATTATAAAAAAGTCCCATATCATACATTGAAAATAAAATCCTTCTATGTACTGGTTTAAGACCATCTCTAATATCTGGCAATGCGCGTCCAACAATTACGGACATAGAATAGTCTATATAATTTGATTTCATTTCTTCTTCTATTAATTTTACATGTATGTTGTCTGCCATCTTATATTTGTATCAAAACTCCTTTTTGTAAATTATTTTTTATTATATCTGAAACTTGATTTATTTTTTCTTCTACAAATATTTTATTTTCTCTTCCTTCATCTTTTATTCTTATTAAACAACCTTTTAATTCTTTAGTGATTATATTGTTTTTAATTTTATCTCTATTAATCCTGTTATTTAAACTATTTTTACCATGAATTGGAATAAAATGATATCTGCCGTCCCATTCAATAAACAACTTTTTTTCAGGTATAGCTATATCTATCTGCCAATTTTCATTTATACAATAATTGTATTTCCAATTAAAATTTGGGAATTTTTCTTTTAATAATTTAAATGCATACACTTGGTTTTTTGATCCTTTTTTAGAAGACTCTAATGATGCTTTTCTCCCAGCTATTACCCATGGATGATTCTTTCTTTCTTCTTTATTTAAGTTTCCCCATTCAGCTTTTCTGACTTTTAACATTATTTTCTTTCTTTCTTTTAATGGTATACTTTTCCAGTATAATACCCTTTTTTTTGAAACTAGCTTTTTAGAATTAAGTTTATATTCAGCATTGCTTATAAATTTAGTTATTTTATCAACTACATATTTATACGAAAATTCTTTTGTGTATATATGCGGTAGATTAATAATTTCTGTAACGGATTTACCGCTTAAAAACTGTTCAATAAAAAATCTACTTTGTTTTTCTAAAAAATCTGCATGTTTAGAATCTTTTAAGTGATTGCCTATTGTTCTAAATAATTTTTGTTCACAAACAGGGCATTTTAATTTGGCATTAATAAATCTTAATTCTCTTATTTCATTTTTATATTTAATATGCTCAACATCATTAACTCTTTTATTAAAAATGTGATCTTTCATTGACTTTTCATTTTTGAAAATTTTCTTGCACACTTTACAAGTACTTGTATATAATCTAACTATTGGCCTATACATCTAAATTTGCCTCCTTTGAGTATTGCATTATAAACTGTTTTCTTGGTTCTACTTCTTCTCCCATAAGTATTGAGAATATTCTTTCAACTTCTATCACATCTTCTATTTTTACTTGTTTTAATATTCTATTATTAATATCCATAACTGTTTCTTGTAATTCATCGCTGTCCATTTCTCCAAGTCCTTTAAATCTTAATGTAACAACATTATCTCCACCTATTTCTTCTAATAAGTTTTTTAATACTTGATTATCCCTTGCATAATAAGATTTTTTTCCCTTTAAAACTTTAAATAATGGTGGTTGGGCTATGTAAATATTCCCATTTTCTATAAGTTTCTTCATATGTCTATAGAAAAATGTTAATAATAAACAGCATATATGCAAACCATCAGAATCAGCGTCAGAAAGTATTATTATTTTATAATATCTTAGTTTAGAAATATCAAATTCGTCACCTATTCCACATCCTAATGCAGTTATAATATTTAATATTTGTTGACTTTTGAACATTTTGTCTAGTCTTGCTTTTTCTACGTTTAATATTTTTCCTCTTAATGGTAATATTGCTTGGAACTTTCTATCTCTAGCAGAAATTCCAGTACCAGCTGCCGAGTCTCCTTCAACTAAAAATAATTCACATTTTACTGGGTCTCTTTCCTGGCAGTCTGCTAATTTTCCAGGTAATCCCCCACTACTTAAAGCTCCTTTTCTTCTTGTTAACTCTCTTGCTTTTCTTGCTGCGTCTCTTGCCTGGAATGCATTTACACATTTTTCAATTATTAATTTTCCAACTTGTGGATTTTCTTCAAAATAATTTGTTAAATAATCAAAAGTCAAACTATCTACTAATCCTTTTATTTCAGAGTTACCCAATTTAGTTTTTGTTTGTCCTTCAAATTGTGGATTTTGAATTTTTAATGATATTATTGCTGTTAATCCTTCCCTTATATCTTCTCCACTTAAACTAATGTCACTTAATTTTTTCTTTTTAATATAACTATTTATTACACGTGTTAACGCAGTACCAAATCCAGTTAAGTGTGTTCCACCCTCATATGTATTTATATTATTTACAAAACTAAATATGCTTTCATTATAACTATTATTCCATTGCATTGCTATTTCTACATTAGTTCCATTGCTTTGTTTGTTCATATATATTATTTCTTTGTTTAAAACTTCTTTCGCATTATTTAAAAATTTTACAAATTCTTTTATTCCATCTTTATATAAAAATATTTTTTCATTATATGGTTCTTCCCTTTGATCTTCCATACAAATTTCTAATCCAGGATTTAAGAAAGCTAGTTCTCTTAATCTATTACTTAATAAATTAAAATCATAAATTGTTTCTGTAAATATTTTATCATCAGCTAAAAATGTTATTTTTGTTCCTGTATCGTCTTGATTACAATCTCCTATAACTTTAAGTTCATATAATGGTGTTCCATATTCATATTCTTGTAAATATATTTTTGTATTTTGTTTTATTTCAACTAATAATTTTTTGCTTAAAGCATTTACTACAGATACTCCAACACCATGTAATCCTCCAGAAACTTTGTAACTGTCTTTATCAAATTTTCCTCCAGCGTGCAATACTGTTAATGCAATTTCAACTCCTGACTTACCCTCAGTAGGATGCATATCTGTGGGTATTCCTCTTCCATTATCTATGATAGTTAAAGAATTATCTTTATGTATTATAACATTTATTTTAGTACAATAACCAGCTAAATGTTCATCTACTGAATTATCCAAAAGTTCTTTTACTAAATGATGTAATCCCCTAGAATCTGTGCTGCCTATATACATACTTGGTCTAGTTTTTACTGCTTCTAATCCTTTCAAAACTTTTATGCTTTCTGCAGAATATCCGTTGTTTTTTGTTGTATTTTCCATTTTGTTTTTCTTGCTAAATTCCTATTAATTTTATATCTTTCTAAATACTCTTAAAAAGTGTTTATAAGCCTTATAGGGCCATTTTATCCACATATTTAGGATGTTTTTATTCTTTATAATACTTACTAATTTTTATTTTATTTTTATACTTTTTAAGCTCATTTTTAATTAAATTTTTCTTTATAAAAAGTTCGTAAGAAACAGAGAAAGTCAATAAAGTCTGTGGATATAAATTTAGATAAAAAATACCAGAATAAAAGATATAAGAACGCTTATAAAATATTTTAAATAGTAATATAGTATAAGATAATAAGACTAAAAATGAAAACAATAATATTAGACACAAATTTTTTGATGTACTGTACTAATTATAAAATTGATTTATTTTCTGAAATTGAAAGAATTTGTAATTTTAATTATAAACTTGCAGTTTTATCTTCTACAATTAATGAATTAGAAAAAATTAAGCCTAATAATCTTAATTTAATTAAAAAATTTATTGAAAAATTTGAAATTATTAAAGTTAATGGATATGTTGATAAAGAGTTAATAAAACTTTCAAATTCAGATACAATGATTGCTACACAAGATAGAGAATTAAAAAGAAAATTAAAAGGTCCTATTATTGTTATTAGACAAAAAAAATATTTAGAATTAAAAAAAATGTAAAATAATTGTATTTAGAAACTTAATTTTATATTTTTAAAAAACATAACCAAAACCTTTAAAAACACTCAGTATTACTAAATTAGAAATGTTCTACGAAATAAGAGCAAAAACTCATGTAAGAATACCTCCTGCAATGTTAAAAGAGGATATAAAATCATCTGTATTAAATAGGCTTAATGAATCATTTGAAGGATATATTAGTCCTGATGTAGGTTTTACAGTATTAGTAACAGAAATTGTTAATATTAGTGAGGGGGTTATAATCCCAGGTGATGGCGCCCCTTATTATGATACTGAATTCAAAATGATTACTTATTTGCCAGAGATACAAGAAGTTGTTGTAGGTAAAATAACAGATATTACAAATTTTGGTGCTTTTATTAGTATAGGCCCTATTGATGGAATGATTCATGTTTCACAGACTATGGATGATTTTATTAGTTTTAGTAAAAGTAAGGTTTTATCAGGTAAAGAATCTAAGAAATCATTAAAAGTTGGTGATAAATGCAGGGCTAGGATTATTGCTATAAGTTATAAAGAAATAAATAATCCTAAGATTGGTTTAACTATGAGACAGCCTGCTATGGGTAATGTTAAATGGTTATCTGAAATAAAAGCTAAAAAAGAAGTTAAAGAATCTAAAAAAACTAAGGCATAAATATGGTTAAGAAAAAAGCTTGCAAAAAATGTAAAATATTTGTTAAAGGATCTGAATGCCCTATTTGTAAAACTACTGATTTAACTACAAGTTGGAAAGGTAGGATTGTAATTTTTGATTCAAATAAGTCTGAGATTGCACAGAAATTAAATGTTAAAATAAAAGGAGATTATGCTATTAAGATAAGATGAAAAATTATATATTATTAGTTCCATTTATTAGTTTTGGTATATTTTTAATTACTATTTATAGAAATGTTAATATAGCATCAGTATTTTTTATGATTAGTGTTTTATCAACAATCTTATCTACTATATTATTATTTAAGGAGAAAAAAGGAGTAATAAATGCTTAAAAAAATAAAAGAACAAGAAATGGTATTGTTGGAAAGAAATCGTATAGTATATGAATCTGATAATGAAAATAATGCTACGCCTTCCAGAGAAAAACTTAAAGAGGATATTGCTAAATTAAATAATATAGATGTTTCTTTAGTTGGAATAAGACATATTTATACAAAATTCGGATCTTCAAAACTTAAAGTTATAGCACATATCTATAAAGATACAAATTTACTTAAATCATTAGAAACTCCTAAAGGTAAAAAAGCTGAAAATAAAAAGGAGAGTAAACCAGCAACATAACCATGGCTAAGAAAAAACTTAAACCCCATAAACCTTCTGAACGTTGGAAAAAATATAAAGTTTCTGGAAATAAAATTGAAAAATCTAAAACTTGTCCTAAATGTGGTCCTGGGATGTTTTTAGGTGTTCATAAAGATAGATTGTATTGTGGTTCTTGCCATTATACTGAGTTTAATTCTAAGAAATAAATTTTTCTATTCATCATTAAATATACTTTATAATATTAAAATATAGAATATAGAATAATAACTTGAATAATACAATTAGTTAAAATTTTTTAAGAATTCTGAGGGATTTATAGAAAATTCTAATGAATATCTATAATTTCCTTCACTTTTAAATATAAACCCAAGAAGACTATTCCGAAGAATCGTCTCCCTGGGAAAAAGAGGTGATAATATATTGTATTCTTACTTATTTATATACTTTTCGGTAGGTTTCTACTTAAAAATAGTAACATTAGTTCTTTTTAAAACTTTCTAGCCTTATCTTCGTTAAAAGATATAAAATTTATTTATATCATCAATTTTATAACAAAATGGTAAAACAAAAAATTTACTATAAGTTCTCTAAAAAATTGCTATTATTATAACACCAATAGTATTACATTATTGATTAATTTTTATAATAATAGATCTAAGACAATTTATAAAGGTAGTATAAATGAAAATGTAATTAGTTTAAAACATAATGTTTTTGAAACTTCAGATACTCATTATTTAGGTTGATATTTTAATAAACTTACTATAATAACAAAATAGGGCCTTGAATTTGAATTTTATGATATAAATAATAATCAACATGTTAATGTTATTTATTTAATAAAAAAGGATAATAGAGAAAATCCAGATATTTTTGGAAATTCTGTTTTAGAGAATAGATATATATTGAATAATAAAGAATAAGCAAAGAAATTTAGATTAAAATACACACTTTCTAAAGAATAATTTTTTTATAATAAGAAATTTAAATATTAAAATATAAATTAGAAATTTTTAGTGATAATCAAATGATCATTATCTTGTTTTTTATTTCTTTAATTATAGTTCAAAAACTTTATAAATACTTTATTATTCATAAATGATAAGAAGATGGTGATTGTAAAACGAATTATAGCTAAAGGTTTCAAATCATTTGCTAATAAAACTGAATTAATGTTTGGTAAAGGTTTTAATTGTGTAATAGGTCCAAACGGCAGCGGTAAATGTTTAAAATATAATACAATAATTACATTATCAAATGGAAGTGAAATAAAAATTGGTGATTTAGTAGAATCAAAATTAAAAAATTCTAATAATATAAAAAATGTAAATGAGGGTATTTATTGTGATGGGGATAATACTTCAATTGTTTCTATTAATCCAAAGACACTAAAAGAAGAAAATATCATTATTTCAAAATTTGTAAAAAGAGAAGGTGAAGAATTATATTATATTAAAACAAGAACAGGTAAAGAATTAAGTGGTACAAAGTCTCATCCAATAATGATTTTTAAAAATGGTATTTTAAAAACTATTAATTTAGAAGATTTAAAAAAATATGATGTTATAGCAACACCTAGAACTTTAAATATAAAAGGAAAAAATAATTTTGATAAAGATAAAGCTAGATTAATTGGTTATATTATCGGCGATGGTTATATTGGTAAAGATAGAATTGATTTCACAAATAAAGATAAAGAATTATTAGAAGATTATACTAATATATGCAAGAAATTTGGTGTTAATAACATAAAACATTCTGATAAAAAAGATAATAATGCTGAAACATTATATACAAGGGATAAAAATTTAGTAAATTATATCAGGGAGTTATTTTATAAAAATTTCAAAAAATCCATAATTGGTGATATAAAGAATATTCCTTCAATTTTTTTCAATTCAAATAATGATATAATCAGCGAATTAATTGGTGGTATATTTGATACAGATGGTTTTGTAGCTAAAGAATTAGCAACATTAGAATTATGCTCAAAAAATAAAGAACTGATTTATCAAGTACAAAGGTTATTATTAAGATTTGGTATAATATCAATTATAAATAAAAGAATAAAATTTGCTACAAACACAGAAGCTAAAATTAAAAGACCGTACTATAGTTTGTATATTTATGGTATTGAAAACGTTAAAAAGTTTTATATTAACATAAAATTAAAATGTAATCATAAAAGAGAAAGATTGGAAAAAATAGTTTCTAAGGATATAAAAATTAATAATAATTTAGATTTATTGCCTGAAGAAACAAATTATTATATTAAAGAATTAGCAAAATTATTAGGTTTAAATATAAAAAATTTAAAAAAACAATATCCAAGGTTAGGTGCTTATTATGAAAATAGGTGCTTACCAACACGCGAAGGAGTTAATGAAATATTATATTTGTTTAAAGAAAAATTATTTATTTTAACTAATAATCTAAAAAATATAAAATTTGAACAAAATAATTTAATAGGATGTTTAGATAATTTAAATATTTCAGGAACTAGTGCTTCTAGGAGTATAAATTTAAGTAAACAAATAATAAGAGATCACTGGGCAACTAACAAATTTACTGCTAAAGAAAAAAATATAAAAGAATTTTATGGTTTTATTAGAACTAATTTAACATTCAGATTTTTAAAAATTAAAAAACATTTATCAGTATTAAATAACATAGTTAATTCAGATATATTATGGGATGAAATTATAGAAGTAAGAAAAACAGAAAAAGAAGCATATGTATATGATTTAACAATTCCAGGCAATCACAATTTTATAGCTAATGGTATTTTTGTTCATAATAGTAATATTGTGGATGCAATGTGTTTTGTTTTAGGGAAATCATCTGCTAAAGATATGCGTGCTGAAAAATCAGCTAATTTAATTTATAATGGGGGTAAAAAACATAGTCCCGCAAAAGAAGCAGAAGTTACTATTGAATTTGATAATTCTGATAAGACTTTTATTATAGATTCAAAAGAGATTGCTATAACAAGGATTGTAAGACATAATGGTAATAGTATTTATAAAATAAATGATGAAGTCAGAACTAGGCAACAGGTATTAGATCTTTTAAGAGCTTCAAAACTTGATCCAGACGGACACAACATTATCTTACAAGGTGATATAATTGGTTTTATGGAAATGAAACCTTCAGATAGAAGATTAATAATAGAAGAGATATCTGGAATTTCATTATATGAAGAAAAGAAAAATAAATGTTTGTTAGAATTACAAAAAGTGGATAATAGTTTAAATGAAGCTGGAATTATTCTTACTGAAAGAGAAGCTAATCTTAGAGAATTAAAAAAAGAAAGAGATCAAGCTACAAAATATAAACAATTGCAAGATGAAATAAAAGATCATAGAGCGACTTATATTAATTTCCAAATAAAAAATAAACAAGAAAAAGTAAATGAAATGGAATCAAGAAAAAAAGAAGCAGAAGAAAAAATTACAAAAATTAACAGTATAATTAATGATATAAAAAAACAAGTATTAGACTATAAACAACAAATTAATAATATAAATAATGAAATAGAAGTTAAAGGTGAGAAAGAACAAATAATTCTAAGAAAAGAAATAGAAGATATTAAGACAAATATTATTAAGTGTAATTCTAGAATAGAAGTTTGTCAGAACCAAATTACACAAATAAAAACAAGAAAAGAACAATTAAATAATAATATTAAAGAACTTGATGAAAAAATAAAAGAATTAAATAATAATATTAAAGATAATGAAAATAAATTAAAAAATTTAAATAGCGAAGAAGTATCAACAAATAATAAAATATTACAATTCAAAGAAAAACATGGTATTGATTCTGAATTTTCAAATATATTAGAAAGTTTTGATAGGGAAATTGATAAATTAAATGAAAATTTAGTTAAAATTAATGAAGAAAAACAGAATATTTTAAGGAGTAAGGATCAATTAGTTTTTAGATTGGGTTCTATTAACGAAAAAATAGATAATATGAAAGGTTCTTCTGCTGATCTTGAATCTTTAAAAAATAAAAAGAAATTATTTAAGGATATAACTGAAAAGCTTTCAAAATGTTTAAATGAAGATTCTTCTTATGCTTCACAATTAAGCAATTATAGATATGATTTAAATCAAAAATCAGAAGAATTTGCAAAGTTAAGATCAAGGCAAATTAGTATTCAAGAAAGAACTTTTGGTGATTTAGCAATTAGGAAAATAATAGAATTAAAAAATTCTTTAAATGGTATTCATGGTACGGTTTCTGAATTAGGAAAAGTTGAATCAAAAT
The DNA here is from genome assembly GCA_964430545.1 of Candidatus Woesearchaeota archaeon. GTDB lineage: Archaea > Nanobdellota > Nanobdellia > SCGC-AAA011-G17 > GW2011-AR18 > CAYSFG01. The sequence goes on from CAYSFG010000016.1 coordinate 27,138, forward strand.
ATTCTTTAGCTTTAGAAGTAGCTGCTGGTCCAAGAGCACAAAGTATTGTTGTAGATTCAGAAATTACTGCAGAAAAATGTATTGAACATCTTAAAACTAATAAATTAGGTATAGCAATATTTTTACCTTTAAATAAAATAAAAGCAAAGTCAACCGATCTTACAATAAAATCTTTAATTAATAGTCCAGGTGTTCACGGTTTTGCTACTGATATTGTTAAATATGATAAAAAATATGAAGATATTTTCCATTATGTTTTAGGTCCTACTTTAATTATTGATAATGTTTCTACTGGTAGAAGAATCGGTATTGGGCGTACTCGTATGGTTACTATGGATGGTGATATTATGGAGTCTTCTGGAGCCATGATTGGAGGTTACAGACATCAAAAAGCAGGTTTTGGTTTTAAAGAAAAAGAAACTGAAGAAAATCTTGCAAAATTAGAAGAAGAAATACAAAAACTCAAGAGTTTAGTTAATCATGTTGATCATAAAAAAACAGAGAATGAAATAAATTTAGTGAATTTAAGAGAACAAAAAGCAAATTTAGAAGCAGAGATTATTACTGTTGAAAAAACTTTAAACATTAGTGGTGTTGATATTACTTCTTTAATGTCAGAAAGAAAAGAGCTTGATGAAAAAATAAAAAAATCTGAGAAAGAACTTGATAATTTTTTAAATAAAATAAAAGATATTCAGAATAATATAGAAGAATCAAAAGAAAAAAGACAGAAACTTAAAGAAAAATTAAATAATCCTGAGATTGCAAGAACACTTGAAAGTCTCGAGCAACAAAGATTAAAAATTAGAGATTCTATTATTGTAATTAATAATGCTATAAAAAATATTGACTTACAAATATCAACCATATTAGAAGTTGAAAAAGATAAAACATTTAAGATTATTAAACAGCATGATAAAGAAAATGAAGACTTTTTAAGAGAGTTATCAGAACTTAAAGAATCTCTAAAACTTAAAGAACAAAGTTTTAAGAATAAAGAAATAGAAGAATCTAAGTTTCATAATACATTTAAAGATTTAATAATTAAAAGAAACAAATTAAATGAAAAAATACAATTTTTAGAGACTAATATTGCTAGAGAAGAAGAGAAACTTAAGTCTTTTGAACAAAAACTCAATAATATATCTATTGATAGAGCTAAGGAAATAGCTGAATTTGAAGGTTTACAAAAAGAATTTGAACCATTCAAAGAATCTACTATTAAACGTGGATTGTCTTTAGAAGATATTAAAATAAAAATTAATGAATTTGAAAAAGAACTTAATAAAATTGGTAATGTCAACTTAAGAGCCTTGGAAGTTTATGAATCTATAGAAAAAGAATATAATATTATTGTCGAGAAAGTGGAAAAACTTAAGACTGAAAAAGATGATGTATTAAAGATGATGGCAGAAATTGATACTAAGAAGAAAGATATTTTTATGAAAACATATAATAAAATTATTAAAACATTTAAAGAGATATATTCACAATTAACTACTAAAGGTGAAGCACAAGTCATTCTTGAAAATGAAGATAATCCTTTTGAAGGAGGTATAGATATACAAATTAAGATTGCAGGTACAAAATGTTTAGATATTAAAGCTTTATCTGGAGGAGAAAAAACCATGACTGCTTTATCTTTTATTTTTGCTATACAAGAACATTCTCCATCTCCATTTTATTTATTAGATGAAGTTGATGCTGCTTTAGATAAAACAAATTCTGAAATGCTGTCTAAACTTGTTGCAAAATATTCCTCTAAAGCACAGTATATTGTTATAAGCCATAATGATAATATTATAACAGAAGCAGAATATATCTATGGTGTATCTATGAGTGATGGCATTACTAAAGTTGTGAGTTTAAAAGTTTAATATTTTATTTTTTAATTTTTCATATTTTTTCATTGTTTTTTTAGTAATATTATTGTTTAAGTTAGAAGTTATAATATCTAATGCACAATCTTGAAATATATTTAATAAATATTTATTTTCTATTGTTAATTGAATTTTATAGATTACATGATTTCCGATATGGCCATGGGATGGATTGTATGATTTATCAAATATTTCAAAAAAATCTGGTCCGTCTGTATTATAGTCTGCAATAAATATTTCATCTGCAAAAATACTAAAATAAGGTAAATTTTTTTCATTTTTTATAAACCTAACACCAAAATTATGTCCATCTTTATTAAAACCGTAATCAAAATAAGGAGTTTCATAATTAATTTTTTGTTTATTTTTTAATAAATTAACTAAATTTAATATTTTGGGTTTTCTTTCTATTTGATATTCTAGTTTATAATATTCTATTATCTCATGTGAATTTACTGTAGAACAACCTGTTATTATTCCTAACAACCCTATTGGTATTACTTTTTTTATATCCATAAATTTAATAGTTTAGTAAGTTTTAAAAGGTTTGAGTGTTTTATTCACCAACATTATCTTTAATTTCTTCATTTTTTTTATCTTTTTTATTTTTTATTTTTTTTACAGGTTCTTTATCACTTTCTTTTACCACAATTTTTTCTTCCGTAATTTCTTCATCTTCAAAAAAATCAATTAATTTATTATATAATCCTAATATCCCGGCTAATATCAATAGTATTATTAATAATCCTGCACTAATAAGTTGTAATTTATATTTGTTTAAAAATTCTTTACTTTTAGCAAAAAATCCAGTTTTATTTAATACAATTTGTGTTTGGTTTAATGAAGTTGTTTTATTAATGTTATCTGTTATTTCAATATTAAATGTTCTAGATCCTATTAATTGTCCTTCATTTAAGTTTACAGATAATAAAGCATCATATTTACCTAATACAGTTGATATTCCAGGCGCAGCATATAAATATATAGTTTCTTCTTTACCAGGTTCCAGACTTAATGTATTGGGATTTAAACTTATAAAATTAGTTGCATTTCCTGTTAAACTTAATTTATAATCTGCTTTTTTTAAACCATCATTTTTTATTGTTACAGGTATTCCTATATTTGAATCATAATATACTACAAAATTGTCATATAAAGTACTTATTATACCTTGATAACATCCTTTAAGATCAACAACTTCTAGATTTAATGTTTTTTCATCATTAGCTACTATAGAACTCTCATCATTTGCTATTAATTTAATTTTTATATTATAATTTCCATTCTTTACGTTATCAGGAGGATTAGCATTAAGATTAAGTAATTTACTTTCATTAGCTTTTAAAACTATTTGTGAATCTCCTTGTAAATTAAACCATTCTGGCCCATCTATTATTATTTTAACTATTTTTTGTACTTCTCCAATATTTTTTACGTTTATATTATAACCATTATTTACAGTTTTACAGGTTTTTACATTGTCTTGTAAAACTTCTAGTTTCAAGTCATTACATCTTCTTACATTTACATTAAAATTATTTACTATTTTTGCATTTCCTCTTTTTGGTAAAGCCATTACTTTAACTTCATAACTTGAGTTTATTCCATAATCTGGTGCAAATGCAATATTAACTATCTTAGATTCACTAGGTAATAAATTATATTCTTTATTTTCTATCCTTATCCATTCTGGCCCATCTAATTTAATTTCATAATCATTTGTTGTTGTTCCAGAATTTTCTAGTCTATAAGATACCACTGTTATTGTTCTGTCACATACATTATACTCTTTGTTTCCTTCTGAATTAAATTTAAAATCATAACATGGCAATACATTTAATATTAAAGGATATTCTACTTTTGTTCTAGTACCTTTAATTATTACATTAAATTTATATTCTAAACTGTCTTGTGGTGCTGTTACAAATAAATAAATTATTTTCTGCTGATTAATACCTAGACTAAATGTAGTATCACTAAGTTTTATTTTATCTTTAATTAAATTATCATCTATACTGATAGTATATGTTTCTTGTACTTCCCCTTTGTTTATTACATTTATATTATATGATTGTGCTTGACTTGGGCATGTAGATATTGATTGTACTGAACTCGAAACTTCTATTTTATAACAATCTTTTACTTCTACAAAATGTTTTATAACTTTAGTAATATCATTAGAAGTTATTTCTATATTTATTCCATAATTACCTACTTGTGTATTTTGTGTTGGTGTTAAATAAGTATAAAGGTCTTTACTTTCACCTGATTTTAATATAAAATTATTAGGCAGACTTGTACTCCATTCTGCTGCGTTTCCAGTTAATTTTAAGTTATATTGTCTTTCTATATTATCTATATTTTTTATTGTATCTATATATAATCCTGATTCTCTAGGACATAATGCCTTGCTAGAAGTTTTTGTTGTATAAAAAAATATATCTGCATTTACAGGATTAATTAATAAAATTAATAATAAAAAAATAAATAAAAATTTTACCCCTTTCAAGCATATCACCTTAATTTAGTAGTAGGTTTGACCTTCTACTGGTTTGTCATCATCATCTGATAGTTTTTTAACAATAACAACTATTGATAAGACTATAAGTAATATTAATAACACTACAAATCCTATCATTAATACTGTTTTTGTTGTATCAGATGTAAGTTTTGTTTGAACTGCTATGTCTAAACTTAATACTTTTTCACTTAATACATTGCCATTAGCATCTTTTAGTTTTACAGTAAATGTTTGTAATCCTGTTAATCCTTCATTAGGTGAAGCATATACAAATGCATCTTTTGCACTGTTTGGTTCTATTACTAATGTTTGTGGATCTACTCTTACATTACCAAAATTGTTTCCTGTAACTTCAAAGTTAACTACTGAACTTGTCTGCCCAAGATTTGATAATGAAAATTTGTATACACCACCTTGTCCAGCTGTTATTCTTTGTAATGTGTTATCTACATTAACATTTAGTGTTGATCCAGTTTGTGGAACTACATTACTTCCTTTAACATGTATTACATATTTTTTTTCTGTGTTGCTGAATCCTCTATTGTAATTTACATTAACCACAATTTCATAATCTCCTTCTTTAGCATCTTGTGGTATTAATAATACTAGATCATTTGTTGTTGCAGCATCTCTTCCTGTACTTTCACTATTTGTTACTAATTCTTGTTCTGATACTAATTGGTCAACAAATTGACTTGTTTGTATTCCTAGTGCAGGTATACTTACTGTAACTTTTATATTTGATTCTATATTATCTCCTAAGTTTTCTAATCTTACAGTTGTGAATAAAGCTTGTCCAGATCTTACATTGTTTATTGGATTAAATAATACATCATATAATTCAACATTATGTCTTGATTCTTGTAATCTTAGTTTAAAGACTTTTATTGTTGTTTTATGATTATCAAATACTTGAACGTTTAATGTATAATCATCACTTGCTGGTATATCAGTTGGTATTCTTAATAATAATTCTTTACTATCATCTACATTTCCTTCAACCTCAAATATTGATGTCAATGCTTGAACATCTCCATATTCATAACCACCTATAAATACTCTTGCCCTTACATCATAACATGGATTATCTGCTCCATTTGTACAGACATTTGGATTTCCTCTAAAGAATAATTCTACTGGTAATAATTGTCCTCTTTCAACTCTTACCGGAGTATTTTGATCTGCTACTATTCCATCAACTTTTATTAATAAACTTGTAACAATATCATTATTATTAACAACATTAGGTAAATTAAAGTTTGTTGGCAATGGTAATGTCAATGCAAACACTGAACTTATAGTTAATACTAACATCAATAATGCGCTTATGTATAATTTAAAATTTTTCATATTTCTCCTCCAAATAACACAAAGTTAAATTGTGTTACTATTTTGTAGTCATCACTTATTTATAAACCTTGCGGTAGTAATTAAATAATTAATAATTGTAAATATTTAATATCTGAATTACCTATTGTATCAGTTAAACTTGCTTGTAAAACATAATAACCGGGATTTATATTATTAGGTATAACAAAACTTACTTGTTCTAGACTATTATCATTAGTGCCTATTCTTATTTTATTAATATATCTTCCAATATTAATATTTAATCCTTTAACATCTAATGTTAAACTTTCTCTTGTATTTCCTGTATTTGATGTTCTTACTAATAATGTTACTAAATCTCCTGGCTTATAATTTATTTTATTTGATAAAAATAATATACTATTTATATTAAATACATGTCTTTCAACTGAATTTACTGCAGTTTGTCTTCTTCTTCCTGCATTACTTGTTCTTTCAAATTCTTTAACATCTAAATTTAATATTGTTCTTCCTGTTCTTCCAGTATTGTCTATTACTGTTAAACTTACTAAATATATTCCTTTTGTTGTATAGATATGTGTTAATAATGAATCTGTACTTGTTGTTCCATCTCCAAAATCCCAAGAATAACTTACTATGTTCCCATCATCTGTACTTGTTAATCCGCTAAATTCTATTTGTGTATTTGTAACTGGATTTTCTGTATTTATAGTTATTCTTGCTATAGGATCAGTATTTGGTTGTGGTTCTATAATTATATCTCTTATATTTATTATTACACTATTTTGTACAATATTAAATCCATCTGTTACTGTTAATGTTGCATTATATATCCCTATTCTTGTATATCTATGTGTAGGTGATCTTAAATTATTTGTGCTTCCATCTCCAAAATTCCATAAATATGTTACTGGATCATTTTCTGGATCTGTCACTGTTGCTCTAAATGTTACTGGTAATATTATACTATATTCATTTCCAGATATTGGTGAAGTTATTGTTACAATTGGCGGATTATTTATTATTGGCCTATTTATTAATATTATTGATACTGTTCTTACAACTGTATTAATTCCATCATTAACTCTTAAAGTTATAACATAATTTCCTGTATTTGTATATCTATGTGTAGGTGATCTTAAATTACTTGTGCTTCCATCTCCAAAATTCCATAAATATGTTAGTGGATCATTTTCTGGATCTGTCACTGTTGCTACAAAATTAATATTTGTATTTATTTCAAAAGTAAATCCAGATATTGGTGAAGTTATTGTTACAATTGGTGGTGAGTTTTGTCCAGGTATTATTCCATTTACTGTTATAAATCTTGTATCATAATTACTTGCTCCTTCACTATCACTTACTGTTAATGTTGCTGTATATATTCCTGTATTTGTATATCTATGTGTAGGTGATCTTAAATTACTTGTGCTTCCATCTCCAAAATTCCATAAATATTGTAAATTATCATCTTCTATATCATTGCTATTTCCTGAATCAAATCTTACATCAGTATTTATTGTTGTAGTAATATCATTTCCTGCATCTGCTGTTGGTATATTATTTTCTATTGTTAATAATACAGAATTATCATTATTACCATATATCATCCATAATTTTGATTGTCCTAAAAAATCATCATTTAATGGTAAATTATTTAATTTATAATAATATGTTCCTTTATTCATAACCACACAAAAAAATGGTATAAAACTATTACACTCTTGTCCATTATCAATTCTTATAGATGTAAATATCCCCGTATTAATTGATCCTGAAAAAGGATGTAATTCTACTTCTGTTTCTGCATTATTTATATCTTTTATTAAAACATTTAAATTATCTACTAAATTTCCTAATCCTTCTATTCCTTCACTACGATCTTCAATTGTAAATTTTATATATAATGGTTCTGTTCTTTTAAAATGTGTAAAAAATCCTGTAAAACTAGAACTTTTACTAATACTTTTTGGACTTATTATTATTACTTGCTGGGTTGGTCTTACTGTTATTGTTAGGCCTGTATCATCTGATACTCCTTGATTATCTATTACTCTAAATAATACATTATAAGTTCCTTCTCTTAAATATCTGTGTGTTATAATTCCATTATTATTTTCTTCAAATGTTCCGTCTCCAAAATCCCAAGAATAACTTACTATGCTACCATCAGAATCTGTGCTTTCTGAACCATCAAATCTTATTTGTTGATTTATTTCTATATCATCATCATTTACATTTAATATTGCATTTGGTTTTTCATTTGGTATTACTTGAGGTGGTGTTCTTCGTATTGTTACTGTATCTGTTCCTATTAATGCGCCAGGTCCATATACTAAACAAGATATTATATCATTTTCATTTGTTAAATCATTAGGAAATATACTTCCTTGTCTTGTTATTTGGATATTATTATCATTTACTATATGACTATTTTTTATCCATTCAAACCTAAATGCCCTATTATCACTCGCTCCAACTACAGAACATTTTAAATTATCATCAGTATAAGGATTACTTGGTGTAACTATAATTTGTGTAGCATTTACTATATTAATTAATAATAAAAAACCTAATAATAACAATAATATTTTAGTTTTCATTAGGACATGATAGTTTAGAATCATATTTAAATCTTTTGTTTAATATCCATTTTATAGTGATAACATATAATTACAAATAAATAAAATAAGTTTTTAGTTAAAAGTAGCTTATAGTAAGTTAATAAGATATCATAAATAATTTGATTACATTTTTAGTTTGTTAAATAAAAAGTTAATTTTTAAAAAAATTAAATAATGGTGGGAGTGCAGGGATTCGAACCCTGATCCGAGGCTTTCTTCAGGAAATATTTTATCATAGCTTTTAAGCTCATATCTCCAAATATCTGGAGGCCCCTATTCTAGCCAGGTTATACTACACTCCCTTTAATTTTTTTAGAGTCTTATTATCTTTTTAAATTATTCTATTTACTATAAAAAAGTTTAGAAAACTAAGTTTTTGAGAAGTTTGAAATTAAGAAATAAAAATTAAATAAAATATTTTTAATATTCTAATGTTTTTCCTTTGTAAATAAATAATCTATTATTATGGTAAATTAATTTCTCACTGAAAACAGTTCTATTTTTTTCTATTCTAGAAAATCTTATATTTCCCATATAATTATTTAATATTTCTTCAATTGGTATATTTTTACTAGAGTTTTCTGCCTGTTATATGGATTAATTGTCTAGTCTAAATATTTTATCTTTTAGTAATTCTACTAATATTTTAAAATTATATTTTTTTTCAATATAAAATTTATCTTCCATTAGAATTTTGTAAAAATATGTTATTTATAAAACTTTTTAAAACCTGGGAAAGTCAAATACTTTTTCATATGCAGATAAAAATGGATTTACTAATGAATCAATTTTTCTACTTATATTTTTATATATTAATTTAAAATTATTTAAAAAAATAAATTTTGGATTATATATTGGTTTTTCTGTTCTATCTAATAAATTCCATAAATTAGAATTTTCAGCTAATTCCCTATCAGTATTATATATATCTCTTAAAAAAAATGCTTTTTCTTGTGTATTATTGCATAATCTGGTTAAAGCATCGCCACTATTTGTTATTGAAGTTACTTCACTTTGTGCATTTATTATTGGTAAAGGTCTTAAAGTTGGTTGTGGCCTAGGTATCTCTTTAATTAGATAAATATCAGATTTTTTAGTACTCCCAGTAAATACATTTTGGTTATTTCCATATATATAATTAAATAATGATTTTTTTACATCATTTAATTTATTTTTCACTTTTAATGATTTTTTATCATTTTTTTGTTCTAATAATTTTAGTGTTCTGTTTGAATTTAAGTAAGTTAATATTTCTAATAAATAATTTTTCTCAACACTTGATAATAAAGGTATATTTACATTTTTTGGTTTTTTCTCTAAATATTTATTAAGAAAATCTAATCTATCTTCCCATTTATACAATGAATTATTATCTAAACATTGGCCTAATACAACATCTCCTAATTTTAAATGTTCTTCACTTACAATTGTTTTATCATCAAATGTTTTTAACGCATTTGTTTTTGCTTTAAATCTATTTTTCCCTAATAAATTATTATCATATCCTTGTTTTAAGTGTTCTAAAAATCTATTTTCTAAACTACCATCAAAACTTAAATAACCAGTTAATGATTTTAATGCTACATTTTTAAAATTACTTTCCACAATAACATCATTTAATCCTTTTGTTCTATATTCCATATAAGAATTTATTATTGCATTTAAATTATTACCTCTATATATATCCCTATCTTTTAGATGATTTACTCTATCTATAAGTTTCCATTCATATTTTCCATTGATTATATCTATTAATTCCATTTTACTATAATACAGTAGTAAGAAAAAGATATTTAAACTTATCTAATATTTATTTTATTATTAGTAAAGTCCAATATATCTTAATAATTTTAATTTTATATGATCAACTAATTGATCTTTTTTAACAATTTTTATTCCAGATAGTAATAATCTCCCTAATTCAATTGCTTTTTCTCTTTCATTTAATTTTATACTTATTTCTAAATCTCCAGGAATTATTCCTTTATCAATTAAATCCTCACTAAGTTTTTTACATCTATAAAAATTTAATGCATAATCTTTTTCTTTTAAACCAAGTGATCTTAATTTATCAAAAGTAAATATCATATAATGTTCTGCACTAATCTTATTTTTTTTATAATAACATTTTAATTCATATTTATTATCCATAAATTAAATATTAAGAATAAGTATTTAAAAATTATTATGCTAATGAATAAGCTTTTATTTTAGAATAATGCTTAAATTATATGGAATCGATTAAAAATATTAAAATTATAATAAATTTATTAAAAAAAGAATGTGAAAAATATAAAAATCCTATAGTTACAGAAATAGCAGATTTACATAAAGATCCATTTAAGGTTTTAATTTCATGTTTATTAAGTTTAAGAACAAAAGATGCTGTTACTGCTATTGCTTCTAAAAGATTATTTGATATTGCTAATACACCAGAAAAATTAGTTGAATTAGATTTAAATACTATAGAAAAATTAATTTATCCTGTTGGTTTTTATAAAACTAAAGCTAAAAGACTCAAGGATATTTCTAAAGTATTAATTGACAAATATAATGGTAAAGTTCCTGATAATGAACAAGATTTATTATCTTTAAAAGGCGTTGGTAGGAAAACTTTAGGTATAGTAATGTGTTATGGATTTAATAAAGATAATTATATACCAGTAGATTCTCATGTTCATGAAATTTCTAATAGATTAGGTTGGGTTAAGACTAAAAATCCAGAACAAACTGAACAAGTTCTTTATAAAATAATTCCAAAGAAATATTGGCATGATTTAAATGATTTATTTGTAAATTATGGCCAAAATATTTGTGTTCCTGTATCACCATTTTGTTCTAAATGTATTATTAATAAATATTGTAAAAAAATAAATATTAAACATTCAAGGTAATTTTATAAAAATAAAGAAGCTTTATAAACTAACACCAATATCAATATTGTATAATAAGAAGATATACAGAGAACTTATACGTTCTAACGTTTTAAATTCTTTGTAATTTTTAAGAGAATAATATGAATATAAAAGAATTAAAGTTAAATATAAAAATAATAGAAGCACTAACAGACTTAGGTTTTGTAGATGCAACAAGTATTCAAGAAAAATGTATACCTGAAATACTTAAAGGTAATGATGTTTTTGGTCAATCAAGTACTGGTTCTGGAAAGACAGCAGCTTTTGGACTTCCAATTCTTGAAAAAATTAAATCAACTAATCATGTTCAAGCATTAGTATTAACGCCTACAAGAGAACTTTGCGTTCAAAATACAAATGCCTTAAGAGATTTTGCCAAATATTTAAAATTAAATATTATAAGTGTTTATGGTGGTGTTAGTATTGATAATCAAATAAAAGGTTTAAGAACTGCAGATATTGTTGTAGGTACTCCAGGTAGAATTTTAGATCATATAAAAAGAGGTACTGCAAAATTTAATAATGTTAAATATTTAGTTCTTGATGAAGCTGATAAAATGTTTGAAATGGGTTTTATACAAGATGTAGAAGACATTATTCATGAAGTTCCTAAACCTAGACAAACTTTATTATTTAGTGCAACTATTCCAAGTACAGTTCATCATATTATTAAAAGGCATATGAATTCTCCTATTAATATCAAAAGTAATATCCATGTCGATAAAAGCTTATTAAAACAAACTTATTTTCAGGTTAGAGATTTTGAAAAATTTTCATTATTAGTTAGTTTAGTTAAAAAACATCCTGATGAATTGACTTTAGTTTTTTGTGGCACACGTAGATTAGTAGATATAATATCAAGAAATCTTAATTTACAAGGCATAAAAGCTATGGCAATTCATGGTGGATTAACCCAAAATAGAAGAGCTTTTGCCTTAGATGCTTTAAAAAAACAAAATATAAATATCCTTGTTGCTACAGATGTTGCTGCTCGTGGTTTAGATATAAAAAATGTTAATTATATTTATAATTATGACGTTCCTAAAACTTCAGAAGAATATATTCATCGAATTGGAAGAACTGCACGTGCTGGTTCTAGTGGTCAAGCTATAACTTTGCTTTCTGAAAGAGATTATGATAATTTTAAAAAAGTATTAAGTGATAGGAATATAAATATTATAAAAGGTGTTATACCTGTTTTTGATAAAATAAATCTTGTTAAATATGATACTAGAAATAATTCATCATATGGTCAAAGAGATAGATCTTGGAATAGAAATAGTCCAAGAGGTAGAGATAATTTTAGAAGTAGAGATGATGGACCAAAAAATAGTAGTTCTAGAAGTAACAGAGATGATAGTTCTAGAAACAGAAATTATAATAGGTATAATAGTTAAATTATTTTAAGATCATTTAAATGTTGTTCTTTTGCTTTTTTATATGAATTTTCTATTACATCTGTAATATCTGTAATATAAAAATTTCTATTAAAACCATCTGAATTTCTATCGTAAAAATTTCCTTGTCTCTGTTTAACATCATTTTTTACTGCTTGGTATGATATTTTTAATTCTTCTAGATAACTTCTTAAAAATTCTTGTTTTATTCTTTCTGGCATTAATTCAAATCTTTTTTTTTGATCTCCAGGATTTGTATTATGTGGATTAAATCCTATTTTTCTCAGTTCTCCTATTGCTTTTGATCTAAAGCTTATATTATTTATTTCTCTTATTGCATTATAAAATCCTTCATATCCTATTTTATTACTTTCAACTCTTTTTATTCTCACTACTCCACAATATATTGCCAATAATTCAACTTCATTCATATTAACTCCCATTATATAGGGTATTTCTATATTATGAACACCATTAAACAATTCTATTAATTCATTATTATTAAACATTGCTATATGTTCTGCTATTATTCCATAATTTTTTCTTTTATTTAAGTAAACTGGAATATTTAGTTCAACTTTTATTTTTTCTATTTCTCTTGTTATATCTTCACTTATTATTTTTTCTAATTCTACCTTAGGATTTTGTCTTAACATTTGGCCCATATATCCACCATATTGTTTTCTTATTATTTCTCTAGCTAATAATAATTTATACAATTCATTTCCATACATGTCTTCAAATTCCATATTTTTATAAGGTAATATTAGTTTATATAATTTACTACTATAAAGTTATTAGTTAAATTATAAAAATCTAATAATAAATAAAGGATAAAATTAAAAATTAATAATTTTAAGTCAGAAAAATTTACTATTTTTCAGTTCATAAAATGGTAAGTTTTAGTATTATAATAAACTAAATAATTTTTTAGATATTTAAGTTGGTTACTTTTAATCAATAAGAAATAAATAAAAAACCTAAAGAATTTATTAGTTATATTTAATAAAATAAACTATTTATAAAATCATAAAGTGTTTAAAAAAAGATGATTTAATAACTTTTAAATAAAATTAAATTGTAGAAACAGTTATAAATAAACTAAATATATATAATATATTATTTTAAGGAGAAAATGAAGATGAATGTAAAAATTAATCATATTGTAGAAGATTTTGAAGCTAAAGCATATTTTAATAACAAAGAAGTTAAAATAAAATTATCAGATTACAAAGGAAAATGGGTTGTTTTAGTATTTTATCCAGCAGATTTTACTTTTATATGTCCTACAGAACTAGTAGAATTAGCCAAATGTTATGAAGAATTTAAAAAATTAAATGCAGAAATATTAAGTATAAGTACAGATACAGTTTTTGTTCATAAGGCATGGCATGATAACTCTCCAAGTATAAAAGAAATTAAATATCCTATGATTGCAGATACTACTGGAAATATTTGTAAGGAATTTGGAACTTATATAGATGAAGAAGGATTATCTTTAAGGGGGAGTTTTATTATAGACCCAGAAGGAATTTTAAAAGCTTTTGAAATGCATGATAATAGTATTGGAAGGAGCGCTAAAGAATTATTAAGAAAATTACAAGCTGCTAAATTTGTTAAAGAACATGGTGGTGAAGTTTGTCCTGTTAATTGGGAGCCAGGCAAACAAACATTAAAACCAGGTTTAGATTTAGTTGGGAAAATTTAATATACAAGTATTTAAACTAAATATTTATGATTGGAAAGAAAAGAATTCAGGAAATAGGAAGATTAAAAATTTATTTATCAATACCATTTATTTATATTATGATTATTCCTTTAGTTATAACACATATTTTTTTAGAAGTATATCATATGATTTGTTTCAGATTATATGGTATACCTTTAGTTAAACGTTCAAATTATATTAAGTTTGATAGATATAAATTAAATTATTTGAATTTTATAGACAAGTTAAATTGTGAATATTGCAGTTATGCTAATGGCTTAATAAATTATACTTCTAAAATAGCAGCAGATACTGAAAAATATTGGTGTCCTATAAAACATGAATTAAATAAAAATTTTCATTCACCTAAACATCATGATAAATTTATTAAGTTTGGTGATAAAAAATCTTTTGAAAAAAATTTAAAGTTTAAATAATAATTCTATTTTTTGTGTTTTAAATTATCTATATATTCATCTGCTTCCATTGCAGCCATACATCCAGCACCTGCAGCTGTTACAGCTTGTTGATACCTATAATCATGCACATCTCCAGCTGCAAATACTCCTTCTATATTTGTTTTTACTATATCTTTTACAACAATATATCCATGATTATCTAATTCTATATCTTCTTTTAAAAATTTAGTATTTGGAGTATGCCCTATTGCCACAAATGCACCTGAACATTCTAATTTTGTTTCTTTATTTGTTTTATTATTCTTAATTTTTACACTTTCTAGTTTTTCTTTACCTAAAAATTCTAAAACTTCTGAGTTCCATAGAAATTCAATATTTTTTGTATTAAATGCCTTATCTTGTAATGCTTTTTGCGCTCTTAATATATCTCTTCTGTGTATTACTGTAACTGTTTTACAAATTTTAGCTAAAAATATCGCTTCTCTTAATGCTGTGTCCCCACCGCCAATTACAATTACATCTTTATTCTTAAAAAAAAATCCGTCGCATATCGCACAAGCACTAACTCCTTTTCCTGTTAATATTTTTTCACTTTCTAAACCCATCCATCTTGCACTAGCTCCTGTTGCAATTATAACAGCTTTTGATTCATATTCTATTTTATTAGTATATAATTTAAATGGTTTTTTATTAAAATTTACTTTTGTTACATTTTCATCTAAAAATTTAACACCTAACATTTCTGCTTGTTTTCTCATTTTTTCCATTAATTCTGGTCCTTGTATTCCTCCTGGAAATCCTGGATAATCTTCTACGTCAGTTGTTATCATTAATTGTCCGCCAGGAGTTGCTCCAGCTATAACTAAAGTTGATAAATTTGCTCTTATAGTATATATAGAAGCTGTTATTCCAGCTGGTCCAGAACCTATTATTATCACATCATAATTATTTTTATCAGGCATATATAAAAGATTTTTATTATCTATATAAATTTATTGTTTGATTTTTAAATTATATTAGAAAAAATGTTATTTAATATAAATTTATTAAAAATTACAAAATAATTAATTACTGCACCCGCATCCAGAACCACAACCGCCTTTTTTAATATTAGGATTATTTATTTTAAATCCTTCTCCTCTTTCATTTTTTACATAATCTATTTCTGTTCCTTTTAATAATTCTAAATTTTCTTTATTGATATAAATTTCTATATCATTTTCTTTTAATATTATTTCATTTACTTCTTTTTTATCAGCAAAATCTAATTCATAACCCATTGAATTTTTATCTATTTTTAATTTTAATCCATATCCTTCTTTTTTCTCATTTTTCATTAATATTTTTAATTCTTTAATTGCATTATTTGTTATTATAATTGTTTTCCCTTTATTATTATCTTTATCTTCTATAATTTTATTTATTTCATTCATCATTTTATTAAGAGTATCTTCATCCATACCATGCCCAGTACAACCATCTCCTATACTCTCATAAGGATTTACACCACATCCTACACAATGTAACCCATAACTTGTCATTATTTCTGCTGTCTCTGGATATTTTGATATAACTTCACCTATTGTCATTTCTTTACTTATTAATTGTTTAGTTTCTGTTTTTACCATATATTTTTGTATTGTCTAGAATTAATAAATCTTGCTATAGACTAAATTTTAAAATTTAACATAATTTTTTAATTCTTTCTTTAAATAATCTAATTTTCCATCATAAACTATTCCATTTATTCCTAATAAATTAGCAGGAATTATATTTCTTATTTTATCATCTACAAATATTGTTTCATTTGGTTTAACATTAAATTCTTTTAATGCTATTTTATAAAATTTTATTTCTGGTTTTCTTGTGCAATATGTTTGAGAGACAAATATTTTATCAAATATTTTATCATAATGATATAATTTAACACTATGATTTATATGTATATTTCTACAATTTGTGAATAAAGCAATTTTATATTTACCTTTTAATTTTTCTTTTATAAATTTTAATACTTCCAAATATAAACTTATAAACTTAAAATAATCATTATAAAAACTTTTTAAAGTATATTTTAATTTAAATTCTTTATTTATTTTATTTATCATTTCATTATCTGTTATTGCACATTTATCATTTAATCTTAGGTCATTTATCAATATTTCATGAAACTTTTTTGCATTTATCTTATATTTTTTTTCTATATATGATGATAGCCCAATCAAATTATGATTTTCTATAACACCCCCTAAATCAAACAATATTAATTTTATTACCATATTAAAATAATATCTATATCACACTTAATAAAAGTTTCTAAAAAATCCAAAAAATATATTAATAATAAATTTTTATCTCTTTCCTTGTGGTCTATGATTATTATTTTGTTTTCTTTTTATTATTAAATAACCAATAGTTATAACAATTATTATTACTAATAACCATAAATAGCCCATTTTATTACTTTTTTCTTCTTTTAATGGTTCTACTTCTTTATTTTGTAACTCATTTTGTATTAATGGTTCTTCTACTCTAGGTGTTTCAACAATTTTTCCTTTTAAGCTTATAGCAAATGTACTAAATCCAGGAACAGTTGATTCATAATAATAATAATTACCGTCAGCATTTATTTTTACTGCTGAATGTTCATTCCATTTAGCTTCACTATATCTTAATAATGTTACATCTTCTGCTTTAGCACCATTGCTTGTTAACCAGTCAATTTTTACACTAAATGTAATTTTTGAACTTCCTAATACTGAATTATCTAAGTTTTCTTTTTTAACTTCAAAATATTTGTATACATTACTAACTAATCCTGTTATTACAGGTGAAATAATATCATTTGATAATTCTTTTACTTCTAAAACTTTTAACACTGCATTTTCTACTTTTGTTATTGTTACTAAATCAATTTTTTCTACACCTATTTCTTTATTTCCTATATTATATGTTACAGCTGAATTTGCTTTTGTATCAACTCTTAAGTTTGCTGTAGCACTTGAAGCGCCAGCTGATCCACTACTGCTTGAAGCAGTTGTAGTAGTTGTAGTTGTGCTAGTAGTTGTTGGTGCAGATCCTGCTAAATTTGCATCTACTCCAGAAAAGTGGGGTATTCTTAACCACATTATATTACTTGTTGTATTTACATAACATGTTTGTGTTAAATCAGTTTTACTGCATACTAAACCATCTGTTGTAAGTAAACTTGCATTAAATGTATTAAAACTTGATGGTATTTGTGTTCCACTTCCATTTACTGTTATATTCCATAAAACTGTTGTTAAGTCATCATCATATAATGTTGGTAATTTTATATTTATATCTGCATTTTCATTTATTCCTGTATCACTATATGGTATTCCTAATATTATAGCACTATACGTATCTGGTCCATCACTGCCTAATCTTGTTGATCTTGCTGCAGTACCTTCACCTTTTGTACTTTCATCAAAGCTCGCACTAGGTGGTCCTGACATTGACATATCTACACCGACATAATGAATTGTTATATTTGTTGATGGATGTTTTATTCTTACACTTATACTTTCTTGCGTTAAACTTGACATTGTTTTTAATGGACTAAAAGTTGAAGCATTACTAAATGTGGTTAATGAACATCCTGCTGGTGGATCTTGTGGTACATCGCATGTAGTATTTGATACATACATATCTATTCCTAATGGTTTTGACATTGCAGTACCATTAAATCCTTTTTGAGAAAATGATGATGATAGTGTTAAATTAAATACAGCATTTGATAAGTTAGCTTCTGATAATTTAAAAACTGTTGGTTGATAATTACTGCTAAATACTCTTACTTTATTTACTGCTCCTTTTAAAAAATAAAATGCATATTCATTACTATTTGATCCAACTTGCATTAGATTAAAAAATATTCTTGTTCCATTTATATTAGAATCTACTAATAAAAAAGGATTATTAACTGCCCTTCCATCACCATCAACAATTTTTAACCTAGTCATATTTCCTGGAACTACCCCAGCTGTACGATTAAACTGTCCTAATACTTGTACTAATGATAAATTTCTGTGTACCTCAGCTGATATCCCTGTTGTTGTTTGATTAAAATATCCCCCATAATATGTACTGCTATCATTTCCTAAAATAAAAAAGACATATTCCATTCCTATTACTAAACTTACATTATAAAATCCAGTACTTGTGTTTAAACCAGCATTTACTGCTGTTGCTTTAGAATCTCCATTTAATCCTCCTCTTGTTGGAAATACAAATGAGAAAAATACTCTATCTTGTCCATTTTCTAACATTTTGATATGTCTTGTTATATTTGTATATTCCATTATTGATGTATTTGGTGCTGTTATAAATCCACTCATTCTTACATATGTAGGGACTATAGTTAAATTTAATGGAACATATTTTGGTAATCCAGGATAACTACTTAAATTATTATATTGATATACTTTCATCTTTACATCCCCAGAACCCATTATATCCCCACCCATTTGAAAAATCATTAATGTAATATTTACAACTCTATCTATACCGATTAATGCTTGACTTAGTCCTGTAAATCCTGTTGCTAATTCATTTCCTGATTTTTGATCTTTTATAATATAACCAAAACTTACATTTGTTGTTCCATTCCATGCTTGTAAAAATATATTTACTGCTGGCACTACTACAAAATCTTGCCCTGATGTCATATCATTTGCAAACATTTGTGCAGGCATTGGTCTAGAACTTGTTTTTCCTGTATAACTTATATTTCCTGTTGAATCACTATAATTTACTGTTGTATAATCTATCATATCAAAATTTGTATTATAACTTACATTCATATAAAAATGTCCAGAACTATTTGTAATATTACTATATAAACCAGTACTTCCAAAATTTACTTTTACTGTTACATTTACTCCTGATAACACACTTCCAGTATTATTTAATACTCTTCCGTAAAAAATTGTTGATAATGCAGAAACTTGAAAACTAAATAATAAGATAAATAATAAAACTAAAAATATTTTTATACTATTCATCTAATCACCCCATTTAATTTATATTATAAAAATTATTATAGGCTTATATAATTTTCTATTTTTAATCATAACTTATAACTAAAATTAACAAAGATTATATATTAATCATTTAAATAAAATAAAATGATATTAGGTTTTATTGGTCTTGGCAAAATGGGATCTAACATAGTTCTTAATTTATTAGATCATAAACATAAAGTTGTTATATATAATAGAACTTCTAGTAAAATTAAACAATTTATAGAAAAAGGTGCTATCCCTTCATATTCATATAAAGAACTTATTGAAAAATTACCAAAACAAAAATTAATTTGGTTGATGGTTAGTTCTAATGCTGTTGATTTAGTTTTAAAAGAATTAATGCCATATTTATCTAAAAATGATATTATTATTGATGGGGGAAATTCTTATTTCAAAGATTCTATAAGAAGATATAATGAATTAAAAAAATTTGAAATAGATTTTATGGATATAGGTGTTTCTGGTGGCATTAAAGGTGCTAGAAATGGATCATGTCTAATGGTTGGCGGTGATAAAAATATTTTTTTAAAAAATAAAACTATAATTAAAGATTTATCAACTAAAAATGGATATTCATATATTGGAAGTTCAGGTTCTGGCCATTTTGTCAAAATGGTGCATAATGGTATTGAATATGGGATTTTACAATCAATTGGTGAAGGTTTTAATACTTTAAATAAATTTAAAAAAGAATTTAATTTAAATCTTAAGGATATAGCTAAAGTTTATTTTAATGGAAGTATTATCTCTTCTAGTTTAATGAATTTGTTAGTAAACGCTTATGATAAAAATTTAATTGATAATATTAAAGGCATTGTTCCTAAGGGTAAGACTGAAGAAGAAATGAAAAAATTAGAAAAATTATCTTATATGCCTATTTTGCATTATTCCATTATTGAAAGAATTAAATCAAGAAAAAAATCCAACTATTCTGCTAGTGTAATTGCTGCTTTAAGGAATGAATTTGGTGGGCATGAAACTAAAAAATAAGGGTACAACATCTGCCAAAATTATTAGTATTAATAATTATTAAATAAATTATTTTTAATATTTATACCACTCTCTATTATCATTTTTAAGCAATTCTTCTGCCTCTTTAGGGCCATAACTGCCATTTTTATAATAATAAATTCTATTTTTTTTACTAATTAATGGATCTACAATTTTCCATGCTTTTTCAATAAATTTCCAGCTTGTAAATAAACTTTTTTCATTTTTTAAGATTAATAATATTAATTCTTCATATGCTTCCATAGTATTATATCCATATAAAGATTCATAACAAAAATCTAATTTAACTCTTTCAGTATCAAAAATTAAACCAGGTTTTTTTTGATTAAAAAATAAATCAATGTCATTATTAGGGTACATTTTTATTAATAGGGCATTAGGTTTTAAGTTTTTTAAATTATTTTTAAATTCTATATATATCAAAGATATTTTTTTATTAAGATTTTTTCCTGTTCTTATATATATTGGTATATTTTTAAAATTTTTATTATTAGAATAGAATTTTATAGCAGCATATGTTTCTGTATCAGATTTTTTTTCATAATTTTCATATTGGCCTAATAAATATTTACTTATTTTCAAGTCATTTAATGCTTTTATTTTATTTTCTTCTATTGATTTATAATTAATTATTCTAGGACATTTCATAGTTATTAAACTTATTATTTGTAATATATGGTTTTGTACCATGTCTCTTATAGCGCCAGATTTATCATAATAATTTATTCTGTCAGCAACATTTTGATCTTCTGCTATTGTTATTTGAATATTATCAATATAATTTTTATTCCATAATGATTCAAATATACTATTCATAAATCTAAACGTTAATAAATTTTGTATTGCTTCTTTAGCTAAATAATGATCTATTCTAAATATTTGTTCTTCTCTAAATGCTTTATTTAATATTTTATTAATTTTTTTAGCATCATTAAGATTATAGCCAAATGGTTTTTCAATTACTATTTTTTTCAATTTATTATTTAATTTATTTTTTCTTAAATATTCTATTATTGGTTTATAATTTTCTGGCATTGTTGCTAAATAATAAATAACATTATCATTTCTTATATTTAATTTTAAGTTTTTTAAATCTAGAAAGTCTGCTTTGATATAATTTATATTTTTTATTAATTTACTCCATATATCTTCATCTGATTTTTTAAATAATTTATTATATTCTATTTTTAAATAATTTATATATTCTTCTTTACTTAATTCTTTTCTAGCAATACATATTATTTCAATTTCTTTTATAGAATTATTTTTAATTAGATTATAAAAAGCAGGTATTAATTTCCTTTTTGTTAAATCTCCTGTTGCTCCAAATATAACAAATTTCATAATAATTTTCTTACCTCTTCTTTATATTCTTCAACATTAGGCTGATCAAATGGATTAACATTCATAAAATGTGCTAAATATATCATTTCTATCATTTTAAATTGCAATAATTGTCCTATAGAATATTCACTTTTATCTTTTAGTTTAATTGTCATATATTTTAATTTTCTTTTAAAATAAACTTTTTTTGTTCCTTCTATTATTGAGTTCATTATGCTACCTAATTCTTCTAAATTATAAGTTTTTATTTTATTATTAAAATTATAACTTATAAAAGTTGTTATTTTATCATCTGGACCACCAATATATAATTGTGCTAATGAATGCAAGTCAGTGCTTACTGTAGTTATTATTGGAGTTATTCCATTTTTTACTAAATTTGCATTTTTATCTTTTTCTTTACCTAAACTTTCTGCCATCAATTGGTTATACCATTTTCCAAAACCTTCTAGATCATTTCCTAATAAAAAAGTATTATTTATTGGTTTTCTACTTAGGTAAATACTTAATGCACTTAAAGATGCTTGATTATTTTTTTGTGATGATTTATTTATCATCCTTGCCCCTTCTAACAATTTATCAATATTTATTCCTAATACTGCTAAAGGAAATAATCCTACATTTGAGAATACAGAATATCTTCCACTTAAATTTTTTGGTATTTCTAAAACTTTTAATTTATTTTTTATGCCAAAATTCCATAATTCATTATCTTTATCAGTTGTTAACACCACATATTTGTTGTAATCCTTCCTATACTTTTTTAATATATTTAAAAATATATTTAAATTTACTAATGTTTCTGTTGTTTTTCCTGATTTCGTTACACAATTTATTAAAACTTCTTTATGATTTTTCAAGTCATATTCAACTATTTTTATCAAATTTTTTAAAGTATCAGGGTCTAAAGTATCAGCATAATATATTTTAGGTTTTTTTCCTGTTTCATTATGCATCTTTCCTTGTATTGATTGTTGAACTGCAAATGTCCCTAAGTTGCTGCCACCTATTCCAATTAATATTAATATACTTATATTTTTATATTTTTTAGACAATTTTTTTATTTCTTTTATATTCTCTTTGTCAAATGGTAGATTAAAAAATAAAAATTTATCTAATTTTATTTTATCTATTATTCCTTTAGAATTTTTTATATCATCTTTATTTATACTATTTTCATAATTAAAAATTAATTCTTTCATTTTTTACTCTTGTATTTATACCAATCATCTAAAAATTTTTCTAGGCCATTATCTGTCAATGGATGTTTTATTAGTTTTTCAAATATAGAATAGGGCATAGTTGCTACATCTGCTCCAATTAATGCTGCATCCACTACTTGTCTTGGTGATCTTATACTAGCAACTAAAATTTGTGTTTTATATCCATAATTATTATATATTATTTTTATTTCTTTTATTAATTCCATTCCATCTTGATTTATATCATCTAATCTACCTATAAATGGGCTGATAAAATATGCTCCTGCTTTTGCAGCTAATAATGCTTGTGCTGAACTAAAACATAAAGTAATATTTATTCTTATTCCTTTTTTATTAAGTATCTTGCATGCTTTTAATCCTTCTTCTGTGCATGGAAGTTTTATTACAATGTTTTTAGAAATTCTTGATAATTTTTCTCCTTCTTCCACCATTTTTGAAAATAATGTTTCTGTAACTTCTAAATTAATTATTTTATCTGTTCCTTTAAATATTTGTAGTATTTCTTTAACTAAATAATTAAAATCTAAATTTTCCTTAGCTATTAAACTAGGGTTTGTTGTAATTCCATCCAATAAACCAGTTGAGAAAGCTTTCTGTATTTCATTTAAATTAGAACTATCTAAAAATATTTTCACTTTTCACCTCTTTATTATTAGTTTATTATATTTATATTAATATATAAAACTTATCTTATTAAAGCTCTGTCCGGAGTATAATAAACTTAATATAGTTGTTTCATTTTATTTTAAATATGAAAGGTTACATTGCTACTGAAACTTTTGGTGTTGGTGGTTCTGGATGGTATCAAGTATTAAAAGGAACACTGTATATCCCAGATGCTCAGTTAGAACTTAGAACAGGAGTAACTCCTGAAGTAAGAAGTTTAGGATGGGAGTTTGAGGGTACAAGAAATGTTGGCAGACATAAGTTAAGAGAAGTTGAACTAAATGACGATCAAGTTGGGGCCATACTTGAGAAAATGGAACAACAAAGAAAAGCGGGAAGTGATTTGATTTCTACTATAAATGAATTATATTCTATTATTAATTAAGGGGTGGAGTTTTTGTAGTAACACCAATAAAAATAATTAAGGTTTAATTCTACAAGTGTTGGACAAATTGCACATAACTCCTGTTAGTTTCCCCCGTTAGAGGTTGGATTTTAGTGCAACGTTCGGCGAAGCCGAAAAATCCAAAGTCGTTGGGAGTAAAATAAAAAAGAGGGGCTGGCGAAGTGTACTTATTAATTTTATAGTGGTAACATATGGCAAACATTTATAAACCCCCTAAATTGATCTAAGGTTATGCAAATGAATAATGAAGAGTATAGGAGAATTACAGACAATCTGTTAGAAGGTGTTAGGATAAAAACTGATTGGGATGGATCTGTAGTTCCAGTTTACGAATCTGAAGTTCCACATATTAGTGTTCCCGGTTGTTTGGAATTTGTGGGTTTATATCATACTGTGGAAAAATTAATGGAGAGAAGATTGAGCGTATATGTTGATGGTTTTGATGGAAAATTTATTGATGATTTATTTGCAGGTTCAAGTGACATTGAAAGATTAAGTTTATTGCAGTCTTGTGATTCTGTAATTTTGGGAGTAGCGGCAATGACTTTAAGATATTATCATCCAGGACGTATGAAGTCAAAGGGAATCCAAATTGGAGTAGAATACAATGGGATATTAAGTGCAGACGAAATTTGTAGTATATATGAAAATGAGCCATTATCTCCGGAACTAAGAGATGAAATGGGAACTATTTTTGAACAAGGAAAAGATCAAAACTTTGAAAGAAAAAGACAAATTGAATTAAAAATTTTAGCAGAGCTTGCCGAAAGGGTTAAGCAAGGATTCCAGATTGGAAGAAAAAAATAAATTTCTGAGCCAACCCCTAAATATTAATTTTCCCAACGATTGAAACTAACGATGTTAGGTTCCCTGAATGAACGACTAAGTTTTTCTTTTATAAATTTCGAAGGAGCGAATGAAGGCAAAGTAAAGCTTTGAGTCGCGCTTATTTTGTTTCTAATTATCTGAATATTAATTTGATTTACTTGTACAATTTTTGACTTACATTTATTGATTGATCTAAAA
>CAYSFG010000017.1:0-7054 GCA_964430545.1 Candidatus Woesearchaeota archaeon
AATTAGAATACATAGATGAAATAACTGTTGATGAAATTAAATTTGGAAACGTGAGCATACCACCTAAGTTTGACGATCCAAAATTAAAAAAAGGAGAAACAGCATTTATACCTGATTGGAGTGCTGGTGGAAATTTTTTAAGTTTTAGTTTACAACAATCAGATTATAGTTACTTTGGAGTTTGTATGTTTAGAAGAGATAGTTGGGGAATAGGATTAGCAGGATTATTGGGAATAAGTGTTCTAACTAGTTCATTTGCATCTCTTTATTCTCTTCCTGGACTTGGAGCAGAAGTATTTTTTTCAGCATTAATAAAAACAACACCATTAGTAAATGCATTAGGAGTGGGTGCTAGTTTTATAAAACCTGAAACTACAAAACCATTTTTAGACGCTGCAACTTTAGATAGTAGTTATATAACTAAAGCTACTGAAAGTATTACAAGTGAATCTTTAAAAAAAGCTCAGGAACATTATATGAAAGAATCTTTAATAAATTATGTTAAAAATACTCCTAATAGTATTGTAACTGATAAATATTTTATAGTTAAATCTACAAAAGATCGATCAAAATTTTATATTGAATTTGTCAATAAAGAGAATAATGTTCAGACATATGATTTTACTAAAGAAGAAATAATTAAAATTTCTGGTGGTCAAGATAAAATAGATGAAGTTGCTAAAGCTGCAGCAGAAAAAACAGCTGAGAAAACTGCAAGTAATATGGCTGATTTTGTATCAGGAGTAGGAGTAGGAATGTGGGTATTTACAGCATATAAAATCTTAGATACAATATTAGAAGATACAAAAGAAGTAACAGTAAAATCATCATGTTCACCATGGCAAGCACCACCAGTTATACAATCAGATCAATGTGAAAAATGCAATGCAGACAGTTACAAAGATGAAAAAGGAAATCCAACATCAATAAATGCATTTAAAAAATGTTCAGAATACAGGTGTAAAAGTTTAGGAGCAAGCTGTGAATTAATAAACAAAGGAACAGATAAAGAATTATGCGTAAGCTTATTCAAATATGATGTGAATCCTCCAATAATAACACCATGGAAAGAAGGAACAAGCCCAGATTTACAAAATAGAATAAATACACAAGGATTCCAACAACCAGGATTTGGAATAACAGGAGAAATACCAATATATGAAAGATTTAATATAGCAATAAAAACAGACAAGCCAACACAATGTAAAATGAGTTTAAACCATGGAAAAAGATTTGAAGAAATGGATAATTTTTATTTTGGAGGAAATACATATGATTACTTCCATATACAACAAATGTTTTATCCAGCAACAAAAGATGCAACAAGTGATAGCCTGACATTAACAAGCGGCGGAGAATATAAAATATATGTAAGATGCCAAGATGCATTAGCAAATACAAATTTAAATGATTATATATTAACATTTAAAATAAGTAATGCACCAGATATAACACCACCACAAATACTAGGAACTTCTATAGGGCAAGAAACATATGCAACATATGGGGTAAATGTAACAAAATTAAATTTATATGTAAATGAACCATCAGAATGCAGATATTCAACACAACCAATATTATATACACAAATGTTAGAAGCAAATGCATGTTTTACACAAGGAATAAATAATCTAGGGATATATGAATGTAGATTTACAGGAGAACCAGGAGCAGGACCAGCAATAAAAGGAATAGATTCATCAGCAGGAAAAATAAAATATGCATACTTTAAATGTCAAGATAGAAGTGAAAATAAAAATTATAATAATGATGCATTTAGACTAACTATAAAAGGAAGCAATCTTTTAGTAATTGATTCTATAAAAACAGAACCACAAGCAGATGCAAATGGAGAAATAAAAATTAGTAAAATAATACCAGTAACATTAAAAGTAAGCACAAGCCAAGGAGCAAAACAAGACGGATCAGCAGCATGCAATTATTTAGTAGACCCACAAGGATCAAATGTAAATAGTATATCAGGAATGACATTATTTAGCAATACAAATGGAAGTATACATGAACAAATATTTGATTCATTATCTACAGGAGAACATAAATTCTTTGTAGGATGCAATGATATAGCAGGAAATACAGCATTTAATAATATAACAATAAAATTAAATCCTGATATTAGTGTTCCAACAATAGTAAGAACTTATTTAGATAATAGTCTTCAACCACCTGCATTAAAAATAGAAGTTAATGAAGACTCAATATGCAAAGACAGCAATACAATATTTAATTTTGAAAATGAAGGAAATTTAATGACAAAAGATGGAAAAATATTTACAACAACAACACCTGGAAATAATTTTTATTATATATTATGTAAAGATAATTTTGGAAATTTAAATACACAACCAATAATAGTACAAATAGCTTAAAGGTTTTTAGAAGTCTTTTTAAATTAGTAAATATTTTATAATTTATGTATAAAGTAATAGGTACAGAAACTTATTTAAATGAATTAAAAAAATGGGATAATTCATAAAGACAAATTGCTGAAAAAATACCTCAAAAACTTGCGATAAATCCATTTAATGGAAAACAATTAAGTTATTCTTTTTTAAGAGAAAAACACATAAAAGAAAAAAGAATTTATTATCTAATTTATGAAGATTTTAATTTAATTTTACTGGTTGCTGTTAGTGGAAAAAAAGATCAGCAAGAAACAATAGATCATATAAAAAATAATTTAAATGAATTTAGAAATATTGCAGAATTACTATCTAAGCAAGTCTCTTAAAACGCCCTTCTTTTAAATCTTCTAAACTACTTGTAAATTGTCTAATTAAATCATAATCTAATTTTTCTAACTTTTTTAGATGTTTATATTCTTCTACAGTTATAATTATAGTTTCTGTTGTCATAATTATTAATAATTATACAAGTTTATATATTTTTTGTTTATACTTTTTAATAATATTAACTATCTAAATTTGGCTGTATTTTTTCCATATAATAATATTAGACTATGAAAATGAAGGAAATTTAATGACAAAAGATGGAAAAATATTTACAACAACAACACCTGGAAATAATTTTTATTATATATTATGCAAAGATAATTTTGGAAATTTAAATACATAATTAATAATAGTATAAATAGCTTAAAGAAGATATTTTTTAACCTTATAATAAATATTTAAATAATATAGAGTTCTTAAAATAATTATTTAGAAAAATATATAAGTTCAATATAAGGTATAAACATAATGAAAAAAAAAGGACAAATACTAAGTCAACCATTTTTTTATATATTCTCAATAATTGTTATTGCAATGATATTAGTTTTCGGAATAAAAATGATTAAAGACACATTAAATACAGCATGTAAAGTAGAAAATGCAAATTTTATGAACGAATTAGAAAAAAATATTGATTTAATATATGATGCATCTCCTGGGAGCAGCCAACAATGTGCAATCGTAAAGAGTTATGGATTATCTACAATTAAATGTGAAATCCAATTTCCCAGCGGAATAAAAGGAATATGTTTTGTTGATTTAGGAGAACAATTAGACAAAAGTAAAATTCCATTTTTAGATTTAAAAGAAAGATTACAGACATTACAAGGAGAAGATGATAGTAATGTTTTTTTTGTAGCAAAAAATGACAAATGTGATTTAAATAAACAAAGACTTCCTAAATTAAAAATAAAAGAAAACTTTTGTATAGATAGTAATACACAAAAATTAGCTAAAATAAGATTAGAAAATATAGGAAGAAGAGTAGAAATAAGCAAAGTATAAAAATTATTAATTTAAATGTTAAAAATGAGAAAGGAGATACTAGTTTATTAACTGAAAAACTAATGTTAAATAAAAAAGGAGAGGGAGAGCAATTTAACTGGATATTTGTTATAGTTGCAGGAGCAATAATATTATCTTTTTTTGTATTATTCGCAGCAAAATATATAAAACTCCAACAAGACAGAGAAGATGTAAGAAGTGTGAGAAATTTTGGATTATTATTAGATGAAATAGAAAAACTCCCATTGACTGATAATGGGGCAAGCATAGACAGCAACAAACCAGGATCTGGATTAAGATTTGGATATGAACTAGATATGAATTATGACTGTATTGATACTAAATCTTTATTGCATATAGGAAAAGGAAACTTTGCTGACTATGAATTGAAAAATCAAATAGTATTTATAAAATCAAAACAAAAAGTAATATCATTAGATATGTGGTTACTGCCGTGGAGATATCCATATCATATTACAAATATTATCTACTTATCAGAACCAAAAAGAAAATATTATTTGGTATATGACTCAAATACAAAAGAATTTGTAGATAATCTAGAAATATCAAGTGTTTTTTCTACAAAAAAAGTTAATATAAATAATTTAAATACTGAAAAGGATTCTACATATGTATTATTTTTAAAACAAAAACCTAAAAAAGAAAAAATAGCACAATTAATAAAATCTGAAACTATAAATTTTGTTTACATAAACCCAGATGAAAATAAAGGAAAAATTAGTTTTTTTGATGAAGAATGGAGTGATGATGTTAATTATTATGGGAAAGAACTGATGTATGGCGCAATATTTTCTGATGATTATGAAAGTTATAAATGTAATGTAAATAAAGCATTAAAGAAATTAAAAGATACTTCAAATATATATACAGAAAGATTAGTAATACTAAGTCAAATAGATAATAAACCAGAATGTAAATATGATGAATTAGCAGAAACAATAAGAAAATTTGCAAATGGTGACTATAAATTAGAAGAAAACATACAAGAACAAAATAAAATCGGTGCTGGATGCCTGGAAGGATTTTAAAACTATGAATAAATCAGGACAATTACAAATACAAGAGACAATAATGGTAGTATTTATATTTGTTATAATTATAATAATAGGAATGAGCGTCTTCTTTAAATTTCAGGAAAATAGCATAAAACAAGAATTAAGATCTTTTAAAATAGAACAATTAAGCAATAATATACTGACAATGGCAGACACTTCTGAATTTGTTTATACAAAAAATGGAATAAAACAAGATTCAATAGATACAAGTAAATTAATGGCATTGAAATCTTTAATAAAGAGAAATAATAAATATTATTTTAATAATTATGGTTATATGAATATTACAATATATGAAGTGTATCCTATAATAAAGAATAAAGAATGTAAGGAAGTTTTAGACTTAAATGATTGCGGGGTGTGGAAGATTTATGAAAAAATACCAATAGAATTAGAATCAAGATTGATAAAAAAAACACCTGTATCAATATATAATTTAAGAACTAGAGATTATAGTGTAGGGATGATGATAATAGAGGTTTATAATGCCTAAAAGAACTAAAGGTCAGACTGAAATAATAGGATTAGTAATTGTTGTAATTATATTAGTTATAGCAGGATTATTATATCTAAGATTTGGACTTAAACAATCTCCTAAACAACAAATAACAATAGAAACAATCTATGCTGATCATTTATTAAATGCTATTTTAAATGTAAAAATATGTGATAAACAAGTTTCTGAAATTATAGTAGATTGTTTTAATAAATTGGATATATGTAAAAAAGACTCTTGTGAGTATGTAAAAACTCAAACTGAAGACATTATGACTAAACTTAATGTAAAAGAGTTTAGAAATTACTATTTTTACGCTGAGAAAGATGGGGAAAGAGAGAAATTTAGTTCTGAATGTGATCCTGGGACTGTTGTTGATAGAACGATAGTTGGAACTAATGATGAAGATTATAAGGTTGTTTTGAAACTATGTTAAAATATCATTTTATAGTAATTACATGAGTGTAAGGTTTGCTAGGTTACTTAGCTTTATACCTCTTAATAACCCTATAAATAACTGAATTGGCATATTTATATCTTCTTGAGTACATATATCTTTATAAATAAAAGTTAGCCTACCTGATTTATGGTTTGATTTTAGATGCAAAAAACCATAATATAAAAAAATAAAATAATAACACTATGGAGGTGTTTTAAGAATGCAAGAAAAATTAGCGTTAAGAAAGACTTTAAAAAAAGTCGTAGCTGTGGGAACAAGCTTAGCAATGGTTGGAATAACTATTAGTGGAGCATTAGCAGCTGGACTAAATGACTATCCTACAACATTAGGATTTAAAAACGGTTCAGGAACTGTAGTTGTATATGGCGCAGATGGCGATATGGCTGCTGCACAAATGGTGGCAGATGGATTACCAGGCGCAGCTGTAACAACAACTACTTCAGGAACAACAACAGTAGCAAAGGCAAGCTGGAATGACGTAACATTAGATACAGCAAATGGATTTACACAACCAGTACTTTTAGGAACATTATTAGGAAGTACAACAGCATTTGGAACAACTGTAAGAGAAGCAAGAATTAAAGGATTTAAACAAGGAAACTTACCACTATCAGTAGGAAGCACTTCTTCAAGCCCAAAATATCACGAACAAGTAAACTTTGATCCAAATAGCGCAACAGGTTGTTATGTAACAACAGGTTTAGCATTAGGTGATATAAATAAATCAAATGATGCTTATGGTTCAAACCCAGTATTATATGGACCAAGTGGTTGTATGGATTATCAATTAAAATTTGATGAAACATTAACAGCAGCAAATGGTATTAATGATACAAGTGCAAGCAATCCTGTAGAACTTAAGTTATTAGGAAAAACAGTATTAGTAGAAGGAACATCACAGTCTGATACAAAAATTACAGCAGCTGTAGGTAAAATATTTACAATGGCAGTAAATGATGTTGTAAACTTTGATGGATATACTTTTACATTAAGTACTGTAGGTGCGAGCACTGTAGCAATAACAAGTGATGCATGCGCAGGAAGCAATGTATTAATAACTGATGGAAGCCAAAGAAACTGTGGAAATTACGTAATAAGAGTAAAAGACGTAACAGGCGGTGGAACAGGAATATCAGGAACACCAACTGCTAAAATAACAATAGGAAGAGCAGATCAAGGTGGAGCAGTAAGAACTTCATCTAGTGGTGATTACTATATAGGCCAAGATAAAAATAATTATTTCTGGTCATGGAAACTATCAGGTTTA
>CAYSFG010000018.1:0-50769 GCA_964430545.1 Candidatus Woesearchaeota archaeon
TTACCATTTTTAATTAAAGTGTAGAAAGATATTAAAACTTAACTCAAAAAACTTTTATTTCTTTAACATCATTAAAATATCTCTTAATAATTTCTTCTATTTTTTTTAAATTTTCTCTGCCTCTTCCAAATATTTTTCCCCTAGTTACATTATCTTTTGCAGTAATATTTAATATTCCATTTTCCAATTTTATGTCTTCTACTTTATTAGGATATATTAAATTATAAGTAAATTTTGTAACATCATCAGAATATGCAACAACCTGTATTTCTTTTTTCATTAAAGAAGAAACTCTTTTTATATTGCTTCCTTGTTTTCCTATTGCTTTACCTAACGAACTTTCTTCAATAATAAAAATTAATTTACCATCTTGATTTACACAATCTTTTACTTTTGCTCCAGTTAAATTTTCAAATATATTAATATTATTTATTGCTTCTATTGTTAATTTCATTTTTAGAATTTTTATTGAAATCCGAGTGCAGATACAGGAAATGTTTTTTTGCATGTTGCACCAATTTGTTTACTTGATTCTGGTAAGGTTAATACTTCTACATTTGATATATTTGCTAAATTAATTATTTTATCTTTTTCTGAACAATTAGAAGATAAATAAATTTTTTTAAGCTGATTATTCATCAACATTTTTATTATTTGTTTTGTTCCCAATACTGGTTTATTTTTCTTAATTTCTTCTTTAATGTCTAATATGCTCATTTTTTATCTTTCTCCGTTTTAGCTATTAACCCAGGTAATCCTGTTCCTAATGGTATTGGTTGATTTAATATTACATTTTCTACTACACTATTTAAATCATCTCTTTCACCTATTAAACTTGCGTTTATTATATGTTTTATTGGTGTTTCAAAGCTTGCTCTAGCTAATACACTTTCTTTTTCACCTGTTATCCCTGTTCTAGTTATACCTTTTATATTTCCATTTTTTGTCATTATATCAGCTAAAAACATTGTATGTCTTACGTCTACGTCTATACCTTGGTCTTTTAAAACTTTTATTGTTTCTTGTATTATTGCGGCTCTTGCTGCTTCTATTCCTAATATATCATATACCTCAAAAATATCATTAGTTGTTATTCTTTCTTTTTCTACTTCTTCTATTAATAAAGCTTCTTTTAAATTACTTCCTGCAGAATGAATTATATAATTTCCTTCATCATCTTTTACAGGTAAAACATGTGTTATTCCTACTAAACCTTTTACATGTACCATTTTTGCTTTTTCTTTTAATTTATAAACTTCTGATAATACTATTTCTTTATCCTTAGGTTTTAATAATAATCCATTATCTGTTTCTTTTACATCTATTCCTTTCATTGCTTCAGTTACTTTTACTAATACTTCTTTAGGTTTTATATCTAATTCTCTCATTTTTTTCTTATCAAACACTATGTCAACATTATTTTTTGCTACATTAATTGATATTTCTTGTGAGATATCTACTAATTTTGTCTCTTTAATTTTCATTGCTAATTCTCTTACCATATCAGTATTTTTAGCATATTTTGGTTTAATAGGAATTCTCATTTCCGGAGTACTTGGTCTTTTTCTAGCATCAAATATTTCCATTAATCTAGGTAATCCTACTGTAACCTGCATCTCTGCTACTCCAGCAAAATGGAATACATCCAAAGTATTATGTGTTATTATACCATCAAATGTTGTAAATGTTTCTAATCCAGGTACTGAAAAATCATATACATATTCATATTCATTTTCTACATATTCTATTTTTTCTATAGAATCCCATATAACATCTGAGCTAAACATTCTATTCATAATTTCTAATTCATTTTTTATATCTATATTTTTTTCTATTGCTATATTTTTAAATATTTTTATGTATTTATATAATGCTGTTCTTCCAATTTTTTGTCTTTTTGTAAAATTATTAATATATCTAGTTCTATATCCTAATTTTTTTGCAGTGTCATAAAATAAATTTCCAAATCCACTTATCATATCTGTATAGTCTTGTGATTTTGTATTCCAGAATTTTTTTGCTTTATCAGCCATTATTTCCAAATCTTTTAATTTATAATCTATATCTGATCCTATAAATTCTAAATATTGTGGTGCATATTTATATGGTATTAATAACCAGTGTTGTCCTTTTTTATCTGTTGTCTTATACGAAAATATTTTAAATCTTGATAATAATAATGCTATTCCATCTCTTAATTCTCTTGAGTTTGATGATGCTCTTATTAAATTTCTTTCAGAATAGAAGTTTCCATCGCCGTCAAAATATCCTCTTAATAATCCTGATACAAATTCATTGCTTGTACTATATGCAAAGTCTGGAACTTTTTTAAAATCTGATCCAACTCCGCATGTTGATGTTATAAATTTATTTAAAAATACTGAACTAACTTTTAAATCTCTACTTTCAGCAAATCCTCTATGGTGATAATCTTCTGTATAATTTAATCCAATATTTGTTATAAATTCTTTTGCATTGTTTATATAATTATCATTAATATTAGAAATACCAATTTGAGAACCACTTCCAGAACCCTCAGATAAATATGCCCCAACAAACCAACCACTATTAGAATTTAATTCTATTATATTTTTAACAGGTTTTGCTCCTGGTTTTGAAATTATATCATTTTCTATTATTATTCTATTATCAACAAAACTATCGCTTATTTTTATTTCTTTTAAATAATCATTTGTATAAAAATTATTTATTACTGGTATTCTATCTCCTATTTTTAATTCTCTTCCTACTATTTTAATTACTTGATTATTTTGTCTTGTTACAAATGAATGATTATCTGTTGCTGTTATTGTTCTTCCTGATGTTGTTGTTAGTTTCATTAATTTTTTTGTATACTTATGTCTGCTTATTTCACTTATTTTTTTCCATTCTGTTTTTTCATCTTGATTTAAACTTGGGACATAAAATTCTAAATTATTTATTGGTAAAACTTGTGTAAAATCTAAATCTATTTTTCCATATTTTTCCATTAATCCATCGACAAACTTCCCTATTTCAATTATTTTTATTTTATTTTCAAATTTAATTATTACTTTTTCATCAAATTTTTCACTCATCTGCGTTCCTGGTTCGCCAAAGCTTTCAGCAGTAACTACACCAATTGCTTCTCCAGGTGCTATTCTAGAATTTTCATATGATTCTTCTGTTTTTTTTATAATTTCATTTTTCTGTTTATCTGTAAATTTATGTTTTTTAGATATATTTTCTATTTTTTCTAATAAATGATTTGGTAACATTTTTTTATTCTCCTATTACTTCTCTTATTATTCTATTAATATTTAATTTACCAGCTTCTGTTTTACTTACATCTAATCCATCTTCTCCATATATAAACTGTACAATATTTTCATTTGCATCTCTTACAGTATGATCATATTCTATTCTTAAATCCTGTAATGCACTTGATAATCTCCTATATAAATATCCAGATTTGGGTGTTCTTAAAGCTAAATCCATTAAACTATCTCTTCCTGTCATTGCGTGCATAAAAAATTCTTCTGGATTTAATCCTTCTTTATAACCTCTCTTAATAAATCCCCTTGCTCTTGGGCTTATATCACCTTTAGAAAATATTGCTAACGGTCTATTTTTATATCCTATTTCTATCCTTCTTCCTCTCCATGATTGTTGCCCTACACAAGCTGTCATCATTGATAAATTTGTTGGTCCACCTTTTGCTCCTGATTGTGCCATTATTAATGTGGGATTTAATGGTAAATCACTTTCTTGAATTATTTCACCAACTCTACTTCTTGCTTTGTTTAAAACTTCCATTATTCTTATTTCTAAAGTGGCTTGTAATGTTAATCCTGGTAAAGGTTCTAATTCTTTTTTCTCAGCTTGTTCTACTAATTGTGCTACTCTTCTTTCTGCATTATATATTGTTTCTTTACATTTATCTGATACTTCTTTTGGTAAATCAGTATCACTTATTGATGTTGTAAATCCATTATATAATAATACAGCAATTCCCAATCTAAACATTTTTCCTAATATTTTAAGACCTTTATCTTGTCCTAATCTAACAAATAATGATCTTACTAAATCCCCTTTCTCTTGCCCTATTGTTGCTTGGTCTATTATTCCTTCTATTAACATCCCCTTTTTTATTATAACAGGATTTTTTCCTTTTGAGTATCCTAAAAATTCAAAGTCTTCTGGTAATAATGTACTAAATACTTCTTTTCCATCTACTATTTTTTTAAACTTTTTAAAACTTTCTTGCTCATTTACTCCAACACTCATTAATAATTGTACTGCTTCTTCTTTTGTAAATTGCATTCCTTTTGTTAATAAGTAATTCCCTGTTATTGAATCATCACTACATCCAACTATATTTAATCCATTTTTTGGGGTTATTACTTGTGTTTGCACTTCCATTAATATTTCTGCTTCTGCTCTTGCTTCTTCTGTTTGTGGTATATGTAAATTCATTTCATCACCATCAAAGTCAGCATTATAAGGGAAACATACTGCAGGATTTAGTCTAAAAGATTTTCCTGTTAATACTTTTATTCTATGGGACATTATACTCATTCTGTGTAAACTTGGTTGTCTATTGAATACTGCTATGTCTCCATCTAGTAAATGTCTTTCTACAACATATCCTGGTTGTAATTCTTCTAATAATTGTTCTTGAGTTTCATCTGTTATTTTTTTCTTTTTTCCATCAGGTCTTAATACATAATTACTACCCGGATAATTTTTAGGTCCTGCTTCTACAAATTTTTTTAATCTTTTCAAATTCCATTCTGTTACTCTTTCAGGTACTGTTAATTCAATTGCTATTTCTTTTGGAACTCCTACTTCGTTTAATTCTATTTTTGGATCTGGACTTATTACAGTTCTTGCTGCAAAGTTTACTCTTTTACCTGCTAAATTATGTCTAAATCTTCCTTCTTTACTTTTTATTCTTTCACTTAATGTTCTTAATGCCTGTCCACTTCTATGTCTAGCTGGTGGTACTTGTGAAATTTCATTATCTATGTATGTTGTTAGATGATACTGTAATAAATCCCATAAATCTTCTACTATTATTTCTGGGGCTCCAGCATTTATATTTTCAAATAATCTTTGATTTATTCTAACTATATCACCCAATTTATGGGTTAAATCATCTTCACTTCTTTCTCCAGTCTCTAAAGTTATTGAAGGTCTAATTGTTACTGGTGGAACAGCTAATACCGTTAATACCATCCATTCTGGTCTTGCAAACTTTGGATCTAATCCTAAGGAGGCTACATCTTGGTCTGTTATTCTTTCTAATCTAATTTTTATATCTATTGGATTTATTCTTTTATCATCTTCTAAATAAGTTGTCGGTTTTTCTATTTTTATAGAATATTGTTTTGCTGAACAATGAGGACATTTTTTAACATTCTTGACAGCTGCACTTACTGCTTTTACTTCTTTTTTAGTTGATATTTCATCTTCTCCTTCTTCACTTAGAGTAGTTTCTTCTTCATCACCTACAGTTATTTTTAATTTTTTATCAATTAATAATTTTCCACACTCTCTACATGTACATCTTAAAAAATTTAATATAACATCTATATATTTTACATGCACTAATGGTCTTGCTAATTCTAAGAATCCGAAATGACCCATACAATCTCTTAAATTTCCACCACATGTTTTACATCTTAATCCTGGATCAATTACTCCTAATCTTATATCCATTAATCCACCATCTACAGGATAACCTTCTTTATCATATAATTCTGGTGTTACAATTTTTGCACATGACATTTTTCTGACTATTTCAGGACTTAACATTCCAAATACAATTGCACTAATTTTTTTGTAAACATATGGTTCTGTCATTTTAATATTTCCTTCCCAATATTAATTTAGGATATACTCCCATTGATTTTAATTCATCTACTAATAATTTAAATGCATAAGCAATTTCAACTACGCTTATTTTTGTATTTCCACCACATTTTGTACAATATTCTCTATGTTTAAAATTATCATAGACTGCGATCATTCCACATTCTTCGCATACATGAACAACTGTTTTATCAGAATCAAATCTTTCTTTTAATAACATTGACGCGCCATGTGCTACAAAACAGTCTTTCTCCATTTCCCCTAATCTTAATCCACCACCTTGCGATCTTCCTTCTATTGGTTGTCTTGTTAATAATTGTATTTTTCCTGTTGCTCTTGAATGTATTTTATTTGCAACCATGTGTTTCAATCTTAAATAATACATATTTCCAATATAGATTCTTGCATTAAATAATTTTCCTGTTATTCCATTGTACATTGCTTCTGTCCCATTTTCTCTAAATCCTAATTCTTGAAGCATTTTTCTTAATTCTTTTTCTGGTCTTGCATCAAATGTTGTTCCGTTTATATATTCTCCATTTAATGCTCCTACTTTTCCGGCTATTACTTCTATTAAATGCGATATTGTCATTCTAGAGGGGATACTATGTGGACTAAAAATTATATCTGGTATTATTCCATCTGCTGTAAAAGGCATATCTTCTTGTTGTATTAATATACTAACTACTCCTTTTTGGCCATGTCTACTTGCAAATTTATCACCTACTTCAGGTATTCTTAATTGTCTTAATCTCATTTGTACTAATCTATTTCCTTCTTCATTTTCTGTTACTAAAGACAAGTCTACTATTCCATGTTCACCATGACTCATTGTTACAGAACTTTCTCTTTTTACATTTGTTGCTATATTAAATTCTTCAAATTCACCTAAAAATCTTGGAGGACTTACTTTTCCTATTATTACATCTTCTTCTTTTACTTTTGCGCCTGTATAAACTAATCCATCATCTTCTAATAATCTATAATCTTTATCACTTTTATATCCTTTTACTTCTTTATCTGGAATACATATTTCATCTACTAATCCACCTTGGTATCTTAGTTCTTCAGCTGCATGAGGTTTAAAATATGTTGATCTTGCTAATCCTCTATCTATGCTTGCTTTATTTAATATCATTGCATCTTCCATATTATATCCTTCATAACTCATCAATGCTATTACCACGTTTTGTCCCGAAGGATTTTTTTCCCATTCATATATATCATGCATAAAAGTTTTAGTAATTGGTTTTTGTGGATAATGTAAGACATTTACATCAGTATCTATTCTTAATAAATAATTAGAAGCATATAATCCTAATGCTTGTTTTTGTATTTTGCTTCCTCTTATTAATCTTGAACTTCCACCATAGTTTGCATAAGGTATTATAGATGTTGTCAGCCCCATTATTACTACTGGTGATATTTCTATATGAGTATGATCTTTTGATAATTCTTCTTCATTTAATGCAATGTAACAATTTTCTTCTTCAGCTGCATCTATATATTCTATTATTCCTTCTTTTACTAATTTTTCCCATTTTAATGTTCCAGCTTTTAATTCTTCTAAATGCTTTTCTATTAGTTTAGGTTTTGCATTTTCTACTACAATTAATGGTCTTCTTGCTCTTCCTTTTGTCGTGTCTAAATATACTTCATTATAATCTTCATCATGAAAAAAATTCAATTCTAAAGGTAATGCTCCTTCTCTTCTTTCTTTTCTTATTTGTTTTACAAATGATTCTGCATTATCAACATTTCCTATAAACTTTTCATTAAAATATACATCTACCATTTTATTTTCTATAATCTCCTAATTCTTTTCTTAATGTTAATTCTAAACTACTTATATCTCCTAATTCTTTTCTTAAAATAATTATTTTTTCTTTAAATATCTTGTCTAAAGTTAAAATATGATGAAAACTGTTTAATCCATTTTCATTTTCTAATTTAAATTTTGCTGGTGGCATTGCTTGATATGAAAGTTCAAATAAGTTTCCTTCTCTTTTTTGTACATAAACAATATCTTCATCATCATACAATGCAACATAAGCTATTAAACTATCTTTTGATGTAGATTCTATTATTGGATGTTCTGATCTTTTGTTTGTTTTTTGATAAACCCATATTCCATTTATATATTCAGAAATTTTTGGTCTAATTCCTCCACAATATATTTCACCTGTCACACGTCCAGTAGTAAAGTCCATATTTATTTCTACCATTTTATTTTCTATAATCTCCTAATTCTCTCTTCAATTCTAATTCTAAATAACTTATAGCTTTTAACTCTTTTCTTAATATATTTCCATATCCTCTAAATATCTTAGTTTTATCTGTAGTTAGTATATGTAAAAATCCATTTATTCCTGTTTCATCTTCTAATTTAAATCTTTCCGGTGATAGAGCACGATATGAAGCTTCATATATATCTTGTCCTATTTTTTTTACATAAATTATATCTTCATTTTTAAGTAACTTCACATAATCAATTAAAGTATTTCCGCTAGATTTTATCATTGGATAATCAGTTTTAAAATAAGTCCATACTCCATTTTTAAAAACAAATTCTTGTTCTCCTCTTATTTCGCTGTCTTGAGTTAATCCAATTATTGTCATTTTAAACAGTCACCTTTAATCCTAAATTTTCTAAATTTTTCTTTAATTTATCTTCCTGTACATCTCCTCTTGATACACTACACATTATTGCCATATTTTTTCTTAAACCAATTGATGTTCCTTCTGGAGTTTCTATACTACATAACCTTCCCCAATGTGTAGGGTGTAATGCTCTTGCTTCAAAATTTTCTTGTGTACTTGTTAATAAAGAAGCTACTCTTTGTAAATGTGAATAAGTAGCCAATGCATTAGTTCTATCTATATTTTGACTTACTCCTTTTCTTCCACCAGTCCAACTTCCTGTAGCTAATGCACTTTTAATATTTGAACTTAATAATTCATCTCTTATTATTATCTTAATACTATGAAATTTTCCTCTCTTAACTAATCTTTGAAAATTGTACATAATATCTTGTATCAATGTTCTTAAATTTGTTCTAATTAAATCTTCTAATAAATCACCTGCTAATTTTAATCTTTTATTCATATAATGATCTTTATCTGGCATAGGTTTTCCTTCTTCAACTACTAGTAAAAATCTTTTTAATAATTTACATAAATTGTAAGCCTTAGACATTCTTTCTTTTGGCGTCAATCCTAAATGGGGTAATAAATATTTATCTAATTGTTCACTTGCCCTTTCTAATCGTCCTTCTTGAGGTTGAGTTATTCCTATCTTTTTTGCTAAATAATCAATTGCTTCATTTTGAGTTTTTAGTTCTGCTATGTCATATAGGTTTATCATAACAGAATCATATATATTATCACCACACACTGCTTTTACTATATCCTGATCTTTGACTAATCCTAATGACTTTATTATTGGTATTAATGGCACTCTTCTAAATCTTGTAAATGTCAAATAAAATAATCCATCTTTCATTTGTTCTAATGTATGTGGTATTCTATAACTTCCCATTTCACTAAATAATCTTCCCACATATTCACTTGGGCCTACTTGTTTTTTTTCTACAAATAATTTATTTGAAGCAAGATCTTCTACTGTTATTAATATTCTTTCATTACCATTTATTATAAAATATCCGCCAGGCCCATTAGGATCTTCTCCTCTTATTATTAAATCTTCTTTCTTTAATCCATATAAATTACAATATTTTGATCTTAACATTATAGGCAATTTACCTATCATTGATACAAAACTTTCTCTTTGAATTTCATCAACATGTGCACTTACTTCTAAGTATATCGGTGCTGAATAAGTTAAATTACGCAATCTCGCTTCTGATGGAAACAACTCTCTTTTACTTCCATCAGCTTCTATTATTGTAGGTTTATCTATCCATATTTTTTTAAGTTTAATTACAAAACTTTCTACTTCTTGAGGAATTATTGTAGGTATTATATCACCAACTTCATCAACTAATTTTTGTAATTGTTTATCAATAAAATCATTAAAACTTTGGATATTTGCTTCTACAAATGGATAATCTTTAAAATAAGCTTGCATAATATCATTATATCCTTTAACCATTTATTACCACCCTATAAAATTCTGTCTCATTTGCTGTCGGACTTTTTCTTTTTATTAATATCAAATCACCAGCTTTTACATCTAGTTGTTTTATTGAAGGATCATTAATTTTTATTGCAGGTAATTGTTTAATTGATACATTATATTTCTCTAGTATTTTTATTTTTTCTGCATCATTTAGTTTAATATGTTCAGGTACTAAAAAGTGTTGAATTATTTGTTCTTCTGCCATTTTTTCTTTGTATCCAAACGGACCGGATGGGACGTTCAACATTATCAAAATTGACAATATTTTTGAACCCACGACCACTTGCTTTCATTAACTTGGTTTAAAAGGATCACTACAACATCGAAATTTCGTTATTGTTGTTCAAGTGCTCTACCAAGCTGAGCTACCGGTCCATTTAATTAACATAAAACATCCATTAGTCTATTTTCTAAGAGTACTCATCCAAATTAAACTTAATTAAACATTTTTTACTCTTAGAAAAATCCATTTTTGTGTGACATCCGGACATTTATAAAAATTGCGATTCTTATAAGTATATAAACCTTTTTATTTAGTGTTTTTAGTTAAGTTTTTTAGCTTTTCGTACTTCACTTTTTTATGAATGAAGCGATTATTACATTAAATGATGATGGTATTGAATTTTATATTGTAAGACTTGAAAGTTATTTAGATGATGAAAATTTAAAAAATAAAATTAATGAACATAAGTTTAATTTTAATCCTATTGGCAATATAGAACAAAATAATGTTAAAGATATTTTTAGTT
This sequence comes from Candidatus Woesearchaeota archaeon, assembly GCA_964430545.1. Classification (GTDB taxonomy): domain Archaea; phylum Nanobdellota; class Nanobdellia; order SCGC-AAA011-G17; family GW2011-AR18; genus CAYSFG01. Next base: position 10,741 of record CAYSFG010000018.1, read on the forward strand.
TATATAAAAAAATTCCAAAAAATAGAATTAGTGATAATTTAGAACTTAAAATTAATGAATTTGTTTCTAAATTTTCTAGTAATTGTTATAGGATGTTTCTTAAAGAAAGTATAAAAGAAAAAGAAGTATCTAAGTCATGGCTTGATAATATTATTAAATCTGGTATAAAAAATGATTATATCATCAATGGTTTATTAAAATATTATCCCAATGATACTGCTGGTTTTATAGTTTATGATTCCATAATATTGCCTAGTATTAAAAAGTTGAACTTGAGTGATTTATGTATTGAAGATTCTAGAAATAAACTTCATAATTTTATTTCTGACAATAAAAATAATGTGCGTATTATTGAAGGAAGTATTTTATTGTTGAGTTTTTTTGGCAATGATAAATCTAAAGAAAAAATTAATGGCTTACTTCCTTATAATTTCTCTTTTAAAAATGAAGATGTTATTATTCAAAGAGCAATTAAGTATACATATACAAAATTATCAAGTAGTGTAACAGCAAAATAAATTTTATATTTTATTATTTTTACCTGATGATTTTTCTAAACTTTTTATTTTTTATGATAATTTTTTACAAATAAAAATATAATAATATAATGTCATGGCCGAACGCCATTCATTTAGTATGGATTCTTTTTCTACACAACAATTACAAATAGCTTTACGAATTTAGTTAAGCTATTTTATCTCTTGATTTTCTTGCTTTAACTTTTTCTTTAATATTTTCCATAAATGTTTTTAATTCTAAATCTTTTCTTCCTTTCAAAGTATATGGAATAAAATCTGCTACCATTGCTAAATATCCATAACGATAATCTAAATTTTTATCTTCAACTATTTTTTCCATATCTTTAACGCTATATCCTTCTAAATCCTTTGCAAACAATAACATATCCATCCTTCTATGATATCTCTTAATTTTATTATGACGAAAATCTAAAAGTATATTAATTTCGTTAACAACTTTATTGATTTTTTTATTAATTCTTGTTCTCTTAGCATTTAATTTTTTTGCTTCTTTTTTATTTAATTTTTCTACTTTCAAGCCATGCAGGTATATTCCATTTCTAAATTTCCAAAATTCTAGATTTAGCAATTTTTCTTTTTTATATAATTCTTTAATTCTTTCATCATGTTCTTCTTTACTATAATGATATCTTTTTCCGCCATCTTCATAGAGCGTACGTGATAAAACTTGAGGTTTGACTATTTCTCTTTCTTCTTCGCTTAATTCATTCCATAATTTATCAACTAACACCATTAAAGAATCACGTTTCTCTTCATCTAAACATTTTAGTCCTTTAACTAAACGCTTATTATCTGGAACATCTTCTAATAATTTTTTAATTTTTTGTATTTTTGTAAAGTTAGTTCTAGCAATTGTTTTCTCTTTTCCTAATATTGTCCAGTAAGAATTTTTCCCCAAAACAAACCTAATATCTGTTTTATCAACATTTCCTTCTTTATCTAAATTTAAAGTTCCATAAATTCCTTTATCCGATATTCCATAATGTTCGAAATATAACCTGGTAGTAAGAGAGTTTTTTGTATCATCGTAATAGACCATTACTTCACATTTAGTTCTATTTACTATATGATCATCACCTTTGTAAATTCTTTGACCTGCTATAAGCATATCTAGAGATTCAGCTGGATCTTTCAATCGCTCCATCATAGCAGCAAATTCTTCTGGAGTATATTCTAATGCTTCTCTAAACTGTCTTTTAATAACTGTGCCATCTTTTTGTTTAATTTTTATATGGTGTTTTCCAGTTTTTGCAATTTTACCAAATTTATTAAAAAAAGGATCTATAAAATATCTATCTTTTTTTCCCACATCTACAGTTATAGCAAAATGGGAAGTGTAAACATAATATTCTTCTTTCTCTCCTTCAGTAATTTCTCGAAAATCTATATACTGAAAAATTTTAGGATCCAAACCATAAATTTCAGCCTCTAAATATAATTGCGGCACTATTGTTGTACAGTTATTTACAGATATTTGATATTCTTGAGCTTCATGAGGCCAAGGCGCATAGATCCCCATCAACAAATTAGAATTAAAACCATAACGAAACTCATCAGAAGCCTTGAATAATCCATAAGCACTATTATACTTAACTTTTTTCCTAGATTTTTTAAATTCTTCTGGATGTAATACTTTAAAGTTATCAAAACATCTTGTATACAATTCTACTGATTTTTCTGGAAATGGGTGTGTCATACTATATCCTTTACAACCCTTTTTAAAAAATTTATAAAAAATAAAAAAATTAAAATAAATCAGTAATATCTAATCCACCACTTACTGAAGATGAAGCTCCTGAAGGTTTACCTCTTGCTGTTGATGCTAATTTGGTTGGTGCATCTTTTCTTAAATCTAATCTTGCACTAACACGCGTTGAATATATTTTAGCCCTATCTTCAATCTTTGCAAATTTCAAAGCAGAATCATATGCTAAATTTAAATCTGTATTTCTTTCTCCTTCAGTATAATTTTTACCAGGTTTACGTACTCCCACAATATATTTTATTTTATAATATTTACCTGCATCTTCTACACTTTCTGGAACAGGCCATTCATTTTCTCCAGCAATTTGTTTCATTTCTTCATATAAATCCTTAGTTGCACTTTTAACATCTCTACCTACACCTTGAACTGTTGCATATCTTGTCATTGAAATACCTCCAAATTATTTTAGAATTTGGAGTTTTAAACAGTATTTAAGCATTATTATCTTATAGAATTACTATTTTTCTTAATATTTCTAAGATTTTTATATATTCTATCAATTAATTATCCTTTAGCTTTTATATTAATTTATTATAGTTGTTAAGAAGTAATAATATTTAGAATTCTTTGCTTAGTCCATCTAAAAATGTTTTAAGCTTATTAAAAAATGTATCAAAGTCTTTTGGAAGTTCAATTAATAATATTCTTTCTTCTTCATTTTTATTAAATATAAATTCAGTTGATTGTTTTGCTATTAAGTTTTTTTTGTATTTTTCAAATTTAAGTATTGGTTTTATTTTTTCTATGATTTGTTTTTTGAAATTTTTTACATCTAGTTTTTCTTTTTTCTCAATCATGTAAACATCAATGTAATCTCTGGCTTTTGTACCTTTTCTTGTTAATATTGCTCTTATTTTTTCAATTAGAATTTCTTTTATATTATAACATTTTATTTTAGGTATTTTCAATATCCATTCAGAGTTTTCAGGGAGTAGAAACGTAGATTTAAAATCTTCAATTCTTCCAAAGATAAAATTGTCACAATGTTTTTCTACTATTGGGTATTCTATGTTTTCTAGGAAATTAATTTGTATTTTGATGAATGTTTTGTTTGAAGATCCTTCATGTATGTACCATAATTTAAATGTTGTTTGTTTATTGCTTCCTCCAAATTCTACATATCTGATATCATTTTTTATTTTCTTGAAATCTAATCCAATATTTTTTGATATAGTTTCTAAGATTTCTAATATTTTGTTTACTTTTTCAGATATTATGTATCTTTTTTGTTTTTCTCCTTTTTTATCAAATTCTTTTTGGTTTATGTAAGTAAAATCAAGGTCTTCTGAGAATCTGTAATATGTGAAGTAGCATTTTGTTAAGCATGTTCCTCCTTTGAATGTATAATTTTCAAAGAAGTGTTTATTTGAGCTTAATTCAACTAGTAATCTATGTAGTATTAGATCTTTTTCTATGAGTTCTCTCTTATTTATTTTAGTTCTGCTTGCTATTAAGTCTATTATTTCTTTTTGTATCATAATTCGCCTGCTATTCTTTTAGGATAGTTTTTGGCATATTTTATTAATTTTGTTTTTGATAATTTTTCAGATATTTCTTCAAACTCTGCTTTGCTGTAATGTTTTAAGTATAGTAAGTCTAAAACTGTTTTTTCAGGATCAGAATAATTAAAATTATTATTGATTATACCAAATGATAACATTTTTGTGATAAGTTTATAGAATTTTACTTTATGCCCCATTATCGTTATTGATTTTGCTCTGAACAAGCTATCAGTGATTATATAATCTATTGTAAAATATTCATGTGTTAAGTTATTGAATTTTAGGGCTGTTTCTAAACCAAAATACCAATTATTTATTCCTTTAATTTTTAATGCTTCTTTTATTATCCCATAAAAATTCATTTCTGATTTTCCTAGTTTTCTTTCTTCTATACTATAAATGTAAAAAATTCCTTTGAATATTCTTTCTAAATACTTATAATGTGTAAGATAGCGTATTGCTACGTAATAGTTTAAGTTTAATTTCTTGCAGTCGTTTTTTAGTTCATTGCTTATAATAAATTTTCTATTGCTTCTTGCTAATTTTTCAACTATTATTTTTAGGCTCATGTTTTGGTATTAGATTGTTATAGATTATATAACATTATGATATTTATATATCTTACGTTTTTAGTTATTTCTTAAGAGCTAATAGTGGTCCTAATTCTTTTCTTTGATTTTCAGATAAATATTCTGATAAAGTCTTGTTAAAATCATAAGATTTATACATGTATTCTTACTTATCTTACAAGTAAGGAAGTGATAAAAATGACTTTAGTAGAAATGAAAAGCGCAACAATAACCAAAAAAGGGCAGATTGCAATACCAAAATATATTAGGGAAATTGAAGGATTCACAGAAGGAAGCAAAGTAGCTATTTTAGCTTATGAAGATAGAGTAGAATTAAGACCATTAAAACAAATAAATGAAAAGATGTTTACAGCGTTAGCAAGTGAAAAAGTTTTAGCTAAAGATTGGCTAAGTAAAGAGGATGAAGAAGCATGGAAAGGTTTGTAAAAGGAGATATAATTTTATCCAATTTCTTTTCCATTTTCTGATCTTAGTGCAACAAAAAGAAGACCTGCACTAATAGTTGCAAATTTAAGTGGTGATGATTTTATTTTATGCCAAATAACAAGTGAAGCAAGAAAAGATGAATACTCTGTTGTTTTAGAAAATCAAGATTTTAAAGTTGGTAGTTTAGATAAAACTAGTACGATAAGACCCAATAGACTGTTTACAGCAGACAGATCAATAATTTCTTATAAAATTGGATCTATAAAAGAAATCAGATTAAAAGAAGTGGAAGATAGAATTATTAAAATAATCAAAAGTTAAGAAACTAATTTGCACAATCTTAATATTATAAAATAAGCAAAGTTGAAAATCAACATCTAGAACCAACTAGGACATAATATTTTTGGTATAAATTCCTATCAACTAAGCATTATAATAAAAGTTATACGCCCTGGCCGAGACTTGAACTCGGGTTGCGACCTTTCTACAATATTATATTTGACAGGGTCGCGTGCTAACCACTACACTACCAGGGCTTAAAATACATGATTTATCGATAACTTATAAATCTTTTTATTTAATACATCTAAATAAATTATTATATAATTAAATAGAAATTAATTAGTTATTTTTCTATTTTTATTATTAATATAAAAAAATTTCATGCCTAAAAATTTATGTAATTATTTACATTATGAATAAAAAACAAAACATTTATCTACATAAAAAATCTTAAATAATATAATGAAAAAGAGAATTAAGATAAAACATAATCAATATTGGCTTATTATAATTTGTATTGCTATAATAATTCTTGCTTTATTATTAAGTTTAAAACCTACTGATCTACAAAAATTCAGTGATCGTGTTGTTGATGGTGCTTCTAATGATAATGCTACTTTAGAAGATGGATTAAAATTTGCAGAAGAATATAGTCAAGATTTTGTAACAGCAAAAGCAATAAATATTGATAATATTTTAGATAAATTTGATGATGTTAAAGATAAAGCTATTGATTTTAATATAGATTCTACTAACTCTATAGAAACACAAATATCTAACATAATGACCAAAACTAAATTTAAGACTACAACAATACAAACTGCTTCTAAAAACAAAAAATTCAAAATATTAATAATAGGAAATGACATAAGTCATAATAAACTTGTTTCTTGGTGTAAAGAAATACAAAAAGAATTTAATTCTCTAGAACCTTATTCACAAATTTCTAATCAGTTTACTATAACATGTGGTTCATTACCATTTAATATAAAAAATGTTAATAGTAACACTGCAGCTAAAGCATTTATTTTAGCAATAGCAAAAATTAAAAAACAAGAATTAGGTTATGATATAGCTATTGTAATAGAAAATAATAATTGTCGTTCATTTGCTATTCCTACATTTTCATCTTTAGTTTGTTATGAAAAAGGAAAAACTGTAAAAATTTTTATGCATGAATTATCTCATTCGTTCGCTGGTTTAGCTGATGAATATTCTAATACAAAAGATATTGTTGTAATAAATAATATTATAAAAAAATTAAGTCTTAATATAAAAATAAATGATCAATTAGATTTGTTTAGTTATTCTGGACTTATTGATCCTCCTAATTGTATTAAAAAACCTAAAGAAGGTTGTGGTTCTTGGTTTGAAGGTTGTGCTTTAGTACCAAAAAATACTTGTAGACCTTCTAAGAATTCTATGATGAGGGATTCAACATATGAAAAGTTTAATGATGAAAGTATTAAAAGAATATTAGATGTTGCTAAAGGTAAAAAAATAGTTACTGGCACTGGCATTATTAAATAATTATTCTTGAAAATACTTTACTAAATCTATTAAATTTACTGGTTTATGAAAAAATTTAGCCCCATACTTTTCAGCTCTTAATATTATATCATTATTATTATCAGAACTGCACATAGCTATTTTAATAAATTTTGTAAGCCCTTTTTCATTAATTTCTTGTAATAAATTTATTCCATGAAGTATTGGCATTTTATTATCTAATATCATATAATCTGGTTTATATTCTTCTTCAAATAGTATTCTTTGTGCTTCTAAACCATTACATGCTTCTTTGAATTCATATTCATTTATTCTATATTTTATATATCTTTTGTAAGCATTTCTTAATGTAGTTCTATCATCAACAATAAAAATTTTCTTTATCATAAAATAATAAATATAGAAAGAGTTATTAAGTTTACTATTAAGAAAATTATAATTTATTTTAAATATTATAAACTTAAATATTTAATTAAAAAAACTTACTATTTTTATAAACTACGATCAGAATTTAAAATTTCGCATTTCTTTAATTATAATATTCTATATTTATTAATAAATTTATGAGAAAAATTATATAGTAAAAAACTTAGTAGTATTAAGATAAATCCCCGCTGCCAGAGTCGAACCAGCAACCTGTCGGGGTCAGCTATCTGTTTTTCATTTCTAGCATTATGCTTTTGATCAAACAGTGAATTTATCTACAGCCGACTGCTCCACCAATGCTCCGCCTTATATTGCGTTTAAGCTAAGCGGGGATTAGATAAAAGTAAAGATAGAGGATATTTAAAGTTTCTTATTTGATTTAGAATTAAAATTATATTATTAACTTTTATATTCTTTCATAGCTAATTTATATTGTTCATTAGTTATTTCATAACCACATCCAAGGTCTGTTTCTTCCCATTCTCTTAATCCATATCCACTTCCAGCTTTTTTTAAACTTTCTTCATCTTTAAATTCTATCTTTTTATAAGCAAATTTTTCACTTGATTCAGAATATCCTACATGTAAAACATATTTTCTTCCTTCTAATGTTGATATTATTAATGAACAAAAATAACTTCCATTTTCGTCATCTCCGCCATAATCTAAAATTTTTTCTAAGTTATTTATCATGATAATAATAATACAAAGTTTTACTTTAAAAATTTTAAGGTTATAAAATTATCATAACCAAATATACAATATTAATCTTTAAATCCTAAGAATCTCAATACTCCATAAACCAATCCACCTTGTTGCATTACTTCTGGTCTTTCATGATAATCTATCCCCAATAAATCTGCAGCTAATCTTTTATATTGTACTGCTGATGCACTTCTTGGATGGCTATGAATTACTGCCTCATTATTTGCTTGTGAAAATTTGACTGCTCTATCTTCAGGTATTATTCCTATTACTGGGATTTCTAAGATGCTTTCTATATCATTTAATGTCATATCTGCATTTTTAGAATTTGTTTTTGTTATTAATACACCTAAAACTTCCTTACCTAATTCTTTACATATTTTTATTGTTTTTAATGCATCAGTTACTGCAGGCATTTCAGGATTTGTAATAATTATTACTTCTTCAACAGACTTCATTGCAGATATTGCTTCTTTTCCTAAACCAGCCGGTCCATCTATAATAACATAATCTGCATTTCCATATAATTCTGATACATGGCTTGGTAATTTTGTTGCATCTAATTTTTTAGTATCTTTTAAAGCTATACTTGCAGGCACTATTCTAACACCATTTTTGTGCATAAATATAGCTTCTGATATATCATTTTTTCCTTTTAATACATCATGTAATGTTACTGGAGCTATTGGCACTCCTAAATATATTCCAACATTTGGTGTAGTTAAATTTGCATCAATGATTATTACATCTTTTCCAAAGAAATTTAATGAAGCAGCAAGATTTATTGCACTTGTTGTTTTTCCTACTCCACCTTTAGCGCCTATACATCCTACAAATCTTGTTCTTGCCATTGTGTTTTAAATATTATAACAGCTATATAAATCTAACCATAAAATAGTAGATGACAAAAGTAAAATATAAAGTCTTGTTCGTTTTAGTCATTTTTTTGGTTTTAATAATTTATAATCAAATTCATTTTATAACTTACTTTCGTTCGCGATTATCTAAAGGAGTTTGTGATATTTCATAAGTTTGCTACGTTTATGATTAAGTGTTTAAAATAATAAATTGGATTTTAGTTTTGGATTATTCAGTTATTATCGCTCTTTTATGTTCATGTTTTAATTCATGTGGATTATTATGTAATCTTTATTTAATAATTACTTATAAGTAATAAAAAGATTTAAATAGTTATTACACTAATAAAAATTATGAAAATTAAATATCTTATAGGTATAGGGACAATAATAGGAGCTTTATATTTATTAAGTCCTCTAGCACAAAATCATACAACTAATTTGTATAAAGTTAAACAAAAGGAAATTAATCAAAGAGAAATTATTAGTATACCCATTACAAAACCTAAAAAAATTAATTCTAATGTTTTAAATCTAGAAAATAGAATAATTATAAAAAGTGAAAGAGGATTAGAGAAGAAAGATGAAATATACGGGACTATAGACCAACCAAAAGAAGAATTATATAAAAATTTGATAGAAAAGTGTAATAGTAATTGTTTGTATTATCCAGACCAAGATGGGAATATAAGGGTAGTAGAGGGTGTGGAAAAGATATATGATCAGGAATTAAACTGTGTAGGAACGTTTAACGGCCTAGAAGGATGGGTTTTATTAGGAGAAGATGGAAAAATAGAAGCATTTGGAAAAAATAAATTAAGTAATATGAAACCGGAAGAATTATTAATTTATGGAGAATGCTCAGAATAAATGGCAAACATAGGAAAATATTTATTAGCAATAATATTAACAGGATGCTCAAATGAGGTACAAGGATTAGAAAAAAAATGTGAAACAGTAATACAAAAAATTGAACAAGAAACTGTAAAAAGTATTTTAATGGAACTACCAGATGTTGGAAATTTATGCAATAGTGTAGACCATCATAACTTAAATGTAAGAATGGATATAGAATTAAAAGAAGATAAAGTTAAAATAAACTTAACAGGGTATAATAGAGGGGAAGATTATAGCTCAACTGCAAGACTAGAATATACTTTTTGTGGTACATATTTTATTAATGATAGGTGGGTTTATCAATGTTTTTATGGGGGAAGAAAAGTTGTTCCACAAGCAATATTAAATTTAAAAAAAGGAGAAACAGTTAGATTTGACAGTGTAGAATTTAAAGCACCTCCAACTAAAAAAGAGATTTATCTTTTACCCCACATAGATATAGTCCTTAGTGATAAAACATTATCAATAGGTGATGTAGTTAAAAAGCCATTAACAAAGTGATCTTTCTTAATTTTTAGATTTAATACCAATTTTCATACTTTTATTAGATATCTAGAAGAACTGAAATGGAAAGAAAAACAAATATAATAGACTAGTCACGGACGAAAGTAAGTTATAAAATGAATTTGATTATAAATTATTAAAACCAAAAAAATGACTAAAACGAACAAGACTTTATATTTTATTTTTGTTATTACTAAAAAAATATAAAAAATAAATGTTATACAATAAAAAGCATTAATTTATTTTATTAAATAAAACTTGTATAAGTTTATAAATTTTTTGTTAAAAATAGATAAGAACCAATGGTTATTATAAATTTCTTTACTATAGTAAAAGTTTTATATAAAAAATTAAGAAAAAAATTATTTCATTCTACTTTTAATAAATTTATTAAATTCTTTTGTAGTTTCTAAATATTGATATAAATGTTCTACTTTTATATCTAATGATTTTTTATCTTTTGTCCTTAAAGTAACATTTTTCCTAAACTCTTCTATAGCTGTATAATCTGCCTTATTTATTTTTTTTAATAAATTATATAATACAAGATATTTATTAACAGAGCTTCCTATTAACTTTTTTACTAATATCACTTTTTCTTTATAATTTGTTGGTACATCTTTTATTTTTTTTATTTTTCTAATACTTTCTAAATATTCATCCATAGATAATTCATAAGCTGCAATCATTCTTTTAACAGCATTTTTCATAATATCACAAGTCCTTGTATATTTTAATGAGACATAAACTAGGTGATCTGCTCTTTTTAATTCATCTTCAGGTGTATCTACCTGATCTTCTAATATTTCCATTATAATTTTTCTCCTTTTATAGAAAATTTTTTATAAAATTCTGTGTTTTTATACATAATCAATTATTAACTCCATTATATAATTAAAAGTTTATATATTAAGATGTATAGAGTATCTTATATAGTTTTTGCTATTGAGAAGTTTACATAATTAACTATTTTCTTTTAAAGATAGTATTGCTTCTGCTAAATCACCATTGCACTTTTCTAATGCTTCTCTTGCTTTTTCTTTGCTTACATTTGTTTGTTCTAATACTGTTTCTATATCTTCTTCTTTTATGTTTGATAATTCTTCTATATCGCCTGTTATTTGTAAACTTTCTTGTCCACCCATATTTATTTTTATAATTTCAGGATTTCTTATTATTAATTGTGATCCATCTATTTTTTTTATTATCATTTCACTAGCTTCTATTTTTTGCTGTTTTATTCCTAATTTCTTCATTGCTTGTGCAAGTTGTTGTGGGTTCATTCCTGGTATCATAATTTAAAGAAATTTAACTTATATAAAAATGTGATTATTTTATTTATATTGTATTATTTTTTATTTTTCTAAATAAACACCACCTAAATTATTAAGTTCATTAGAGAGATTAATATCAGCATTTCCAATATATTTTTCAGAATCAAGACCTATTATTATACTAAATGGATTCATTACCCTTTTGATCTCTATTACTAATTCTTCAATATATTGTTTTGTTAATTTATTTTTATGTGAACTAAGAATACAATCATCTATAACTCCAAAAGAGACTATAACCAAACTTTTATCATCTTGCTTTTTTAATATAGACAAACCATCATTAGGATAATTCCCATAAGCAGTAATATATTCTTTACAACTATAATATTTATTAATAGGATTGCAACCTGGTCCAATTTCTAATACTTTATAATTTTTTAAATCTAAAAAAAATGGATATAATGTTTCAATTTTAAGAGCCATATTAAGATAAGAAGCATCTTCTATATATCCCCAACAAAATTGTAATTCAAATATTTCTTGATTAGTTAATTTTTTCATAAAGTAAATCAAATAATAAAATTTATAAAGTTAGGTTATTTCTTAAAATTCTTTAATAATTCTAAAGCTAATTTAACCCCAATACCAGTACCGCCTTTAGGATTTAATGTATCTTTTGTATTAGTTCTCCATGCTGTTCCTGCTATATCCAAATGTGCCCATTTTTTACATTCTACAAATTCTTTTAAAAATATAGCAGCGGTTATTGCACCTGCTTCTCTTGGCCCACAATTTTTAAGATCAGCAATATCACTTTTTATATATTCTTTATATTTATCATGTAATGGCATTCTCCACACCATTTCTCCAACAATATCGCCTGCTTGTTTTATTTGTTCGGCTAATTTATCATTATTAGAAAACATTCCTGTATAAATATCGCCTAGTGATACTACACATGCTCCAGTCAATGTTGCAAAGTCTATAACAACATCAGGATTATAGTTTTTGCTATATGCCAATGCATCAGCTAATATAACCCTTCCTTCTGCATCTGTATTTATTATTTCAGCTGTTTTTCCATTATAAAATTTTACTATATCCCCAGGTTTATATGCACTTCCACCAGGCAAATTTTCAGTTGTAGGAATTAATCCAATTATTCTATAAGGTAATTTTAAGTGGCTAACTAATTGCATTATCCCAAATATTGTTGCTCCTCCGCTCATATCATATTTCATTTCATCCATATCTTGTGAAGGTTTTATTGATATACCACCAGAATCAAATGTTACACCTTTTCCCACAAAACAAATAGTTTCTTTTCCACCATTATATTCTAAAATTATAAATTTAGGTGGATGATCTGATCCTTTACTAACTGCTAATATCCCGCCCATTCCTAATTTTTCCATATCTTTTTTTTCTAATATAGTACATTTTAGTTTAAATTTTGCAGCCATTTTAATTGCTTCATCAGCTAAATAACTTGGTGTTACTATATTGCTTGGATTATTTTGTAAATTTCTTACATAATAAATTGCGTTTGTTAACATCAAAGCATCTTTTATTCCTTTATCTACTTCCATAAAATTATTAGGATCTGCAACTATAGTAAAGTGTTCTATTTTTTTAATATCATTCAATCCTTGTGTTTTAAAATCTAAAAATTGATACAATGCTAATTTTACTGCTTCTACTGTACAAAAAGCTGCATCATAAGGATTAGTATCATTAAATAATTTAAAACTAAATTCTTTTATATTATTATCTTTTATATATACAGCTACTTTTGCTATTGCTTCTCTTGCTTTATTAAGATTAAAATCTTCTCTTTTTCCCAATCCAAATAATATAATTTTTTTAACATTTCTTTTTAATCTTATCAAGCATAATTGATTTAATTTTCCTTCAAATTCTTTATTTTTTATTACTTCATTTATATAATCTTCGCTTATCTCATTATATTCTTCTAACTCATTCAAAAAATCTTCATAAGTTGGTAAAACTAATGCTTGTGTTTTTAATTCTTCTATTCCTTTTGTGTATAATGATATTTTCATGTTTTATAGTATATTAAAGCAAAAAAAGTGATTTATTAACTTTGCTGAATACTAAAATATACTAAATATCATATTAATTAATAAGAAAAAGATATAAAAACTAGCAATTATCTTAAATTTTATGGTAGTAAAAATATATAATACTTTAACTAGAAAAAAAGAAGTTTTAAAACTATTAAAAGATAAAGAGATTAAATTATTTGTATGTGGTCCTACATCATATAATTATATTCATGTAGGTAATGCAAGAACATTTACTTTTTTTGATACATTAGTTAAATATTTAAGATATAAAGGTTATAATGTCTTTTATTTACAGAACATTACAGATATAGATGATAAAATAATAAATAAAGCATTAGAACTTAAAATTCCTTGTAAAAAATTATCAGAGCAATATGAACATTATTATTATGAAGATATGAAAAGCTTAGGTATTAATTCTATTTCAAAATATGCTAGAGCTACTAGTTATATTGAAGAAATTAAGTCTCAAGTTAAAAGATTAGTTGAAAATGGTTTTGCTTATGAAACTAATGACGGGGTTTATTTTGAAGTTTCTAAGTTTAAAGGTTTTGGTAAATTATCTCATCAAGATTTATCACAAATAAAAGAACATTCTAGAATAGAAGTTAATGAAAATAAAAAAAATTCTGAAGATTTTGTTATTTGGAAAAAGAAAAAATTTGATTATGAACCTTCTTGGCCTTCAGACTTTTCACTCGGGAGGCCTGGTTGGCATATCGAGGATACTGCTATTACTGAAAAAGAATTTGGTCAACAATATGATATTCATGGTGGTGCTCTTGACTTAATATTCCCACATCATGAAGCTGAGATTGCACAAATAGAATCATTATCAAAAAAACCTTTAGTTAAATACTGGATGCATGCTGGTTTCTTAAATTTAAGCAACGAAAAAATGTCAAAATCTTTAGGAAATATTTATACATTAAGAGAAATGCTTAGAAAATACCCAGCTCAATATTTAAGATATATTTTCTTATCTACAAAATATACAAAACCTTTAGATTTTACATTAGAACTTATGGATAATGCAAAAAATAGCCTAGATAAATTTAATGAAGTAATTATAAAACTTAATCATTACAAAAATGCTATAAAAGATAATAAAAAAATTAAGGTTTTAATTAAAAATACTAGAAAAGAATTTGAAAAACATATGAATGATGATTTTGAAATACCTAATGCTATTTCTGTTATATTTAATTTTATAAATGAAGTTAATATTATAATAGCATCTTATGAATTATCTACAAATGATGCTAAAATGATTCTAGCTTTTTTTGAAGAACTTAATAAAATATTGGGTATATTTACTATGGAAGAGATAGAAATTCCAGATCATATTAAAGATTTAGTACAAAAAAGAGATAATGCTAGAAAAAATAAAGATTTTAATTTGGCTGACGAATTGAGAAATAAAATAAAAGAAAAAGGTTATTATATTGATGATACAAAAGGTGAAAGTATAATTAAAAAATTATCTAATTATTAATGTTTCATAAATATTTTTTCTTCAAGATTATTTAATTTTCTAAAGGTTAAAATTTCTTCAATATTATTTTCTAATTCTTCATTCATACCATTTTCTCTAATATAAAGTTCATAACAATCTATTGCTTTACCTAAGTTATTTTCAATTAACCTATAATAATCAAAATTTCTTTTTTCTTTTAGATATGGTGTTATTAACATCTTTTCTTTTGCTAAATTAAAATACAAATCCCCCAATACTAAATTAAATTCTTTATATCCTCTTTTAATTGATTCATTACAAAAGATTATTGCTTCTTCATAATATTCTTTATCATAATCCAAATTACATTTATTATTTATTTTACTATCACTTAATTGTTTAAGATTATAAGTGCAATCAATATTTAATAAAGAAATTAATGCAACAATTATTTTATTCATTTTTTTAATTTTTATACTAATCTTAATATTTTTGCTTCACTATTTCTTACCATTTTATTTCATTCCTAATCTTATTCCAGCAACTGCAGAAATTTCATATTTTGTTTTAGAATAAGAATTAATATCACTTATTAGTTCTTGTCCTGTTTTTGTAAGTTTATAACAATATTTTCCTTTTGTAAAATTATCAGATATTATTAAATAACCTTTTTTTATTAAATGTTTAGTTCTAAATTTTTCAGGTTCAGCTAATTCTTCAATAGGAACTCCATTTTCAAAATCTACAGCATATAACAATAATTCAAGGTGTGATCTATTCACCATTTTTATTCCATACCACCCATTCCAGGCATTCCACCATGTGGCATTCCGCCAGGAGATGATTTATTCCCAGACGCTAATACATCATCTATTCTAAGTATTAATTCAGCAACTTCAGATGCACTTTTAATAGCTTGTGTTTTTATTTTTAAAGGTTCTATAACGCCAGCTTTCCATGCATCTACAACTTTACCAGTAAATACATCTAATCCTGCCCATTTTTGTCCTTTATCATGTGCAGCTTTTAATTCTGTTAATGTATCTATTGGATCTAGTCCTGCGTTTTCAGCTAATGTTATAGGTATAACTTCTAATGAATTTGCAAATGCATTTACGGCAAGTTGTTCTCTTCCACTTAATGAATTAGCAAATTTTCTTAATTCTTTTGCAACTTCTAATTCTGTTGCTCCTGCCCCAGCTACTACTTTTCCTACTTTCAAAGCAGCAATTATATCGCCTAATGCATCTTTTATTGCTCTTTCAACTTCATCTATAACATGTGTTGTACCGCCTCTTATTAGTATAGTAACAGATTTTGCTTTTTTACACTCTGTAACATAAGTCATATCTTCTTCTCCGAATTTTCTTTCTTCTACTCTTCCTGCATATCCTAAGTCTTTAATATTTAATTCATCTAAATTACTTACTAAACATGCTCCTGTTGCTCTTGATAATTTTTCCATATCTGATTTTTTTATTCTTCTTGCTGCATATATTAAATATTTAGCTAGATAATGCTGTACTAAATCATCTATTCCTTTTTGACAAAATACTACATTTGCTCCTGATTTTACTATTTTATCTACCATATTTTTTAGCATTTTTTCTTCCATATCTAAAAATGCTTGCATTTGTCCCGGGTCTGTTATTTGTATTTTAGCATCTATTTCAGTATTTTTTACTTCTAACGCTAAATCCAATAATAATATCTTAGCATCTTTCACAAAACTAGGCATACCTTGATGTAATTTTTCTTTATCTAATAATATACCTTGTATTAATTCAGAATCTTCTATTCCTGCTCCTGTTTTTTTTTCTAATTTAATATCATCTATATCTACAACTAATTCCTTACCATTTTCTTCAGCTACGGTTTTTATAGCTTCTACAACAATATTTCCTAATACTTCTTTTGCAACTTCAGCGCCTTTTCCTGTCATTGCTGTCATTGCTATATCTTTTAGTATCTGAGTATCTTTTATTGATACATTTTCATTTATATTAGATAAAATTTCTTGTGATTTTTCTGCAGCTAATCTATATCCTTTTGTTATTACAGTTGGATGTATATTTTTTTCTAATAATAATTCAGCATTTTTTAATAGTTCTCCTGCTAATATTACTGCTGTTGTTGTTCCATCTCCAACTTCTGATTCTTGTGTTTTCGCAACTTCAACTATCATTTTTGCTGCCGGATGTTCTATTTGTATTTCTTGTAATATTGTTACTCCATCATTTGTTACTATAATATCACCTAAAGAATCAACTAGCATTTTATCCATACCCTTAGGGCCTAATGTTGTTCTTACTGTTTCAGCTACTAATTTTGCTGCCATTATATTTGTTCTTTGTGCATCTTTTCCCATAGTCCTTTGACTTCCTTCTGCTAATATATAAATAGGTTGTTGATTATTTGTCATTTTATATAATTTCCTCCGATATTTAGTGTTTAGAAATTCTGAAAAAATTTATAAACATTTCTATATTAAATTAACTTGTTTTTTTGCCTACATTTAGTATTTTTTCTATTTCAGATAATTTTTCTTTTAGTATTCCATATTCTTTTTCTAAACTTGTTAGATGTTTTGTTACAGCTTGTTTATAATATTCTTGATTGCCTCTTTGTCTATAATCATAATGTATATTGCATGCCTTACAAACATCTTCTGTAAAATCATATTCTGTAATAGCTACTAATGGTATGCAGTCTATAGGACAAATATCTTCTAATTGTGTTTGATTATCTGCTACTAGATAAGTTTTATTAAAAATTTTTGATCTTATTGTATGAGCCATATAATCTAAAATTTTATTTATGTTTATAAGTTTTTATTTATTTTGAAGTATATATTGTATAAAAACAATTATTATAGAAATAAATATTAATAAACTTACAATATTATAATTTACTTTTATTTTTAATTTATTTAATAATTCGGCTATGTAAGAATGATTATAGTTTTTTTTGTCCTTTATTTCATATCCTCTTAATTTTTGCATTAAAGTTGTTAATGGACATATTATATCTATTTTTTTAGTCTTGTTGTAAATAATTAATCCCCATATTATTTGTATAAAAATTATAATAATTAAATACCAAAAATGAAATTTTATAACATTATTCCATAATAATTTAGGTATTAAGAATAATCCAAAGAAAAGTAAAACTATTAGTAAATGCAATAACCATATTATATTGATAATTATTTTTTTATTCATATAAACTAAAATTATTTTAAAGTTAATAAATTATTCTAAGTCTGTTAATGCTTTTACAATAGATAATAATGTTTGTTCAATAAGTGGTCTTTTTCCAAATAATATTGCCCCACTCTTAAAAGCTTTATTCATATATGCAGAACTAGAATTATATGAAGTCATTATTATAGGTAATTCAATAAATTTATCATCATTTTTTAATAAAGATACTAATTCTAAACCATTCATTTTACCATTTAAATCACCATCTATAATAGCAAATTTATATGATGCAAGATCTTCTCTAAGATAACTTCGTGCTTGAACAGCATTATCTGTTGTTACAATTTCTCCACCATTACCTAAATATTCTTTTAGAACTCTTTCATAAATTGAAAGGTACTGTTTTTTTGTGTCTACTGCTAAAATTTTCATAAAAATTAAGTTATATATAAATTTTTAAAGATAACTATTTCTTGAGCTGTAAAGTAAACGTCACCTTTTTGATGTGTGATTAATTTATTGATGTAAGCAATCAATAAGATTATAAATATCCGCTTTATTATAAGTTTATGGAAAACTCTTGGAAAGGATGGGTGATAGATGAAAGTTTAAATGATATTACAATCTTGAAGAAATTAAAAGTTCTCGACAAAAAGATAGAAGAGAATATAGAAGGCGATACAAAGAGAGTCTGGACGTTATACACTATTGGAGTTGATGATGGAGACATCAATAAAATTTCAAAGGATTTTGAAAAGAATATGAAACTAGAATACTATGCTCATTTTACTAATGGAAAGAAATTATTGATAATCTTTCATGGAAAGTCTTTTATAATAAGGTTAAAAAATGTTGGGGAAGACAAAGGTTTTGGCATAACCTCATTTGAAGTAGAATCAAAAGATATTCCAATTTGGAAATCTGCCTTTGAATACGGGACAACAAAAGGAAAAGTTGATCCAAGATATATTATAACGGTTAAATAACTATAATCTTATTTCTTTTTCTAACCATTCAATATGTTCATGTTTTCTTTTCCAGAATATATCTTCCCAGATATAATGAAATGCTAATTTCTCCCATCCTTTGAATTTATTGAAAAAAGATAGAATCTTTTGGGTTGAAACTATAGGTTTATTGAATATTAACTTTGACATTATTTTCTGTTCCCAAGGAGGAATTGTTGCTAATGCGTTACAAAAATAAAAATCTTCAAAAAGTAGATATTCCACTGACGCAGGACCTATTCCATATAACCTTAACATCTCTGTTCTAACCGCTTCTTTATTCATTCGCCTTAATGCCAATTCATCTATTTGTTTATCTGCAAATTGTCGAGATATTTTCATAAAGAATTTGGCCCGATAGCCCACTTTCAAATTTCTTAATTCTTGTTCAGAGGATTTTGCTATCTTCTCTGGAGACCAAAATGCAGAAAGAACTTTCCCATCAAATTTTATTTTCTTACCATATTTCTTAAATAAATTTTCCAACATTTGAACGGAACGTCTAACATTAGCATTTTGTAAAACAATATAGATTATCAAAGTTTCATAAAGTGAGTTCGCAGCAATTGGTTTCATACCTTTCCATTTTTTTATTATGTCCCCTAAGATTTTATCATTTTCGTAAATTTTACAAAAATCAGAGATATCAGAATCAAAGTTAAATCTCCATCTAATTTCTGGTATCAATTCTCCAATAAAATTCTTTGATAAAGGTTTTTGAGAATAGATATTAACATTTATCTTTGGTTTATTTATAGTTCCCACATTTTCAAATTTCAGCCCCAGATATTTATCTTTCCATACCATAGATATCCAATACTTTTCTTTTTCCCAAATATTATCTGCAGATGGAAAGTGTGAGGGCTTATGGAAATTAGCATCAAAATTATAGGGTTTTTTCGGTTCTAAAACAATTGACTCTTTTATATCTAAAATTATCGGAGTTTTGATATAGGTGGACATGATAAAAAGTTATGTTAAATTGTTTATAAAACATTCTTTTATTAAGGATTTATACATTGCTTAATTTAATTAAATCTAACCATCTATTCTCTCCCAATTCCAAATTAACTCCTGCTCTTTCTGATGGGATTTCATCAGTTGTAGAGTGATTTTCTATAAAATTATGTTGAATAACAATAGCAGTCATTAGGATAGGAGCAGACCAAAGTGCTTTCAATCCTCTAAAATCCATAACTCTATCTTTGATTTTCATAAATACCGTCTCAATCCTATAATTATGAATTTTTGTTTTTCTTACATTTTGAATCTTATGTTCAATAGTTAAACCACCTAATTTATTTGAATAGAATAGTTTTCTAAACGCTCTCGGATAGAAAACCCCTGCATCTGTTTGTATATATTTTGGCTTCCCTTTTTTGATTGATTTTTTAAGAAATTCCTGTGCTTCAATTGGATTAGCAGATAAACTATAATGAAATCCTGTGATTAAACGAGTATCCCAATCAAGACAGCACCAAAATCTATCTAATCTCCCTTCTCTATTTATTAAAGTTTCATCTGCATAAAAACTATTGCCAAGATTATATCCTTGTTTTTCTATAAATTTCTGAACTTTTAGTGTGTACTTTCTAACCCAATCTAAAACAGAAACATGGCTTATTTTGTGACTAAGATGCCTCTTTAACTGGTTTCTCATCTTTCTGCTTGATAAATTAGAAACGTACATATCAATAGACATTGTGATTATTTCAGGTTTATTTCTCATTCTATAAAATCCATCATCATTTGTAAAATATCTGTGGCAGTCTTTACAGAAATATTTTTGAATTTCCCCTCGGTGTTCTGTCTTTCTAAAACCTTTCTTTAGAAATTTTTTACCTGAACAATGTTTACACTTAATCATACATATATTCAGGTACATGAAGTATATAAACCTTTCGGTACATGAAAGAATTATACTTCTTCTAGTATGATTTTTCCTTTTTCGGCTCTCGCCTTTAGCTCTTTGCCAAGCAGTTTTGAGTCTTTAACCACATCTTTTGGTAAAGTCGTTATGTATCTTGTATATTCAATATCTCCTACTTTTTTATCTAAAACTTCCCTTATTTTCATAATTTAATTCAGGAACATGAAGTATATAAAGTTGTCTGTACCTGAAAGAAAATTGCACAAAAGAGGTGACGCTAACTTAACAGCTCACTATTTCTTGAGTTGTAAAGTAAACATCACCTAATTATCAGTTTTAATACGTCTGTCAGAATGACTAAGTTGAGATCATTTAAATAAACTCCTATTTACAATTCTTACAAATTCTTATTTTTGTTATCCTTCTTCCTGATAAATAAATTGTAAAAGTTAGTATTAATATGCTTGCTATCATTATCTCTTTTTTATAAGAGAATAAGAAAAGTGTTGTCGAACCACCTATTCCAACAAAACCTAAAATAACTCCTAAACAAATCGGACAAAGTTTAGCAGAAAACAAAGTGCCAATAAGTGCAGCAAAACCAGTTCCTGCACTCTTTGCTACATTACCACCTTGTAATCTATTTTTATATACTGCATAAATCTGCATGGCGATCGAAATTCCAAACAAAGAGGAAAATAGGAATATTAAACCAATGTCGGTTATCTGCAAGGAAAAAACTTGGTATTTCAGTGTATTACCCGGAGTTAATAAAGATGGAATTAAAATAGCAATAAAAGCTATTATAAAAGCAAGAGCTATTGCTATTACAAGATGTCTTCTAGAACTTAAAGTTAAAAAAATAGGTTTAATCATTGAATTTTCCATTTTACCTTCAAGATAATTCTTTTATTAAAAGTTTCCGTGCTTCTGGAGAGAGTATTTTCTTAAGCTCTTTTGTGCAAAAACATATACAGCACGGGCAACAAGGACATTTTCCAAAATTACAGCAAGATTCCTTTATTTTAATTTTTTCATCCATTTTCATACTTCCTTACAACAGTATATTTTATATAGTATTACAAATTATATAAATTAAATAGTTTCCAAACGGTAAGTATTATGATGACAGGTGATCAAGATAGTTGCAGAATGAAGTCTACTAATGGGTATTGCCCAAAACCATTAGAATCTGTTACAAATTACATAAGTAAAAAATGGACAATATCTATCATAATAACGATAGGTAATTTTAGAAGTTTAAGATTTAATAATTTATTAAAAAGAATAGAAGGAGCAACTGCAAAAATAATTTCTCAAAGACTAAAGGAATTAGAAGATGAGGAAATTATAATAAGAAAATCATTCAATGAACTTCCACCAAGAGTAGAGTATTCCCTAACAAAAAAAGGAAAAAAATTAACAAAAGCTCTTCTTCCTCTAATAAATTGGTCAGAAAAAGAGAAGAAAAAAGAATAGCCTCCTTTTTGTTTTAGAAAAAATTTTGGTGAAATGAAGTAGACAATTTGTCTAAAAACTCGATGTATTAACTACTTAACGTGATATGTAAAATATAGTTTATATCACTTATTTTCTTCAATTTCATTGATAAATCTTTTAACTGTATTTAATAAATGTTCTGGTTGTGTCTTTAATATTTCAATTGCTTTAATGATTATATCTCCTTTAAATTCTTCTTTAGATTTTAATTCATAATCTAATTTTTTACCTTTTTTTACAATACTTTTCCATAATTCAAATAATTCATTTATTCTTCCAATTACATATTTTTTATCACAATTTAGTAAATTACTTAATTCATTTATTATTTCTAATTCTTTTTGTTCTTCTTGATAAGCTTTTTTTCCAGCCATAAATTCTATTCTTATTATTGAATCGCTTATTTTAGTTGATTTTAGTAGTTTAATTTTCAACGCTTCTTTAGTATTATCTAAATGTGTTCCACCACAGGCTTCAACATCTATCCCTACAATATCTACTATCCTTAATTCATGTCCTATTGGCACCCCTCCTTGATATATCATTAATCCATATTTTTTTTCAGCTTCATCTCTTAACATAAATGATTTTTTTATAGTTATTTCTTGTTTTATTATCTTATTCGCTTCATCCTCTATTTTCTTTAATTCATCATCTGTTAAACTTTGATAATGTGTTAAATCTATATGTGCTTTTTCTAAAGTTTTTTTTGCTCCAGCTTGATTAATATGTTTTCCCAATATTCTTCTAGCAGCAGCATTTACAATATGGGTTGATGTATGATGTTGTGCTAATTGTACTCTTCTTTCATAATCAATTTTTCCTTTTATTTTTTCATTTAATTTTAATTTATGTCCTTCTTCTAGAATATGTATTATTATTTTTCCTTGTTTTATTACTTCTAATACTTTATAATTATTTATTGTTCCTGTATCATGTAATTGCCCGCCAGATGTAGGATAAAATACAGTCTTGTCTAATACTACATAATTATCTTTTATAAATAATATTTTACTTTCAAATTCGGTTAACTTATAATTTTGATAATATAACTGTTCAGTTCTTGGTAATTCTGGTAGTTCAAAATTCAATTGTTTTTCTGTTGGATGTTCTTGTTGTTTTTTTTCATGTTTCTCTGCAACTAGTGCATAAAAGTTATCAGGAATTTTAACATTTAATGGTTTTGCAATTAATTCAGGATTTATTCCATTACTATCATATAATTCTATTAATTTTTCAGTACTTATTTTTTGTTTTTCTATTATTATTTTATCAATTATATTTTTAGCTTTTTGTAAATTGGTTTGATATTTATTTTTCTCAACATCTAATATTTTTTTTACTTCATCTAAATTTTCACTTAATTCAGGATATTGTTTCTTAAGTTCTTTAGCATGTTCTTTGCAAATTGAAAATAAATCAATATTCCAATTATTTCGTTCTATAAAACTAAAGCATCTTCTTGTTAATAATCTTAAATTATATCCACCACCAACATTTGAAGGTAAAGCACCATCATTTAAAGCAACTAATAATGCTCTTGTATGTTCACCTATAGAATATAATTGACTTAATGGTATTATTTTATTCTTTAGTTCTTCAACATTTAAACCAACATTTTTAGCAACTTCTTTCCATGCTTTATCTAAATTTTCTACTTCATCTACATTTAAATATCCAGCATAAGGAATATATTTTGCCATTAATTTTTCATCTGTTTTCAATCCAGATATTTTATATAATGTTTTCATAATCTTAGGAAATGTAGCATCATATATTGTTGCTGAGCCTTGACTAAACCACGCACATCTTTCTTGCCCCATTCCCATATCTAAAACTTTTATATTTAATTCTTTATTTCCATTAGGAGTCTGTTCATATAACATATAAACCTGATTTCCTATTTCTACCCCTCTTGAAAAAAATTCCATACATGGTCCAAAATTTCCACCACCAGCCCATGCGTCCTCATGAAAACTAATTTCAGAATTTGGCAACCCTAAACCTTTTTTTAGCCATTGATGTATTTCTTCAAATACTTTATTTTTATTCCATTCCTTTGGACTTACAAACATATGTTGCCCAATCATTACAAATCCAGTATTATGGCTTCCAGTAATGCCAACATTATCAACATCTCCAAATCTTAAACAAAATTGTGGTATTACTAATGGGTTTGCTGGCGGTTTTACTTCTCCAGAAACTACAAAAGGTTGAAATGCAGATATACTTGCTATTGTATAATCAACTGAAGGATTCCAACGAGCAACAACTGGAAATCTATTTATAGGGGTATAACCAAATTTTTTAAACATTTTAGAAAATTCTTGATAAGTTTCAATATAACTTAATTTATTTTTAGCAGGAGAATTACCAATAAATCTAAACCCTCCTGAACAAGAAGAATCGCCACAAACATTTTGATCTATATTTACAGTCCAAAAGAATTTACTGCATTTAATGCATTGTTTTCTAATAAAACCTTCTTTTTTTAAATATTCAACAGCATAATACTTTTCAGGATTTTTAGAAGTTATTTTTTTAAATTCTCTTTTTTGTTCTTTATCACTTAACATAATTTTTATAATTTATAGTCTTATTTAATCTTTTCCATTAATAATTTTCCATTATTTTCTTTTTATATTATATTAAAACCAAATTTCTTATATAATCTAACAGCAGGATTATGAGGCTATACATGTAAAATTATTTTCTTTTTATATTTATTAATTATTAATTTCATAACAAAACTTCCTATTCCTTTATTTCTATATTTCTTAAGAATATTAAATCTTGATAAATAAGTACAATTTTTATAATCTTATAATAAAAAAGTTTATATTTTCTTTTTATTAAGAGTTATTATAAATAATCTTTTGTCAAGTATTTACTATTTTATTTTTTATTAAATTTTACATAATAATTTTTTATGTAATTTTCCTAAAGTTCTTTATATAAATTATAATCTAAATTTTTAGTTTTTCTAATTCTTATCATTATCAAAGTTTATTATATAAATCATTATTTAATATTTTCCATCATAAATTTCTCATTATTTAAATTAAATATCCTTTAATATTAGTCAAAATATTTTTTAAATAAATTATCAAATAAATTTAAATTTAAAAAATCATAAAAAAATTAATACTACAAACTATATATTGCTAAATGATAAAGTTTTAAATAATAGTGATAATAAAAATTAAAATGTTAAAAAGTAAAAGTAATCAATATTGTTCAAGAAGTTCAAAAAATTATCGCAGAACAGTAATTCCATATTTAAAATCAAATGTTAATTTAGAAATTAAAAGAAAACTTGATAATGGTGTGACAATATTAGGTGAAGAAGTTTCTGGAAATGACGCAGCAATAGTTTTAGCATTTCCATATGGTTTATTAAAACACCAGTATATTTCACATTTAACTGAACATTTATTGTTTAGAAATTGTATTTCTGACAGAAAATCAGATATTGATGTTCAAATTGAAAGGTTAGGGGGTTGGTTTAAGGGTTATACTGAATCTGATAAGATGATTTTAATATCTAAATTTCTTGCTGAAAACTTTAATAAAGTAGGAAAATTAATTTGTAAAAATTTAATAGCTAATAATATTAAAGAAAAACAATTAAAATTAGAAAAATTGATAATTGAAGGAGAATGTTTAGAAAATCGTAATTATTTTCATTCAGATATTGATAATACACAAAACGAAGCTATACTAAAAGGCCATAAATTATATGTTCCACCTGAATTATTGCCTAATATTAGAAAGGTTACAATAGAAGAAGTATTAAAAGAAAAAGAATCATATTTTGGTGGTAATAATTTATATATTGGCATAACAGGCCCAAATATTAAAGAATTAATAAATAAAACTTCTGATATATTTAAAAATCTACCAAAAAATAAAAATCCAAAACATTCATTTAAAAGAATAAAAATTGAAAATAGTTCAAGAACTTTACGGGGTCTAATTGCTGATGAAGCAGAAATATCTATATCTATTCCAGTATGTGGATATGAGAGCGATGATAGGTATAAGATAGAATTTTTAACTCACAATTTAATTGGATTAAGTGATGAATATTGTACTAGAAGTAGATTCTGGAAGGAATTAAGAACAAAAAGAGGATTAATGTATAGCAGGTCAGTTTCATATACGCCATATAATGGTGTAGGTATTTTAGAATTTTTTATTTACGGTATTTTACCAAAAAACTTACAAAGAGTTAAGAGTATAATATCAGAAGAAATAAAAAAAGTAGTATCATCACCATTAAGAGAAAAAGAATTTATGGATACACAAGAAAGTTTACTAATAGGAGAAAGAAGATCAATTAGAGATGAAAATTTAGAAGAAACTGCTGAGAGATTAGCCTTGTCAGGATTCTATGATTTACCGTCAAACCATAATATATACGAAAAAAAAATTAGAAGTTTAACTCCAGAATTAATAAATAAATGTGCACGTAATTATTTTGGAAATAATGGAAAATCTATAGTTACTATAAAAAAAGGTTAATAATAAATAGTTAAAATAATTATTCTTAATTAACAAAAACCAATTATTAAAATATTATCATAAATTATTTAATATACAGCCCATTAGCCAAATAAAAACACTTATAAATCTTCTAATTTTGTTATTATTGTAGGCAAGAGACTTAACTTACGCAACCTTATCAAGACTTTGACTGTAAAAAGTTAAGTATTGCAGGATGTGAGGAAAGTCCGCCCACTCAAGAAAAAGTCACCTAAATGGATTGATAATTCAATGGCAACCTTATAGAAATGACACGGCCTTTAAGATTGGAATGATACAGTGAACGCATAAGTAATTATTGCAGAGTTAACCTGTTGACGTCCTTAAAGGATTCGATGAAACAAAGGACCTGGCTAGTGCAAGCATAATCGGAATTAACCGTAACTGCGCTTAGTAGAATGTTAAGAAAGAGCATCGGTTGAATATATCTTTAAGTTCAGCTTTGGTTCTTACAAAAGGCGGCTTATCTCTTGTCTACACTTTTTATTTTTAAGGTTAATTAGATTTTTAGGGTTTATAATATAAATTCAAAATAAAACAATAAGATAATACTATCTTATGATTAAAAACAAAAACATATTTAAATAAATTATATCCTAGAATCTATATAAAAAGGGTGGTGATTAAAAAGTGATAATAAAAAGTTTAAAGATAACTGAGATAGCATTAATAAAAGTTGATTCAAGAAATTCTGATGTTGAAATGCAAATAAGCTTTTCCAACGATACACCAATAACATTAAGGGCCCATGTAGATGATAATTATGATTTATTTATTAACAAATTAATAAAAACAATTAAAACTGTAAAACAAGTTAATACTGAATATGATGATGATAATACTGTTCTTAAAGGAATTTCAGTTTTAGCTATAATTAATGAAGAAGAAATTAAAGAAATAACTCCAAAAAGACTTAATTTATTAAATAATAGATTAGATTTATTAAAAAAAACTAAAACAGCTAGTGATTATATAAGGATGTACCAACAATTAAGTACTTTAAAAGAAGTTATTTATCATTCTGGTTCTTATTAATTCTTTATTTAATTAAATAGTTTTATAGAGATATAATTCTATTACTGTAAATAAGACTATAAGTATTATTATATACATTGGTTTTATTTGTATTTTACTTTTATAATCTTGTGAGTAATTTAATAGTCCACCACCAGAACTTGGTAATGATATTTTATTATCTGCCATATTTTTAAGAAATATTAATTATATATAAAATCTCGCTTTTTATATTATTTTCACACAAAGTCATGATAATATAAAAAATATTAAAAGAAATTTTTGTTTAATAAATGATGAAATTAATTTAAATAATTTAATAAAAGAATTATAAACATTCAGACTCGGCGTCCACGTTTACCACCTTTCATTCTACAAGTATCTGTTGGAAAAGTTGTTACGTCTTCAATTACCCCTATTCTAAACCCTGCTCTTGATAATGCTCTTACAGCTGCATTTGCTCCAGGACCAGTGCTCATTGGGCCATTATGTCCACCAGGTGCTCTTACTTTTATATGTAATGCATTTATTCCTTTTTCTCTTGCTTGTTCTGCTGCTATCTTTGCTGCATTCATTGCTGCTGTAGGCGAACTTTCCATTCTATGAGCCTTCACTACCATTCCACCTGATGCTCTACCCAAAGTCTCTGCCCCTGTTATATCCGTTATGTGAATAATAGTGTTATTATAAGATGAATAAATATGTGCTACCCCCCATCTTAGTTTATCTTGTACCATTTTTATACTTCTACAGTTCCTACCATTTGTTCTATTTTTTTAAGTTCTTCCTCTGTTATTTCAACAACTTCTTCTATTTTTTGCTTATCTGTTTTATCTTTTAAGATTTGTTTTATTTTTTCTTTTTTTATTCTTTCTGCATGATTTTCATTTGATAAACTTGATTTTGTACTAAATGTTATTAAAAATTCTTCATCTCTAGTAACTGAATAACTTGGTATTGTTATCTTTTTTCCATTTATAAATATATGCCCATGTATAACAAATTGTCTTGCTTGTTTTGGGGTTAGTGATAATCCTCTTTTAAAAACCATTGTTTGTAATCTTCTTGATAATAAATCCTTCACTTCTAATCCTAATACATTTTCTAATGTTGCATTTTCTAAAATTAAATTAGATTTAAATAAACTTTCTAATAATTGTTTTTCTTCTAATTGAGATTGTTTATTTTCTTTTCCCCTTTCTCTAATTAATTTCTTAACTTGTCCGCTTAATTTTCTTAATTTTGATTCTGCTTTCCAAATCTCAGATTTATTTGTTAATCCATATTCTTTTTTTAATATTCTTTCTTGATCTATCCTTATTCTATTCCATGGATGTAATGGTCCTCTATATTTTGGTCTTATTTTTCTTGGGCTTCCCATTGTTTTTATTTCTTACTTTTTTTATCTGTAGGTGTTACTGCTTTTACTATTCTTGTTTTTTGTACACCTACTGCTCTTCCATGCCTGAAATGACTCCTTGTTCTTTGTCCTCTTACAGGCTGTCCTATTGAATGTCTATTTCCTTTATATGTTTTTAGTCTTCTTAATCTTTTAATATCATTATCAATTGTAAACTTTAAGTCTGATCCTAATAAATGAATATCATTTCCTGTTATTACATCTTTCCTTCTATTTATTATCCATTTTGGTAATTTATTTCCTTTTACTAATTGTTCTATACTTCTTGCATCAGCATCACTTAATGATCCTGCTTTTGTAGTTTTAGGAATTTTTAATACTATACATATAATATTAGCTAAACTAAATCCTATCCCATTTACTTTTTGTAAGGCTTGTATTATAGGTTTATCCCCTATTATATCTGTATTAAAAACCCTTAAAAAAGGTTTTAACTGTAAATTCTCTTGTACCATTTTTAACTTAGGATTAATGTTATATTTATAAAGGTTTTTGTTTGTTATGAAAATTTGTTGATGAATTAGAAAAACTCAATTATAATCTCTTAATAATTTATCTACTAATTTTTCATCTAATGGACTATAAATTAAAGGTTTACCTGCTGATAATAAAAAATCTCTTAATGATGATTCAAAAATTGCTATATTTTTTGTTTTTAGTAATATTCTAAAATATGGATTATAATCAAGATTTTTAAACTTTTAAATATTATATACTAAAACATATACGATTTTGTTTTGATATTTTATAGAAAAATCGTACAAAATGAATTTCAAAAGTTTTATAATTATACTTTAGTAACAATTTCTATGAGAATAATAATATCTTCATTTTATAAATATATAGAAATACAAAATCCAGAACAATTTCAAAAAGAACATCAAGGTTTTTGTAATAAATTAGGAATTAAAGGTAAGATTTTAATTAGTAAAGAAGGTATTAACGGAACTGTTTCTGGGATTAAAGAGCAAATTTCTAAATATGAAAAAAATCTTAATAAAAATATATTATTTTTAGATATTAAATTTAAAAGAAATACTTCAAATGAACATCCTTTTAAAAAAACTATAGTAAGAATAAGAAATGAAATTGTTACTTCTGATTTCAATGTTGATATTAATAAAAAAGGGCCTTATATTACTCCTAAAAATCTTAAAAAAAGTTTGGATAATAATGAAGACTTGATTTTATTAGATGCTCGTAATAATTATGAGTCTAAGATTGGAAAATTTAAAAATGCTATTACCCCAAACATTAAAACTTTCAAAGATTTTAAGAAAATAATTCCTCAATTATCAAATTTAAAAAATAAAAAAATAATTATGTATTGTACTGGTGGTGTTCGTTGTGAAAAAGCTTCTGCTTTATTAATGGAAAATGGTTTTAATAATGTTTCACAAATTGAAGGTGGTATTCTCAATTATATTAAACAATTTCCAAATACTTATTTTGAAGGGCGTTGTTTTGTTTTTGATGATAGGTTATCTATTCCTACTGGTAAAAATACTTTTGATATTAGTATTTGTGAATTATGTCATTCTCCTTCTGGAAGGTATATTAATTGTTCTAATAAAAATTGTGATAAATTATTTATTTGTTGTGAAGATTGTGATTTAGAAATGAATCATTTTTGTTCTAAAAAATGTAAAAAATTAAATTAAGGGGTACGGAACGTAATTTTGTGTTAATAAAAATTTAAAAAATAATTTTCTTAGTTTATATAAAGTTTAAAATATCAAAATAAGAATTAGTTCATATTCTAACAAATAAATAATGTTTCTCTAATCCATCTAGTTCTAATAATATTCTTTTAATTATAGATTTTTCAGGATCTGGCAATAAAGGTACTCTTTTCTTTATATCTTCAAAATTTTCAAATAGTTTTTCTTCTCTAGCTGATAATATACTTAACATATGTCTTTTTCCTATTCCAGGTAATAATTCTAATTGATGCATTCTTGTATTTATTGGCCCGGCCCTATTATAAAAAGTTACAAACTTAGTTTCATCCTTTTTAACAAGTTCTTCTATTATAAAATTTAATTCTGATTTTGCTGTTTCTGTAAGTTTATCTGTTCCTATTCTCCCAGCAATATGGTGTATTTTGTCTCTTTTGCCTTCTCCTATATATACCTCTTCATGTAGTTGTAAAAAAAAATCTTTTTTAGGAACTAATTCTAGAATTACAAGTGTTTCTTTACCTAAAGCTTGTGCTATAGGTGTTTTTATGTGAAATGGTCTTCTGTCTGATGCATATCCATTCGGTAAAAAATCTAATATTATTGCATGTTCTTCTTTGTTGGCCATTTTGTTTACATTCTCTAAGCATTTTTATTCTTTTAATATATCTAATATTTGTTTAAATTCCTCTAACTTTAATGACGTTGTTTCTCCTGAAAATAATGATTTTAATGTTTCCATATCTTCAGGCATAACATCAAGTATTTTTACTATTAATCTATCTCTTAATTTTTGACTTTCTATATGTGATAATTTTTCATATAGATATTTATATTTTTTTTCATCTAAACTTACTACATCATTTAAATAATTATTTACTTTTTGAGCCCTAAAATTTAATTCTTTAGTATTTTTCTTTGCATTCTCTAACATACCTTTTACTTCTACAAGACTTACTGGTTTTTGTTCTATAACATCAATCTCAACCATTTTAAAATATCCTCCTAAGTTTTTCTCATATGCACTGGATGTACCACTAACATTTTTGATAAACTTCCATCTTTAATTTGGACTTCATAACATCTTCCTCTTTTTCCTACTATAACTCCGGCTTTACCATAAAATCTTGGGTAATACATTCCTTTCTGTACTGCAGGTTCTGCAACTAAGCATACTTTTTCTCCATCTTTAAATTCTTGAAAATATTTAGATAAACTAATCTTTCCTTTAGCTCTAACATTCTTGGCCATTTTATGCCTAGTCTTCCTTCTAAATCCGCCCATTCTTTGCATAAATTTGTAAATATTATTAAGATATATAAAGCTATCGTAAAAAATAGTTAAAATATAAAAAAGATTATAAATAGATAAATGTATATAAAAATGCATATATATAGTAAAAAAAGATTAGTTGTGGATATTTAGTTTAATTTATATTATTTAAGTAATATAAATAAAAAATTATTCTCCTAAATATTTCTTTATTTGTTCTCTAAGTCTTTGTACTGTCTCTTTTGCTTCTTTGTCTATATTACTTTGTTTTTTTTCAACTATATATTTATCATATATTGCTCTTAAGAATCTTTTTGTTGGTGCTTTTTTCCAGTTCTCATCATAGTCTCTTTCCATTTCAACTTCTATCTTTATTTTAAAATTTCCATCTGTTACTTTTTTCTTTTCAACATAGAGTTCTTTGTAGTCATTTAAAATAAAAGTTAATTTAAATACTGCTTTGTTATAATCATCTAATTTTCTGTCTGCATCCCATTTTATCAATGTGTTTTTTAATCCATCGGTTGATTTTGTATCATATACTTTTTCTGTTATATCATAATTGTAATTCCCAAAAAAATCTTTAATCATTTGTAAAAATTCTTTGAAGTCTAATATACCTGTATGGGAAATCTCCATTTCTTTTGTTACTTTATCAGTATGGACCATAAGAGTTTATTTTAATTTAGCTTAATAAATCTTTCTAGAACCTGTATAAATTAAAAAAATTCTTTATTTCATCCATTATCTTTACAGAATCCTTATAAGTTTCAATCTTATAATGTTCTATCATTCTAGGTATTATATATCTTTCATATATTTTAAACATCATACTATTTTCATCCCATTTATTATTTGCATTTCTTATTAATGATGAACTTAATTTTATTTCAAAATCTCCATTATCAAGTTTTATTTTTCTCCCATTAATTTCCGTTTCAGCTTCATTTATATTTACTAAATACATTTTTATTCCAATTTTGATTTTAAAATATTCCGCTTGTTCTGATTTAGAAACTTCCCATAATACTTCTATTGTTTTTCCAGAAGGTTTTATTTTCTCAGAATATTTTATTTCTGTATCTTTTGGATCTGAATATTTCAAATCCATAAGCCATTCTCTTAGTTTATTATAAAATAATGATAAATCTGCTATACCTTTATATTTTATTTTAGAATCATTAAATATTCCATCCTCTTTTGCCATAATAATATCTTACTAACCTTCTTAATAAAGTTTTTCTAAGCATGGTAAGCTTCTAAATTATCTTTTAAATAATCATATAATGCATTAACTTCAGTTACAACTTTAATACTATAAGTATTAAGAAATTCTTTCTTTTTTATTTTAAGATATATTTCAAATAAAAATCTATTAAACTTATTTATCCCCCATCTATTTTTATAATCTAATACTTGTTTTCCTTTTATTACTATCCTTAAATCTCCTTTGTCTATACCTTTAACTCTTTGTATATTTGTAAAAATTGCTTCCACAGTCATCTCGCATTTTCCAAAATAATCATATTCTTTATCTAAATGAAAATCAAATTTTATTTCTTGCCCGTATTTTGTGAATTTCGTTGATTGTTCTTTTTCAACAACTAAATATCCTAATTCTTCTGCTTTATTTTTTATTCTTTTATATAAATCAGAAATATTATATTGTTCATTTTTTAATATAATTCTTCTTGATGTTATCTCTATCTCTTTTACCATTAATATTATTTACTTTTTAATTAGTTAATAATTGTTTCGTTTTATGATAAAATATAAGTAGAAAAATTCTTTTTGAATTTGATCTACTTGTAATAAAAAAATGAGTATTTTTATATCAAAGTGCCATAAAATAAGTTTATTATATATTTCTTGTTCTAAAGAACCTGCTTTTTTCAATTATAATATCAAACATTTCTGGTTGTATTTTTAATATATCCTTTACAGTTAATAATCCTATTAATTTATCCAATTCAACTACTGGCAGTCTTCTTATATTTTTTTCAGTCATTATTTTTATAGCTTGCATTATATCTTTTGTTGGTTCTATAGTAATAACATCTTTTGTCATAATTTCTTTTACTTTAGTTTTTTTGGGATCTAATTCTTTTGCTATTATTTTTTCTACTAAATCTTTTTCTGTTACTATTCCTCTTAGTATATTCGCTTCTTTTATTATTAAACTTCCTACATCTTCTTTTAACATTATTTTTGAACATTCAAGAATTAATGTATTTGGTCCAACTGATATTGGCATTTTTGTCATAGCATCTCTAACACTTAGGTATTTTTGCATATTAATAAGTATTTAATAATTGTTTATATAAATTATTGAGTTTTTTTATATAGTATTATTTTAGATTGTATAAACTGTTTATTAAAAAAAAATTAAATAATATGGTTGTTTTGTTCATTAAATATAAAAAAGACAACTATTTTAAACCTATACTATTAAACAAATACATGAATAAATTAAGAGAATTAAATTTAAGATTAACAAAAGAAAGTTTGAAGAAAGAAACTTCTAGAGATATTCTTATAATACAAACAATACATACTATTGATGAACTTATTAAAATAATAAACAAACTTGTTGCCAATATTAAAGAAAGATATGGTTATTATGCCCCAAGACTTTGTAGAACTGACAATGTTGAATATTTATTAGAAGGCATTTCTAAAAGAGTTAAAGAAGATATTGCCATTGAAATGTCTGAATCTGATCTAAAGTCTATTGAAGAATTAGCAGATGAAGTTAAAGTTTTAAATAAGATTTTACAGTCTCAAGAAAAATATTTAGAGAGTTTAACAGATATAATGTGCCCCAGATTAGCTAAAGCTGCAACCCCATTAATTGCTGCACGTTTAATTGATCATGCTAATTCATTAAAACATTTAGCTGAACTTCCATCATCTACTATTCAAGTTTTAGGTGCTGAAAAAGCTTTATTTAGACATTTAAAAACAGGTTCTAAAGCTCCTAAATTTGGTGTTATTTTTACTCATGAAAATATTACAAAAGCTAATGCTGATGAAAAAGGTAAAACTGCTAGGAAGTTAGCAAGTGAATTATCTAAGGCTGTAAAAGTTGATTATTTTTCTAAAAAAGGATAAATGACTATTTAGTAACAACAAACGAAAGGTTTTTAAGTATTTAATAATACTAATTATTCTTAATAAAGTAAATTTATAAGAAAAAGAGGTCTATTAAACTATTAGAAAACCATGGAAATTAAATAATGATAGATAATAAAAATAATCATAATTTGAATAATCAAGAGGAATTAGTTAAAGAAGCTAAACAATATTTAGAAACACTTATAAAAGTTAACGAAAATAAAAATTGTTTAATAATTTCATTTGATGGTACACATGGAACAGGTAAAAGTATAAACATAAAAAATATAGCAAATATATTAAAAAATAAAAAGTATGATACTTTATTAATTAGAGAAACAGATGAACAATTCGCTGGAGTTAATGATGGTGTAGCAAGGGGTTATTCAATTGCTAGAAAGTCATATATTTATGATTGTTTAATTAAGGCAATAGCCAAAGCAGAAAAAGGTGAAAATATAACACCAGAAAGCACAGGTTTTAATTCTATTAAACTTAGTGAGATGTATCATACAACAAGAATACACGTATGGGGGAAGTATATAAATAATTTTATAAAAAAAAATAACAACAGTAAAAAAGTTATCTTATTAAATAGATCTTATATTTCTGGAATAGCTATGGGACTTATAGAAGATCCAGCAATAAAATTAGATACAAGAGTAAAAATGTCTTGTAATAATGAAATAATTCCTGCAGATATATCTTTTATATTAGTTGGTGAAAAAGAAATACTATATAATAGATTAGCAGAAAGATCTAGAGAAAAAAAAAGAAGCTTTAAAGGGAAAAAAGATTGGATAAATCAATTCTATATACTCATGTATGCTATTAAGAATAATAGAATAGATAGTAAAGAAGATATGAGAAAATGGTGGTTAGATTTATCAAATGAAAAATACAAAATAACAGCAGAAGCAATCCCGAGAGGAAATATAATTGAAGTAACAAGACTTAATGATATTGGAGATTATGAAAATATAGGAAAAAGAAATATTAAAGATAAAGTTAAAAAATTACTTGAAGATTATATAAAACTTTAAAATGGTTTAATTATTAAAAAGAGTTAATTTATTATTCAATTTTCCAGAAGTTTACTTAACAGCTCAAAAATAAGATATTTTTAAATATAACAATATTTGTAACAAGTCTAATGAAAATTGAAAAAACTAATTATGAAGGGATATATCAAGGTTATTTAGGTAATAGAAAAATTTCACTGACAAAAAATTTAACTCCTGGAATTTCTTTTTTTGAAGAAAAGCTTTTTACTTTTAATAATGAAGAGTACAGAGAGCTTAACCCAACAAGGTCTAAATTCGCAGCTGCAGTTATAAAAAAAATTTCATTCAATCCAATAAAAGAAGGTTCTAAGATTTTATATTTAGGAGCATCCCATGGTTATACCCCAAGTTTTCTTTCTGATATTGTTAAAAATTCAGGAGTTTTATTTTGTTTAGATTTTGCACAAAGAGTTGTTCGTGATTTATTATTTATATGCGAAAAAAGAGAAAATATGATTCCTATTCTTGCAAATGCTAATAAACCAGAAACATATAAAAATAGGATAACAGAAGTTGATATAATTTACCAAGATGTTGCTCAGAAGAATCAAGTTGAAATTTTATTTAAAAATCTACAGTTTTTAAATAATAAAGGTTATGCACTTATAGCTATTAAATCTAGAAGCATAGATTCAACAAAAGCACCACATAAAATTTTTAAAGAAGTTGAAGAAAAACTTAAAGAAAAACTTAGAATTATTGATAAAAGAGAATTAGCCCCTTTCGAAAAGGATCACATGTTCTTTGTTTGTCAAAAAAAATAAAAAAGTGTGTAGTAAGGTGACATATGTCACCAGTACTATTTTAAGTTAAAGATGTCTGATGGTGCTTTCCAGTTTAAGCTTTCATGTGGTCTTTGATGGTTGTATCGGTATCTAAATTGTTCTAAGTCTTTGTTGCAAAATAGAATTTCTTTTTTTATTGTCTGGAATAATCTCTCTACTTTTCCGTTTGTTTGTGGTCTTTTTATTCTTGTTCTAATATGAATAATTTTATTTTTCTTGCACCATCTGTCGAATCTTGAGTGTTTACTTTTTAGACCGTATGGAGAACCATTGTCGCTGATTATTTGTTCTGGTCTTCCAAATGTTTTTATTATTTCGTCTAGAAATTTTGTTGCTATGTTTGTGTTTACTGTTTCTATGTGTAATATTCCTAGACAATATCTTGAGCAATCATCTATTATTGCTATTATTTTTCCTTTTTCTCCGTATTCACTATCGTCGATGTGCCATAATGAGTTTGCATGTTTCCTTTGGAAGCGGATATATTTTGCTCTCTGACTTCTGTTTCCTTCTTTTCTTGTTAAACCTTTTTCTTTGATTACATTGTTAATTGTAATATGAGAGATGCCTAAATGGTTTAATATTTGTTTTATTCTTTTAGCACCCCAACCAGTTTGTTTTCTAAGACTAATTATTTCTTTTTTTGCTTGATCAGTTATTTTGTAATGTATTGTTTTAGGTTTTCTAGAATCATCAATTAAATTCCAATCTTCTTTTGAGAAACGTTTTTGCCATCGTTTTAGTGTCCTAATACTTATTGAATAACCATATGTTTCTTTAAGTTGCGTCTTACATTTAGAATAAGAATATTGTCTTATTCTTAGTTTTAGAAATTCCTTTCTTATGATTTCTTTTTTCATAAGATTAACTAATAAACTAACTTATTGTACTGGTGACATATGTCACCTTACTACACAAAGGCACTTAAACAGTAAAGTATTTATACTTCTTTGATAAAATGAGTAATAATGAGTTTGCCCCCTGAGTTTATTCAATCAATAAGGAAAGATGTTCAACTGATTTTTCAATTACTGAGAAGAAGAAGGAAAAATTATAGTCTTGACAATCCTGAGGAATTAGGGAGAGATATTTACAATTATTATTACTCATATTCTAGAGAAACAATAACAGAAGAATTAATGCTGGTTAAAGGAAAATTAAGAGATACAATGATTGCTCTTAATTCTTTAGGAACATTCAAAAGTGAGTTTGACCGTGAAAAAGATGCTTATGTCCGTTTTTATTCTTGGGATCCTAAAGAAGATGAGGATGAGAGTATTATTGACTCTTGTACTGTTCGTATTTATCTTAATCCAACACTAGGACATTTTCAAGATGTTATTGTTGATTTAATGAGATTTTATTCTAGAATGCCCTCAACCAGAAAAGCACCATTAATGTTTAAAATTCCATTTTGGGCTAATCTTCAGCCGATTATGGTTGAGAAAAGTGATAAGATTATTATTTATGCTAATCCTCAAAATAGATTAATTGAAAGATTAGTTGCAAGAATTAAGAGTTATCCTGAGGATTATTTTAATCATGCAATTCCTCTGTTTACACATAAAGTAAGAAATGGGGTTGGCCAGTCATATGAACCAAAGGAAAATAATGTTTTTGTTAGAGCTTTAAGAAGAATAACAGGAAAAGAAAATTTGTATCTTTCCTATGGTCAGCATATTTCTTTTCTTATTGCGAGAGGAATTCAGATGGCGGTGGTTAATGAAGGTATTAGGAAGAAGGGGCAAACTCTGGAATTTAATACTTTGGAAGACCATCAAGTTGCAAAAATTGGAACAAAAGTGATGGTTTTTGTGTTAAAGAGATGTAGAGAAGACTTAGAGTTATAGATTTGTTTAAGTGTCCACATAAAGCTAACATTTCTTTTACGTAAGCGTCAATCTTAAAGTTCATAGTTTTTAGTGATAGCGTAGAATACAATTACAACGACAGAAAATTGTAGATAACCCTTGTTATACGCCCCGACGACCGAAGGGAGGAGAGCGCAGCGTGGCACGGAGCAAAGCGGAGTGAAGCGAAAGCGCAGCGTCCCCTTGAGTTTGAAAAAACAAACTACATTATTATTTTTAGCAATTTAAACTACATTACGTTAAGAAAATCAGTTTCTATATTTCTATCAATCAATTTATGGGCATGTTTCATTTCTTCCGGGGTGTAAATATAAATTATCTTGAATTTTCCAGAAGTTGTCTGTTTGATATTATCATGTTTAATTTCAAGAATATGAACAAGGCCCCAATAAAGCCATTTACCATTAATATTTTGAACTAGAAAATTGCGAACAGGAGGCAATTTATAAATTCTTATTTTAGGTTTATTCTTGAATTCAAAAATTTTGTCTTTGAAATCATCAGCCGTAAATGGCTTTATCTTATGTTTTTCATAATCTAAAACTTCTGGAAAACCTTGTTCTTTAGATATTTGCAAAGTATCGTTTATTTCTATGAAACTGCCCATATTATTAGTTTAAATTGCTAAGTATTTAAAATTGTTTGTTTTTTCAAATTTCGTATAACACCCATTAAGCGAGATAAATGTTCGTTTGATGGTCCGAATTAGGGTAATGTGCGAGAGTAAAACAAATGCATCTACAATTAAGAAAAGAAAATTTTATCTCGACACCTTGTTGTATATCACAGCAATACTTGCACCTAATAGCCAAAATACGCTGGCTTCAACTACTGTTCCCAACAGAATATGCGATAGACTCGTG
>CAYSFG010000019.1:0-4351 GCA_964430545.1 Candidatus Woesearchaeota archaeon
CTAAGATTTTTAAACAATAAAGGTTATGTTTTAATTGCTATAAAATCAAGAAGTATTGATTCAACAAGACCTCCTCATAAAATATTCAGAGAAGTTGAAGAAAAATTAAAAGAGAAGTTAAGAATATTAGACCTAAAAGAATTATCTCCTTTTGAAAAAGACCATATGTTCTTTATTTGTCAAAAAAAATAAAAAAGATAGTTTTATATTTCTATTATTTCATAATATACTCATGATAAAATTGGTTAAAGAAACTAAAGCAAAAAAGTGTGATTATTGTGATGAGTATGCAGAGTTTAAATTCAAAGAAAAAAGTCTTTATTCATATCTTTGCAAAAATTGTTCTAGAGATATAGAAAAAGCAAAACGTAGTATAAACGAATAAATAAATTCTAAAAATATTAAATATTTACATTCTAGATAGGTTTAAATCTTTTATTGTTTATATAAACAACATGAAAAGAATAGAAGATATAGGTAAAAGTGTAGTAGGCTATTTTACTGATAAATATAAAAAAGAAATACATACAGAAATAGAAAAGAAGGTTTTAAATATAAATATAAGTGAAATAGAAAAAATCCTTGAAAATGAAAATGCAATAGAAGTATTTGATGGTATAGTTATATCATACTATTATCATTTTAAAGAAACAGAATATGATCCATTAAGTCAGATTCTTGGATTTAGAGATGAGAAAAAACGTCCTTGGTTAAGATTAAGAGTCATGATAGATAATAAAAGTAATAAAAATATGCATTTTATTGAAACAAAAAATACTATAAAAAAGGGGAATTATGAAGAAGAAGGGGTTATAACAAGTAATACTTATATAAAATTTATTAAAAATATTTTAAAAGATAATAAAGTAGACTATAATAAAGAAATAAAAAATCGTAGAATATATCTTCTTCCAGATGACAAAACTTATATAAAAGGTCTGGAGTTTAATATAGACACAATAAATCATCCTGTGATTATACCTACATTTTTAGAAATAGAAGCTGAGAGTGATGAATTATTATATCTTGGAATTGAAAAAAGTAAAATAGATAAAAATGAATTTCAAGAAATTTCATGTAGAAAACTTATAAAAGATGCAGAAGAAGGTATTATCTATAAAAGAACTTAACTGCCTAATTTTACATAAGCTCTTGCAATATTGCCTGCATTAATATTCATAATTTTTATTTTTTCTACAATTAAACCAGAATTAAAATCAATATTTTTAGCATAAGATTCACATTTATCAGAAAAATTTTTTCTTAAGTTCATTAATTCAATTGCTTGTTCAGAATCTTTTGTAAAATTAGCTTTCATAGCAAGTTTATAATTTTCATAAACCAGATCATATAATTCTATTATTTGAGTATCTACTTTAAAATCAACGTTTCTTATCATTCTTTTTAGTTGATCTCCTATTTCTTCTATATAAACTACTAAATCCCAATAATAAAAAACATCTTTTATATCTAATTTCAATATTTTTCTATCAGAATCATTCAATGCTATTTTTAAAACTTTTAAAAGTAAATTGTATATCCTATTTATTTCATCATCTCTAGATATTACAAAATCTTTTTTTGATAAATCTCCTTCTAAAACAACTCTTGCATCTTCAAATATAGACATTAATATTCTATCCATTCTTCTTATTAAATCATAAACAGATAAATCATTCATATTCAAAAAATCTTTTATTATTATTTTGTCATTGCTGGATTGCATTATTTCTAAACCTATAAAATTTTCACTTATTAATTTTTTAATATTTGATATATTATTATTTAAGTCTTTTTTACGTATATTTATTATATCATAATCTTGCAAGTATGTTCTAAAAAGTTGGCCCTTTAAATCTTTGAAATTTCCAGTAAAATTAATAGTCATTTCTTTAGGTTCTTTTTTAATTATCACATTTGGAAGGGATATTATAAGTTCATGATTATTTTGTTTAATATTTAAGTCATCACCTTTTTTTAACCCATATTTATTAATCCACTCCTTAGGTAAACTTATTACAAAAGAACTATCTCCAAATTTTATTATCTTTCTATAAGCCATTTTTGTATATAATATATATTTAATATATTTAGATTGTATTATGTTTATAGTATTTTACTATATAATAAATATATTATATATAAAAAATATAAGTTAGACTTATATATAAAACTTACTCACAAATTATTAAGAGAATAAAATAGAGGGGGAGTAAAATAAAAATGTTAATATTTGCATTAATGGGGGTAAATCAGAACAAATTAAGTTCAGTTGTTCAAAAAATAAAATCTATAGGACCTAAATTTATAAATAAAATTCATCTTGTTTATGGTGAATACGATATAATAACAGAAATAAAAGCCCATAATCCTGATGAATCAGCAGAATTATTAAAATATTTAAAAGAAACTGATGGTGTTAATTCATTAAAAACTTATGTTGTTTCAGACGAGATAACAGAACAAGAAGATTTTACATTAACTAATATACCAAATGAATGGTAATTCATTTTCCAGAAACAATTTCTATCACATCTTTATTTTTTAATTTATATTCTTTACCTATAGTTATTTTTCTTTTTACATCTATAGCTCTTATAAAATTTTTTCCAAAATCAGTATGTAATTTAAATGCAAAATCTAATGCTGTACTTCCTTCTTTCATCAAAAAACAATCAGGTAATACTCTCCCTTCAGAATCTGTTAATTTATTTACTCCACCAGGATATATTGTAATATATTTTAATAATTCAAAAACTGCCTTATTTAATGTTTCTTGTACCCCAGTTCCATTATATTTTTCTAAAACATTTTTCTTTATATAATTTAATGCATTTCTTTGTACTTCTGATAAATCTTTTATTATTTTAAAATCATTATTTCCAGAAATATATTCTATTAATCCTTTTTTAGATGCTTCTCTTAATGCTAATTCAGAATCAGCACTACAAGGAATAACAAAATAATCTTTAAATTGTTCTTTTATTCTCTTAAAATTATCATATGCTCCTTCAATATCTATTTTATTAGCAGCA
Organism: Candidatus Woesearchaeota archaeon; assembly: GCA_964430545.1. Taxonomy (GTDB): domain Archaea; phylum Nanobdellota; class Nanobdellia; order SCGC-AAA011-G17; family GW2011-AR18; genus CAYSFG01. The sequence goes on from CAYSFG010000019.1 coordinate 3,036, forward strand.
ATAATTATTGGTTTTGTAGTTTTTCTTATTTCTCTTATAAAATTAAATAAATCTATGTCATTCCATTGTATTAAGTTTTGATTAAACTTTCTTAAAACATTTTCAGCTATTTCTTCTGTTACTCCTAATCCAGATAATTGTTTGGCAATACTTTTAAACAAAGGGAACTTTTCCATTGTTTGTTGCCTTACAAACTTATCCCATCCTTTTCTTACTATTCCATACATCCACTTATCTATTTCATCTTCTAAAAATTTAATATCATTTATTGGATCATAACTTAATGATTTTACATTCTCTCCTTTTTCATTTGTGCTTCCTGAAGCATCTACAACATGGATTAATACATCTGCTTGGCTTAAATCTCCTAAAAATTGATTACCTAGCCCTAATCCTTCAGAACTACCAGGAACCAATCCTGCTACATCTAATAATTCTACTGGAATAAACCTATTATTATTTATACAATAACCAATTCTTGGATTGCATTGTTTTTCAAATTCTTTGTCTACGCATTCAATTCTTACAAATCCTACTGCCCTATTTGGTTTAATTGTTGTAAAAGGATAACTTGCTATTGCAACATCAGCTAAAGTACATGCTTTAAAAAATGTTGATTTTCCTACACTTGGTTTGCCACAAAAAGCTATTAACATAATAATCTTGATTTATGTAACCTTTAAATATCTTTTTACCTTGAATAATATATGAAAAATTTACACGCTAGATTAATTGCTTTATATGCTGAACCTGATAAAGACAATAGAAATTTTTTAAAAGAACATAATCTATTATCTTATGTAGACAGAAAATATGATAAATGGAAATATATACTAGAAAATAAAATGATTAATTTGCCATATGTCGATGCTATAATTGAAACAATTACAGAAGAAAGTTTTAAATGTGAGAGTTGTAGCATAAAAAATGAACCAGGTTATAAAACAGCATTATCAAATTATAATAATCAAAAATTTGATTCAGAATTAGTATTAAAATTAATAAAAGAGTTTGAATATCAATTATGGGAAGAATCAATAAAATCTAATGTTATTGCCTCTGCTTAGAAATACAAAAAATTTTTAAACCTAATATAATCACTTTTCTTGATGGGCCCGTAGCTCAGCCTGGTGGAGCAATGGTCTTATATGACAACTTATGGTTCAGTTTAGGATAGCCATAGGTCGTGAGTTCAAATCTCATCGGGCCCACCATTATTTATAAACATAAATAAAACTTGATTTTCTGATTTGTTATAACGATAACTTATTTTTCTCTTATTATACAGATATAAATAATAGTCTAAAAAATATATT
>CAYSFG010000020.1:0-10524 GCA_964430545.1 Candidatus Woesearchaeota archaeon
GCCACTTGTGGCGCAGGTGTTACCGCGGCGGCTGGCACCCGTCTTACCCACCACTTATTCTTCAAGTTTTTTACACTTAAAAAAAGCTTTATCCGAAGACAAAGCACTTGGAATCCCCTTATCACACTTTCGTGCATTGTAAAGTTTCCGCGCCTGCTGCACCCCTTAGGGCTAGGGCCAGTATCTCAGTGCCCTTCTCGGGGCTAGGACTCTCATCCCCCCTACTGATCCTAGGCTTGGTGAGCCATTACCTCACCAACAACCTAATCAGCCGCCGACTTATCCTTAGGCGTTACCTTTAAAAAATGAAACATTCCAGTATCCATTTTCTATCCGGATTTAACCTCAGTTTCCCAAGGGTATTCCAGACCTAAGGGCAAATTATCGACGTGTTACTGAGCCTTATGCCAGTGGTATTGCTACCCCTATGACTTGCATGGCTAAGTCGGATTCCAATAGCAGCGATCTCCCACAAGATCAATGGGAACTATATTATCGCAAGACATAAAATTAATTGGATGGTTTACTATTCTTACCAATTTTGCTCTTTTCATACTTAAAGTGTTTTAAGTATACACTATTTCATGACATAAAAAGATATTTCTACCTTCGCATGAATGTATCGATAAGAATAAGCAGTCATATTTAAACCTTTTTGTTTTTATCGTTAAAAAATAGTAAAAATTTTAATTTTTAGAAAAAATAATAAAAAATTTTTAAACCTTATTTTATCTATTTGCCTTTCTTCTTCTCTTTTCTTTCCTCATTCTTTTACGCTGCCACTTCCAACGCATCTGCCTTTTCTTCTTCCAACGTCTTGATGATCTCTTCATGATAAATATTAGCACTTACATTTCATATAAAAAGCTTTTGTTATATTTTTATATATTTATTTGAATTTCAATATAGATGTGAATAGAATAACCATATTATCTTATTTTTGTTCTTAACCGACAATAAACAATTCTAATTTAAAAAAATTTTCTATAATCAATTTTTAGTTGATTTTTCCTGTTGAACTAGAAAATTCTATATTTTTAAAATTTTAAATTTTTATAAAATAATTGTTTTACTAATTTCCCTTTACTATTTTTATGACTAAAAATTATTAATTTTATATTCTAAACTGTCTAATGTTTTATTTATTGTTTCATATTCTTGTTTAGATTTAACATAATATTCTTTATGATTATCTTTTATTGATTTTATTGCTTTAGTTGCATTTTTAATTACTATTTTTGATGTTTTAAAATCTTTTGATTCAATCAATTGCGGATAAACTTCTAAACTCCTTATTATTATAGAATTTAAATATGCTATTCTGAAATTATTATCTATTTTTATCTTTGTATTCTTTAATTTATTATATGAAGATAAATGTTCTTTGATTACTATTTCTTTTATGTTATCTTCTAAATTATGTTTTAAAGTTAAATTTACTTCATCATAAGTTATTGGAACTGCTCTGCCACCTTCATTATCTAAGGACATTATCCTATTATAATTTAAAATCCTCCAATTACCAGGGTGTGCATCTTTATTCCATACATAAGGTAATTTTTTTACTGAATAAATCAATGGATCTAAACTATTTACTAAATTTTTGCATTCATTATCAAGAAAACCTAACTCAACAAACCTAGAATATATTATTTTTTTACTATTTCTTTCTTTATTCTGTATATCTTCTAAATTCATGATAGAATGAATAACCCCAAGAAACTTACTTATATCTTCAAAATTTTTATTAGTTGCAGTTTTATTTTTTAATAATTCTGAAAAATCTTCACCTTCTGCCTGTTCCATTATATAATAATTTTTATTATTACCATTTATTATAGCTATAGGCACTGGAACTTCATAAGATGGATAATCTTTTAATTTTTTTAATAATATTCTAGTTGTATCGATTTCTTGTTTTAATTCTTTAATACCACCTTCTTTAGCAACCACTTCATCTATAAAAAAACCTGATTTTAATAACAATACTTTATTTTTAGAATTACTTATCTCTTCTAAATCTGATTTTGAAATTATTTTTTTAATAGCATTTACTTTTTGTTCTAAACCTGATTTATAAAAACCTAAAATCTCTAAACCTTTACCATAAATATATTGATATTTTGGATCTTTATTTTCTTCAGACAATAATTTTAAATTATCTAAAGCCTTAAAATCGTTATTTAATAAATCTATAAATATCGCTTCAATATCTGTATCTTTTTTTCTAAATCTTTTTGTTAATCTAAATAATTTATTTAATCTTAATGTCTTCTTTAAATATTCAAAATAACTTAAATTATTATCTAATCTAGAAAATGATCTTAATGCTTTTCTATAATAAAAATAAGCTTTATCTTCATCTATTTTTTTATATAAAGAACCTAATTCAACAAGATTTTCTATTTCAGAGTCTTTAGAATCCTGTATTTCTAATAATAATTCTTGATATTTAATTGCATTTTTATAATACGCTAATTTTTTATTATCATCTTTTTCTAAATATGCATTAAATTTATAATATGATCTTAATGCTTTATTTTTTATTAATTTTAAACTACTTGTGTGAAATATACTTCCTAAGGTACTTGGGATAAATGCGATACTACTATAAATGCCACCAAAACCTAATGAAATAATTGGCCATATAGGTTCATTTGAAAAATCTTTTATAATATTTCCTGTAAATGTATTATTATTTAGTCTAGCATTGTACATAGAAATGGTTTCATATAAAGCAAATGAAGAACCTATTAATATAGGGTGTTCAAAAATAAAATTCCATAACTTTTCTTTAAATGAAGTACTTTTAAAATTTTTAAATTTCCTAGAATTATTAATCCCATTTATTATTATTTCACTGCTTAATCCTATTGCAGGAACTATAGAGCTATTATATGATGCAATAAGATCATCAGGATATGTATTTTTAATAAATTGATAAACAAATAAAGAAGACATTAATCCTATACTAAATATAGATTTATTATCTAAAATAATATTACTAATATTTTTATTATATTCTATTTTATACTTTCCGATTAATCTACCTAAAGCTTTTATGGATAAATAATTTATATAACTTAATGATATATCATCTAAAAAATTATTTTTATAATTAAATATATTTGATAATTCATCATTGAATAAGCGATATATACCAAACGCTGAAACCCCTAATAATACAGGATGGTCAGTTATAAAATCAAATGACCTAGTAAATATGCCTTTCTTAAACATCAAAGACTTTTCTTTACTTATTAGAACATATTTTTCATCTTCTATTATATCTTCTAAGAATCTTCTATTACTCATAAATTAATCAATTGGTTATTATTTAAAAATAAATGTGTAAAACAATATATTTTTAATAAATAGCATATTCTATTTTTTATGATAAAAAAATCATTTATATTTTTAAATGGAATGACTTGTAAAAAGGAAAAACAATTATGGCTACAAAACATTAATGATTGGGATAAATTTATCAATACAAAAAAAATAAAAGGAATATCTATAAAAAGAAAAGAAGAATATAATAAAGAATTAATTAATGCTAAAAATTATTTAATAAATAATGAACTTGAAATATTTAGAAAATTTCCTTCAAAAGAATTATGGAGACTATATGAATATTATAAAGATCAATGTATATTTTTAGATATTGAAATTGGGAGTAATTCTAAAGATATAATATTAATAGGATTATTTGATGGAATAAATACAAAAATAATGGTCAAAAACTACAACTTAGATAAAAAAGTTCTATTGGATGAATTAAAGAAATATAAATTATTAATAACTTATAATGGAAAAAGTTTTGATATTCCTATAATTGAAAAATACTTTGGTCTTAATATTGATATATTACATATAGACCTGAAACATTGTTGTTTAAAATTAGGATTAAATGGTGGATTGAAAGAAATTGAAAAAATATTAAATCTAAAAAGACCTTCTAATTTATATGGAAAACCTTATGATACTTATAAAACTTTTGTTGCATCTCAAGATAGAGAATATTTAGACTTATTAATTAAATATAATGAAGAGGATATTATTAATTTAAAAGCGATAATTGAATATTGTTACAGAGAATTAAAAAGTATTCTGTAATTATCAGCAATCTCTTTTTGCCTTATTAAAATAGCAAAAGGATCATTATTCCATACTATAATAGCCGAGTTACTATCATAAACATAAATTGTAACATTAGAATTTTCTAAATTTTTAATTTTATTCACATTTATTACTTTAATTTTTATTTTATTATATTTTAACTGATTAATAAATCTTTTATAATACAAGTTTATTGTTTCATTATCTAATTTAATTTTACCAACTTGCAATATCACTTTTTTGTATTTAACCATATCTTCAAATATGTAATTAACACCTTGTTTCCCTCTGAAAAATAAAGTTTCTTTCTTATCTTTGTTGGATTTATATAAACTTACTAATTCTGGCAAATTTTTTGATAAATAATCTTCTTTTTCTTTTAAAATATCTAATAATCTTTCAGGATTTACAGCTTCAAAAAACCGTTTATTATTTTGAGTAATATAACTTATCATTCCCTTTTCTATTAATCTTTCAACAGCATCATATACTGTTCTTCTGTGAATTCCTGTTTCTTTTGCTAATCTTCCTACAGGAGAAGAACCTCTTCTCAATAAGGCTAAATAAACTTTAGATTCTGTAAATGTCAATCCTAAACTTTCAAGCATTTTTTCCATAATTTAATATATTTTTAATAATTTATATATCTTGTGGTAATATAGGTCACCACAGCAATTAATATTAACATGTAATTAATTATTATTTTATGGAAAACAAATTACAAAGAATAGATGTTATATTAGGAAGAAATTATGGCCCAACAGTAGAAGTAAATGGAAATATGCATTATTTATCGCCAACTAATTATTTATTAGCAGAATCTATGTTAATGCATCCATATGAAGTTTTAAAATTAGTTGAAGAATATCCTATTTATAAATTACCAGAATTAAAAGCATTGTATTCTGGAGAAAAGTGGATAAAAACAAAACCTGCTTTTATACCTAATAAGAGAGAATTAAAATTATTGAATAATCCAAAAAAATTAATTGAAATATTCAGAAAAAAAGTACAAAGCAAAGATGGAACTTATAATCTTATAGAATTATCTGGAAAATCTATTGTAAGAAAAGCAGTACTATGGGGATCTGGAACTCTAGAAGCTGAAGTAAAAAGTTTATCAGGGATAACAACAACTGGAGGCAATCAAGCATATCATAGTATAAGATTAAATAGATTAGGACTAGACGAAAATGATAGAATAAACTATGGTGATGCATTTTGTGACTGTGCAGACTTCAATTATGAAGAAGTAAAAAATGCAGGTATAAGAATAAATAATGAAGATGAAGAAGTATTATTATCATCAAGAGAACATTGTAAACACATCAATGCGGCAGAATTAATACTTGATAAAGAAATAAGAGGAATAAATACAGGATTATTAAGAATAGCAGGAGGTAAATTACCAGAATATTCAGCTATGCCTTATACATTCTTTGACATACCATCAAGACATATAGAAAAACTACTTGGAGAAGTATTAGTAAATTATTATGTTTTTAATAAAAATCTTTTAAATATAAATATAAAAATAACAGATATGATAGGAATTTATAGAAGGCATACATTAAAAATGGCAGAAAGAGGAGAATTAACATTCAGAGCAACAAGACAAAGAAATCTAAGTTTGAAAAGTTTATCAAAAACAGAAATAGCTGCAAAATACTTAGTAAGAGAAGCAAAAAAAAGATTAAGAGATCAAGGATATAATTATGATGGAGTATGTTTAGAATTTAAAAACACAGAATATCAAACAGTTGCACAAAGATATATTAAAGAAGATAGAATTATATCAATAGCAACAAATCTAGAAAGACCACCATTATTTATAGAAAAAAGATTAGGAGAAAATATAAAATTATTTAATAATAAAATAGTAGATGGAGATCCATTTTTAAGAGTATATAACAAAACAAGATCAATGTATAAAACAATAGATGATGTAACAAGAAGAGAATGTATGGAAAGAGTATTTATACCTGGTAGTTACGGAGCTAAAGATAAAATAAATGTTCCTTATATTTTAGAATTATGGTATAAAAATACTATAAAAAATGCTAAGATAAGTTTATAAAGTTTTATTGAATATAAAAATTATGAAAAGTTTAACTAGATTAATACAAGATGAAGAAGGAGTAATCTCATATAAAGGACAATTTATAGAAAAATATAAATTAAAAATAGTAGGAAAATTAACAACATTATTAATAAAAAACCCATGTCTTGATATACAAAGTGAGATAGATGAACTTACAGAAATAGATTCATTTTTAATACCAAAAAATGCAAATTCTTACATATCTTCTGAATTTAATCCAGATACACAACATACAAGACTTAGTGGAAATTATTCTGTATATGCTCTCCAATTTTATTATTTAGAAAACAATTAAAAAATATTAACAATGAAAATACTAGAAAAATTCAAAGAATATATAAAAAATATAAAAAAAGAAGATAAGATAGCAGTTTTATATCATGCTCATTGTGCCGACGGTTTATCTTCTTGTATAATATTAAATAAGTCATTAGAAAGAATATTAAAAAGAAAAATAGATTATAATATACATTATACTTATTTTGAAATTACAGATGATATAATAAAATTCTTTAAAAAAAATAAGATAAATAAAGTAATATTTGTAGATTTAAGTATATATATTAATGAAAATATGATAAGAGAAGCAGAGAAATATGTTGATTTATTAATAATAGACCATCATGAATATATAAATGATATAAACAATGAAAAAACAACATTTATACACTCAACATTTATAAATAATAATATTAAAAGCTCTGCTTATCCTGCTTCAAAATTAGTTTATGATATATTTTCTGATTTGACAGATATAACAGATTTAGACTGGTTAGCTTCTCTAGGATTAATTTCAGACATGGGATATGAACAATGGAAAGATTTTGTAAATAAAACAATAAAAAAATATAAAGCAAAACAAAACGATAAAATATTCTTAAGTGATTTTGGAATTTCAAGCGTTAATATAAGTACAAGCAAAAGATTTAGTGATAATATAGAAGATGTTTTTCAAATAGTTTACAATGCTAAATCATACAATGATATTATGGAAAATAAAACATTATTAAAATATAAAAAAATGGCTAATGATGAAATAAAATATTGGATAGACAATTCAAATAAATCTGAAAAATATAAAAATATGATAATTTATGAAATAAAACCAAAATATGCTATAGGGTCTACATTATCAACAATATTAAGTAGAGAATATTTTAAGGAAAATACAATAATAATTATATGTGATTTAGAAGATGGAAGTTTAAAACTAAATGCTAGAGATCAAAATAATAAAATAAGGATGAATGACTTATTACAAAAAGCAATAGAAAATATACCTAATTCAAATGCTGGCGGACATGCACCTGCATCTGGAGGAAAAATTCCTAAAGAATATTTAGAATTATTTAAAAAACAATTAAAAGAATCTTATAATAATCTCATAAAATAAATAACTAAATTAGTAATAATAATAATATATAAAATTATAAAAATTTCTAAGGATAAATTTATTAACTAGATACACCCTGAAAATATTATAATGATAAAAAGATATAAACAAGAAATATGGGTACTAAAAGATTTATTAAATAATCATAAAGGAAAAGAATTTGAGGAATATCTAAATAAATTAAAAAAAGATGTTGATAAATTTGAAAATTATAGAAGTATTCTTAATAATGATATAACAAAAGAAAAATTCTTTGAAATCTTAAAATTATATGAAAACATAGCAGAACAAGGATCTAAAATAAGTGCATATTCATATTTATGGTTTAGTACAGATACAAAAAATCAAGAAGCAAGAGCATTTATGGATAATATGAATAATATAATGGCTGGATTAGATAATAGAATGATATTTTTTACATTATGGTTTAAAGAATTAAATGAAGAAAAGGCAAAAATGTTAATAGATAATAGCAATGATTATAAATATTATCTAAAAAGAATAAGAACATTTAAACCCTATACATTATCAGAACAAGAAGAGAAAATAATAACATTAAAAGATACAACTGGAAATAATGCTTTAAGATCAATATATACTGTTTTTACAAGTTCTTTTAAATTTCCCCTAAAAATAAAAGGAAAAACACAAATATTAAATGTTTCTCAATTAACTTCTTATGCAAGATCACAAAATCCTAAATTAAGAGAAGAAGCATATAAATCATTATGGAAAGTTTATTCTGAACACACTGATGTTTTAGGGGATATTTATAAAAATATAGTAATGGATTGTAAAAATGAAGATCAAACACTAAGAGGGTATAAAACACCAATAAGTGCAAGAAACTTAGGAAATGATGTAAGTGATAAATCAATTGAAGTATTATTAAAAACATGCAAAAATAATATAGGATTATTTCAAGAATATTTTAAATTAAAATCAAAAATACTTAAAATAAAAATGAGCAGGTATCATTTATATGCTCCAGCACCTATAGAAAAAGAAAAGATAGAATATTCAAAAGCAGTAAATCTTGTATTAGATTCATATAATAAATTTTCTCCACAAATGGCGAAAATGGCAGAAAGAGTATTCAAAGAAAAACATATAGACTCTGTAATTACAAATTCTAAAAAAAGCGGAGCATATTGTTATAGTATAACACCAAAGATAACACCTTTTGTTCTTGTGAATTATGATAAAAAAGATAGAGATATTATGACCTTAGCACATGAATTGGGACATGCGGTACATTCAATGATGGCTGCTAAACATAGTTCATTTACATTTCATGCACCATTAGTATTAGCTGAAACCGCATCTGTATTTGGAGAGATGATCATAACAGATAAGTTATTAGAAGAAGAAAATAAGAAACAAAAACAAGCAATATTAATGGCTAAATTAGATGATATTTATGCAACAGTTATAAGACAATCGTATTTTGTTTTATTTGAAAAAAAAGCACATGATATGATTTCTAAAGGGGCTACTGTAAATGAATTATGTGATGAATATTTAAAAAATCTAAAAGAACAATTTGGGAGTAATATTAAAGTTACAGATGATTTTAAATATGAATGGACTTATATACCTCATATTTATGAAAGTCCTTTTTATTGTTATGCATATGCATTTGGAAACTTGCTTGTATTAGCCTTATATAATATGTATAAGAAAGAAGGGAAAAGTTTTGTTCCTAAATATTTGAAATTATTAAGTTATGGTGGTTCTGAAAAACCTGATGTTATATTAAAGGAATTAGGAATTGATATTGAAAGTGAAGAATTCTGGCAACAAGGATTTGATGTTATAAAAGAATTAATAGAAGAATTGAAGAAGATAAGTTAATAACAATTATTTTTAAAGATAGAAATCTATAAAAACCTAGTTTATGATGTTAATAACATGGGTATACTAAATTTTTTTAAAAATATATTTAGAAGGGAAGAACTATCTGAAGAAGATATGAAAAAAATTAATCCAGATTATAAAATTGAAGAAACAGAAAAAGTAAGTCCTGAGTTAATAGAAGAATTTGAGTTTAAAGATATTGAGCCTACACTAAAAACTGAAGAAAAAGCAAGTGAATATGATAATTTAAAAGATATAAAATTTAAAGAACTAAAAATTAATCAGAAAGAAATTAAAAATGATGATGAAATTATTGAAGAAGATATTAAAGAAACTAAAATAGAAATGCCAAAAATTGATCTAACAGTTGATGAAATGGCATTATTGGGAAATATAAAAATAGATTTAGAAGATTTAGCATTAAAAAAATTAGAATCAGAGTCAGAAACAGTTAATACATACTTAAAAATGCTAATGAAAGATATATCTGCGTATCAAAATAATAAAAATGATAAAATAAAACAGGATTTAAATGGTAAATCAATATCCACAAAAGTAAAGAAAATAACAATGCATAGTCTAGAAATAAAGAACTTATTAAGTATAATAGAAACACATTATTTTGAAGTATTATTAGCACCATTGAAAAAAATAAATGAAAAATATAAAAATGATAAATTAAATGAATTTATTAAACCACTTGAAAATAATTTTGAGCTTATCAAAAAGATAGAAACACAATTAACAAAAATAATAGCTTATGATGAACTACTAAACCCTGAAAAAAATAAAAATTTTAATATGGCAATAGAGTCAGAGGTTACAAAAGGAAAAGTTCATCATGATATAAGTGAATTGTACAGTATCTTATCACAATCATTAAGTAAGACTTTAGGAATTAAATCTAGCATAGAAAAAAGCAAGATACTTGAGTATATTAATAATTTAGTTTAAATTATTATTTTTTGTGAAATTAATATAAATAAATATATATTAGAATTGTTTAATTTTATTTTTTGTGATTATATCTAGTGGGAAAATTTTGCTAGACGTA
>CAYSFG010000021.1:0-8425 GCA_964430545.1 Candidatus Woesearchaeota archaeon
CATTTCCATAATAATTTATTCCTTTTTCATGGCATAAATTACAAAATTCTCCTCCACTTGGTGGTTGCCATGTATTACAGTCTGTTGTTATTTGTGCATTGTATGATTCTCCTAATAATCCTAAAACTAAACTACCAATTATTATAAGTGCAGCTACAATTAATGCTATCCACCCGACTGGATTCCAAAAATTAGAAGTTCCAGTAACAGCAAAAGTACTAGCCACACCACTAGATCCAGCACCAGTAAGACTAGTAGTAGCAGCAGTAGCAGCAGTACCAGTAGCAACAGCACCAGAAGCAGCACCACCAGCTAAACCCAATGTAAGAGCAAATAAAGCACTAGACGCAAATGAAGCAGCAAAACTAGCAGTAGCAGCAGTGAGAAGTGAAGAAAGAAGAGCACCAATTACAACACCAATACCATAAGTTGCCAAACCAACAATAGTATTAGCAGATATACCAGAATTAAATTCTTTATCTAAATTTATAACACCTATATTTAAACGATTTTTATTTATATTAAAGTATTCTTCAAAATTGTTTTGATTTGGTACATCACTTTTACAATTTGTATAATCTTTATAATATTTATCTCTGCCTTCAAATGCTCCTTCATCTTTAATGCCGCTTAATACATCTTTTCTTGTTTTAGAAAGATCGTATCCATCTTCTCCTTCTATTAGTTTATCTTCTGGGTAACATTCTCTTTTAAAGTTTTCAATTTTGTTGCTCCATTTTCCAGCTAGATTATATTTTGCTCCACAGTCTCCATAACTTCCACATTGTGTATTACTACCTTTAATATAATCTTCACCATATACCTGGCAATTTCCCATACACTCCCAATCTACATCCCAATCAGTAAATATAGTGCCTGCGTGTTTTTTCCAGTATGCTATTGGTGCTTTTGGATCTGTTCCCTCTGTTCTATCTGCAAAATCACATTCACTTGATTGTGTTGTTTCTCCTTCTTGTATATTATTCCAAAATTTTTGTCCTTGTGGCACTAAAGGTATACATGTTCCTATTTCCTGATTGTTATTATATGATGTTACACTTCCTTTTCCTTTAAGTTTTTTTTGTGCATCTTCTACTAATTTTTGTATTCCTTGTGGTTCTTGTTTTATCCATAAACAATTTTTATTTTGACTTTCACAGCAATTTTTTGTTTTGCATGTTCCACATTCTTTTGTTTTTAATGACACACAAGCAGCACTTGCATATTGATTTTCATTTATTTGTACCGTTGAATCAAAGCATACTTCTTCTCTAAAATCTTTACATTCTTCTGCTATTTCTTTTCCATTAAAACAATAATGTTTAAAACTTCTTGATCCTGGCAGTGTTATACTTGGTGCAAATTGTCCTTCATATTGACACCAGCTTTCTCCATTAATTCTTTTTTTTCCATTTCCATCATCATTATTATAAATATCATCATAAATTCCTTCTTTGCAATTTACATCCATACACCCTATTTGTTCTTTTTCATTTTTCACTATGCTACCGCATATTGTTCCTTTTGCATAATCACAATTTCCATTAAAAGCATCTATTCCTAATCTATTAAAATCATTTACATCATTTTCTTTTACAATTTCTTCTCTATTTCCACAGCTGTCAAACCAATATACATCTTCAGTTCCTTCTACACAGCTAAAATAATCATGTTTCTTGCATTGTCCACATTTTTCTTGCGGTAAATCAGAACAAAATATATCAGCATAAAATTCTCCAGAATCTATACATTCAGTTCCTACTCCAGATTTACAATTTTTAGTTCCATCTTCATTATTTTTTACACAGCATCCTTGTTTCATATTTATTGCTATTGCTATACAATCTAATTCACTTATAACATCTTTTCTAAAATCCATAGTTAATGAAGGATAATTACTTGTTAATTGTGAACATCCTGCTGCCGTTGTATAACTTGTTTGGCTTCCTATTACACAGCATCCTTTTACACATTGTTGATTATTACAATTTGTATCACTCAGCCAGTTTCCATTTTGTTTTTGACATATTCCTTGTGATACTCCTGAATAACATGTTCTTGATTGATAGTCTCCTTGTGTATTTGTTAAGTCACAGCATCCTGGTTTACAATTTGCAAAATTTTCGCATGTTCCTGGGAAGTTTTGTGTTCCTTCTTTGCAATTATTAGAATTTGTATATTGACAATAATTTCCATCTGTGGTTTCAGAACAGCATACTTTTTCTTCGGCTTTTACTTCTTTAGAACTTAAACTTATTATAAACATTAAACTTATTACTAATAACATTTCAAATATTGCTTTTGTTTTTAATAGTTTATATTTCATGCAAATCTCCCGTTTCCTTGTACACCAAAGTATAAATGATAAGTTGGATTATCAGTTAAACCAACATCATAGATTTCATTTGGGTAGGGTTTATGTAATATTATTGAATATTTATTTAAACTTAATAATCCTAAACCTAACGGATCTGTTCTTCCTAATTTTGCTCTTTGATCTAATACTAAGTTTGTTTCAGTTATTATTTCACCTAATGGTATGTCTAGTCTAACAGAATTACTTTTTATTATAACACTATTTTCATCTCTTACTAATTTTATTGAATAATCATAATCTACAAAAATTTCTTTATTTTTTATTTCTATATTAAGTATAGGTTCTGATAGTTTTGTAATGTCATATCCTTGGTTTTCAAAATTTTCTATTTTTATGCAATTTTCAATCTTATTTTTTGTATATTCTATTAATTTTTTATTTATTTCTTTTAAAAATATTGGACTGCTTAAACATTTATCTGTGTCTTTTAATTTTTGACATAATATTCTATATTTTCTTCCTTTATAAGCTATATAATTTACTGGTTCATCAAATTGTCCTGCATTTTCTAATAATTTTTTTGTAGCATCTGTTATTTCTTTTTTCAAACATTTATTAATCATTTTATTTATATCACTTGCTTGCCCTTCTAAGTATTTTTGTGGGTTTGTATTTTTTTTATTAAAATCTATTAAATTATCTCTAAATAAAAATATAAAAACAAGAGCAATTATCAAGACTAATCCTATTACTACAAATATTGCTATCTGCCCTCTTTTATTCATAAGTTTTTATATTGGTAATACTTAATAAAACTTTAGTTTCAATATTTTTATAATAATATTATAATATTTTTTTAGTATTGTTAATTTTTCTATTAAAACAAATAATTTTATATATTAGTATTATAATAAATATAAATGACATTTAATATAACAAAATATAATGAAGATAAAGAATATAAAAAAGTAATAAATAGTTTAATAGAATCAAAAATTAAAGGTTATAATCATGATCTAAAATACAAAACTTGGGAAATAATTAGAAAAGGGACTAAATTTTATGTTAAAGTTATTCGTGAAAACGAAACTGTTGAAAGAGAAATTAATAGTTTATTAAGAAATGTTTAAAAAGTAAGCAATTTTAAATTAATATAGTTAATCTTATTCAGTAGGTGTTCTAGGCGCTAGTATAAATACTAAACTTAACTTATCAATAACTTTATACTCTGCTCTCAAAGGATAATCTTGTGCAAATTCTAATAATACTTTATTTGCTAATTTACTTCCTTTAATTATTTTTTTCATATATTCAACAGAATATCTTGCACTTACATTTCCTATTGTTTCAACTATTGTTTCTTCATCATTTTGTATTTCTATCTTAGCAGAGCTTACACTTCCCTCGCTTTGTACAATAAATTTATCAGCATTAGCACTAAATGTTAAGCTGTCACTTATTACGTCCATATCTTCTATAGTATCATTAAATAATAATGTATTAGTTTCTATTTTTGTATTAAATTTTAAATTAGGGACTTTCTGTTCTCTTTCATCTATATCTAATAATGACATTTCAAATATTTTTGTTGATATTCCTCTTAGTATAATATTTAACCTATTTTTTGTTTCATCTAATTCTATTGTTAATGTATCTGTTGGTTTTGCTCTTTTCAATATTTGTGTAAAACTAGATAAGTTTACACCTATTGTTCTTTCTTCACTTACATTATATTCTAAAAATGCACTACTTAATAATTTAAAAACAGTCATTGCCACATTAGCAGGGTCCATGGCAATTAATTCAATTCTATCTTTCAAAAATTTTATGTTTGCTTCGTTTACAAGTTCAGAAATTATCAATATACTATCTTTTAAATATCTTGGTTCTGTTAATATTAGTTTCATCGTACTTTGCCATCTTTTTTCTGTATTTAAGCTTTTATCTTATTTAATTTATATAAAAGAATAAAGGTTTTGTAGATTTAATTATATAACCAATCAACAAAGTCTTTAGGTTTTTTATTTATTGCTGACTAACAGTAAACCACTTTTAATCTAATAATTTATGTAGTTTACTGTAGATAAAAAGTTTTATAATTTCTTAACAAATGTAAACTTAATATCAATAAAAATTATTCTACAGGAACAGAGCCACCAGCCCATATAGGTAAAAAAGTAGCAATTAAAGGCCAATATAATGGTGATATCACAACAAGTATTGATACTAATGTTGTATGAGTCCAATGTTCTGCCATTCCGCCTGTCATACTTCCTCTTAATCCTCCTTTTATTACTGCAGAAGTTGCATGCATTTTAATATTTAATATTAATCCTATTATTGTTCTAATAATCCAAGGATTGGTTATATATGGCCACCCTTTTTCTGCTAAACCAGTTATATTTAAAAAATATTCTGTATAAAAAACAAAAAACAAGGCTATGAACATAAATATAACTGAGTGTAATCCATGCCCAAACCAGTGGCTTCCTCTAAAGTTTTCATCTCTATGTATTAATATTAATTCATATAATCCAAGAATTATTCCTAAAACAATTATAGGAGCAAAATTTGATAATGATAATACTGCCTCACCTTCTAATACCATCAATTTTTATATCTAAACTAGTATTTAAAATATTTGGTGTATAATTTTTTAAAAATGAAGCTAATATAATATGGATTCCTAAATAATTAATATAATATAATTTATGGTTGGATATAAGATAGTATTGTCGTTTTATTTTTTGTCGTATCTTGAATTTTCTTTGCTCAGAGATAGATATTATATCATTTAAGATTTCATAAAGTTTTAGAATGATTTTATTTGCATCATTTATAAATTGTTGGACGGCTTATCTTGTTAAAATAAACAATAAGAAAATTATTTTAAAAAAATATAAAATAATAAAAAGTTAGATTGTTTAAATTTAATGATAATCTCTTGTAACAGCGTTACATTTTGTGCATTTATAAAATTTAGTTTCTGGTTCATCACTTGATCTTGTTTGTAATGTCCAAAAAAAAGCTTCATGATGTTTACAATCTTTACATTCCATCTTTATCTTAGGCATTATATCATTATCAATTGATTTATCAACAACTATTACTTCATCTTTTTTCTTAGTTTTATCTTTTATAATTGCATCTTTCTCTGTATAACCACAACTGCATTTCATTACTCCACTTTTAGGTAAGAGCAAATTTCCACATTTCTTACAAAACATTTTTATTCCCTATAAAAAATATTTCTTATTCTTTAAATCGTTTACGCTTTTTCCATAATTAAGTTTATTAAATTTATAAATCCTAGTTTTATCCATCCTAAATAAGGTATTTTAAAAATAGCTTTTCCTAATATATTATTTTTTATTATTCTCATTTCATCATTTCTTGAACCATTATTATTATCTCCTTTTGTTTGATAACTTCCATCATCGTTTATTTTGATAATTCTATGGATTATTGGTTCTGTTGCTACCCCATTAAACACTATAACATCTCCGACTTTTAAATTTTTAGCAGAAACTAATATCATTATATCTCCTTTATTAAATCCATTTTTAAATTTATAATCTCTAAAAGAATTTTTTATTATGTCATATTCTTTATATAATTGTTCTTCTTGAGTCCACCATTTTTCAAATTTAGAATGAGTAAAACTACATTCTCCTAGATTTTTATTATGTTCCATACTACAAGATACAACTGCCACTACAGGATAACTTGTTCCCAACAATAACCCTAATACAGGATAAATTATAAATTTTACAATAATAAAAGCTAATATTACATTTACTAACCAACTTGCTAAACTATCTTCATACCATATAAAATGCCAAGTTTTTTTTAAAATATTTTTAAAATCCATTTATATATTGCAACCATAATCTAATTATAAAGCTTATTATTTCAATACATTGTTGCGTCTACAAGGTTTTTGAAGTTTAAAATTAAGCGTTAAATTTAAGTAGAGTTAAACCATTAATTATATAAAGAATAATTTTTATAGAAATTATAATGTGGAAAAAAGAGGATTAACTGGGAAAGAAGCTAGAAGAAAGCTTGAGCAATATGGCTTTAATGAAATTAAAGAGAGTTTAGTGATTTCTCCAATTAAAATACTTTTTAGGCAAATCAAGAAAAATTATATTATTTATTTGCTCTTTATTGCAGTAATTTTATCTTTTATTGTTGGGAAGTCTATAACTGCTTATACAATATTAGCAGTAATATTTCTTGTTATTTTTACGGGTTTTATCCAAGAATACAGAGCAGAAAAAGCAATTAAGTCTTTAAGAGGAATGCTTATGCCTGTTTCCATTGTAATAAGAGACGGCAAAGAAAAAGAAATACTTTCTAAAGAGATAGTTCCCGGAGATATTATTTTATTAAGAAATGGAGATAAAGTTCCTGCTGATTGTATTGTTATTGAAGAAAAAGAACTTCTTATTAACGAATCTATTCTTACAGGAGAATCTAGGGAAGTCAAAAAAATTCCTGTTGAAGATGAAAAAGATTATTCTGAAAAAAATCTTATTTTTATGGGAACATTTGTAGTAAATGGGAAATGTTTAGCTAAAGTTATTCACACTGGAATGAATACTAAATTTGGAAGCATAGCTTACATGATTTCTACTGCAGAAAAAGAATTACCTTTGCAAAATAAGATAAATAAAATATCAAAATATATGGCAATTGTAGCAATTGTTTTTTCTGTGCTTACTGGATTATTTATGGTTTTAGGAAAATCTCCTTCAGAAAATCTTTATATAAATGCCTTTATTTTGATGATTGCTTTAGCAGTTTCTGCTTTTCCTGAAGGGCTTCCAGTTGTTTTGACTACTGCTCTTGCTTCTGGGGTTCATAAAATGGCTCAGAAAAATGCAATTGTAAATAGAATGTCAATAATTGAAACACTTGGAGAAACAACTGTAATATGTTCAGATAAAACAGGAACAATAACTAAGGGAGAGATGACTGCTAAAAGAATATTTCAAGATAATCAAATAGTAGAGGTTTCTGGAATAGGTTATGAAGGAAAAGGTAATTTTTTAGTTCATAATAAAAAAATTAATTTAGAGAGAAAAAATGTTTTAAATAATCTTATCAAATGTGCAGTATTATGTAATGATTCAAAGATAGAAAGAATTGGAGAAGATAAAATTTTTCATATTATTGGAACACCCACAGAAGCTTCTTTACTTATTATGGCTGCAAAAGCTGACATTTATCAAGAAGATATGAAATATAAAAGAGTCGAAGAAATTCCATTTAATTCTGAAAGAAAAATAATGAGTGTATTATGCAAATTAGATAAAGGCAATTTTGTTTATTCTAAAGGAGCACCTGAAGTATTATTAAAAAATTGTAAAAAAATACAGAGAAATGATGGTGTTTTTACACTTACAGAAAGAGAAAGAAAAAAGATATTAGGAGTTAATAAAGAAATGACTTCTGATTGTTTGAGAACTCTTGCTTTTGCATATAAGCAAGTTAAAACATTCTCTAAAGATCATTTTGAAGAAGAACTTATTTTCTTAGGATTAGTTGGAATGGAAGATCCTCCAAGAGAAGAAGTCAAAGAGTCTATATTGTTATGTATAAAGGCTGGAATAAAGGTAAAAATGATTACAGGGGATAATAGGGAAACTGCATTAGCTATTTCAAAAAGAATAGGTTTGCAAGGCAAAATAATCGAAGGACAAGATTTGGATAAGATGACAGAAATTGAACTTTCTAAAATAGTCAGTGAAATAGTTATTTTTGCAAGAGTAAAACCAGAACATAAATTAATGATTGTAAAAGCATTAAAGATGAATGGAGAAATTGTTACAATGACTGGGGATGGAGTTAATGATGCCCCAGCTCTTAAAGAAGCCCATATAGGCGTCGCAATGGGCAAAAACGGAACAGATGTTTCAAGAGAAGTTGCAGATTTTACATTAAAATACGATAACTTTGCATCTATTGTAGTAGCTATAAGAGAAGGAATAACTATATTTAAATATATTAGAAAATTTATTAGTTATCAATTAGCATGCAAGTCTGCTGAACTCATGATTTTATTTTTTGGGGTATTGTTAGCTCCTTTTTTTGGTTGGCAGA
>CAYSFG010000022.1:0-67383 GCA_964430545.1 Candidatus Woesearchaeota archaeon
CTATTAAGAGGAGAGAAAACACCAAGAACATTAATACCAATACCTCTAGTAGCGCCAACACTAATATTATTATTAGTAATATTAACAAAACTACTACCCATTAACATAAGACCAACAAAGCCATTACTAATATTACTAACAAAATTATTACTAACAATACTATGATTGACTCCAATTAAAACAATACCATTAAGCATATTAAAATTATTAGTAACATTGTTATAAGAAATATTTAATGAAGTAACATTATTAATATAAATACCCTGACTAGTACTAAGTTTTGATTCAATATAATTACGATAAATAGTTATATTAATAGAATTATTAATATAAATATTATTAGTAAAACCATTAATCCTAAAATTCTTAATAGTAACATTCTTATGCCTAGAGACATTAATAGCAGCTGCAGGAATAAGAGAAGTAGTACTAATAGTAAAATTATTACCATCAAAAATAACATTATCTCCATCAATACTAAAACAATCACTAGTAATAGTACTACTAACATTACCACTAAGCTGAGTATCAGTAGTTATAGAACCACAAGTATTAGTAGTAGCATCACTAGCAATAAGCCAGTTTCTAGATTCTTTAAAATCAGAAAAAGTTAAAGGACCAAGCATAAATAAATAAGGACTAATATCTGGAGCATCAAAAATATATTTTAAATTAATAACATCACCATTTTTAGCATTTACATTCCATCTTAAAACCTTAGTATCAGAACTTACAACATTTACAACAGCATCAGATTCAATATAAAAAGAATTAGGAACAAACTCTTCAATAATACCATTATAATCTTGATTAAATTTAATAATAATAGACATATTATAAGGAACATAAGGATAAATCCTAGTAGGACCAATTCTTTTAACATCAAAACTAAGATTATTAGAAACAAAAAATCTATCAGAAATAGACTTAATTCCATTTGAATTAGAACTAGTCAAATTAATATCATAAACTCCATCACTTAAAACATTATAATTACTATAATAATCTGGAAGTTCAGTAACACCTAATTTAGAACACTCAGAAGAAATTTTAATACTATTATTAGTAGAAAGGATAATAGAAGAATTAAAAGGATTATTAATTAATAAATTTAAATAAGAATCACAAACAATTTTACCACGATCATCAAGAACACCAATGCTAATAAAAGCATCATCATTAACATTATATACTGATTTATCAAAATTAATAGCTAAAACACCCCAAGAAAAATCTTTATAAAAATTTTCAACACCACTATTATCAGAAACTTCAAATTCAATGTGATAATTACCCGGCCTGAAAGCTCTTGGTTTAGAAATATTAATAATATAATCACCAGAAGATGTTTTTAATATTGAATAATTAAGATCAATTATTTTATTATCATTGTCTTTTACTTTAAAATAATAAATCTCTTTATTATTTTCACCACTTAATCTAAACCTATTATTTTTTGAACTTAACTTTTCAGATTTAAATGAAAACTCAGGATTTTCAGAAGCTAAAAAATTATCCTTATTTTTAAATTTTCCATTAGAACTTGTATCAATAATATAAACAGATTTTGAATCATCAATCATAAATGAAATACTATCTATAAGCAAATCTTTATTATTATCAAAATAAATTAAATTGTTAATAGAATCTTTGTTTTTATAAACTTTTATAAATTCTTTAGGTTGATTATTTATATTAATTAAAGCAGTAATATTCTGATAATGAATTTCTGAATATATGGAAATTTCTTTAATTGAAGATGAAATATTTTTTTCTTCTAATACTGGTGCTGGAAGAAAATACTTTATAATTATTTCACCATAATTTATATCTTTTAATTTTATTATATCATATTTATCAAAAACAGCAAAACCTGTAAAACTTAAAATATTTTTAAAAAAATTAATAACCTTATTTTTAAAATTATTTGACTGTGATTTTATAACAACATTTCCTGTTATTATATTTATATTATTATTTAATATTTTGTCATTAATATCAATTAAATTATTATCAACAACAGCAAAAACAGATATATTAAATGCAATATATGGAATTTTAATATTTATAGTAGAATTTTTATTATTTATTTTAAATGTTTCGCTATATTTTACTATATTATTAATTATTATATCAGATTCAACACCTTCTTTAATTAATATATAATCTTCTTTATATTCTTGTTCAGTTTTTTCATTTTGAGTTTCATTTATTAATTTGTTTATTTCGCTATCTTCTAATTTATTATCAGAAGAGTTATCTTCAATAATATTATTAGAAAAATTATTTAGTATGTTAGATTCATTTAAAATAAAATTATTTATTATTCCATTATCATCAGAATTATTACCATCAAAAACGGCAAATCCCACAATTTTATAATTTTTTAAAATAGATATTGCCAAAATAAAAATAATTATAAATAATATTATTTTGAGTATATTAAAATCATTTCTTTTTATCAAATTAACACCTATATTAATTAAGTTATTAATGGTATTTAAGATTTATGTATAATATATATTAGAGATTTTATATTATATTATCAAATATTTATAATCTATAACATACTAAATAATATTAATAAGATTTATATACGACTTGATATTTAAAATAATAGATGAAAAAAATGAGGAAACAAACAATTATTTTAATAATAATCTTTCTAATTATCATAATAACATCAATAAGCATAACATATAATGAAATAATAACAAAAAATAATATACCAGTAGAAACAAAAACCAAATCAGAATATGCAACAGTAGGATTATATGTCACAAACACAACAACACAGGGGCAAAATGAAAAACCAACATGAAAATACTATATTAATATTCTTAGGAATATTAGCAACAATATCACTAATAACCAGCTTATTATTAAGTTATAAACCAGAAACACTAACAGGAACAGGATATGTAACAGGATCAGTAAATATCACAATAAATGAAAGCATAGCAATAACATTAGTAAGAAATACAATAAACTTTACAACATCAAACCCGGGAGATGGAAGAACAACATATACAACAGCAGATATAGCAACAGCACCAATACCTAGCTGTACAGCAAAACTAAATACAGCAACATGTGGATTTAATATATCAAATGATGGAAGTGTAACAATAAATATAACACTACAAGATTTAAGAACATTATTTACTTCGCCAACATTTAGCAGAGCAACACATTTCTTATTTAATGTGAGTGTTCCGAATGCAGTAAGGGCAAGAACAACAGGAATATGCCCTGGATTTTATAATCTAACAACAGCTCCAGCAGGAAATGGAAATAACTGGACAGCAGTACCAACAACAGCAACAACAATAATATGTGGGCTAAATTTCACAAACTCAGACTCTGGAAATGCAGGACCAGACGTAGCAGCAATAGACATAAATATAACAGTACCTTTAGATGAAGGATCAGGAACAAAAGGAACAATACTAGAATTTCTAGCATCAAGAGCAGGGTTATAATTATAAAATGAAGCTGACAATTTTTATAATTTTTTTGTTTACAATAAGCAATGTTTTAGCAATAGCAATGAGCCCAGTAGAATATAAAATGCAATATATACCCGGAGCAGTAAACTCATGTGGATTTAATCTAAAAGAAAATGATGGTGGGATAGTAAATTTTAGAGTGAGGGGGGAACTTAACCAAAGTGTAAAGTTAGATTATCAACAATTAAAATTAGAACCAAATAAGTGGTATACTATAGGTTGCATAATAAAATTACCAGAAAACTTAAAACCAGGCCCACATGAAATAGATATAATCTCTGTACAAGGAACTGAGAAATTTGGCGGGAATGTTGGAGCTGTAGGAGGATTAGTATTACCAATAGAAATATTTGTTCCTTATCCTGGAAAATATTTAGAAATAAGTAATTTTGAATTAAAAGATATGGCAATAAATAAAACACAAGAAGTAAAAATTTATGTAATAAGCAGAGGAGAAGAAACCCTTGAAAATATACAAGGAACAATTACTATATATCAAGAAGATAAAATAATTGCAGAATTAAAAACAGATATATTAAAATTAGAAAAAAATACAGGTGGAGAATTAACTACACAACTAAATTCTAATGGAATGTCTTCTGGAACATATAATGCAATGGCAATAGTAAATTATGATAAAAAAGAAGCTAAAACTGATAAAACCTTTAGAATTGGAGAAATATTAATAGATATAGAACCACTTGGCCCGAAAAAAATAAAAGCACATGCAATAAATGGGTTTAATGTAAAACTTGGAAGCAGATGGAATGCAAAGATACAAGATATTTATTTGATTTTGACAATATTAGATAAAAATGGAAATTATTTAAATGATGTAAAAAGTGAAACATTTGAAATAGGGGCTTGGGATAATATACAAAAAACAATATTCTGGGATTCAAAAGACTTTAAACCTGGAAACTACCAAGCAAATTTTACAGCTTATTATTCTGAGAAGAAAAATTCAGAAGCTAAAATGAATTTTGAAATATATGAAAGTTTATTTGACAAATACCCTCTAACAAACATCTTATTAGGTTTGATAATATTCATATTATTAATTAATCTTGCAAGAAATTATATAAAATCAAGAAAAACATGATAAATATTAAAATTTAAAAAGTGCTGATAATCATAAAAATAGCAAGCTATTTACGATGAAAAAAATTAATATATTTATAATAATACTAATTTATTTAATTATTATAACTTTATTTTATTTTTTAATAATTGTAGACATAAAAACATATGATTATACATTTAATGTGGGAGACCATACTGGATTTAATGTTGATAATGATAAATTTTATTTTGGAACATTGATGCAAGGATCAAACAGCGTTAGATTTTTTACAATAAAAAATGAAGAATATGATGCAAGATACATCATAAAAGCATATGGAGATTTTTCTGATAAACTATGGATTTCAGAAAATAATTTTAAACTAAAAAAAGAAGAAGAAAAAGCATTGAAAATAAATTTATTTACAAATGAAACAATACAAAAAGGAATATATAGCGGAAAAATTGTGTTTATATTAATAAGATTTTAAAAAGATAATAATATAAACTAATAAAAAAATAAGATAAAAATGAATATAAAAAAAGTTATCCCTATAATAAGTATAATTATTATAATATTAAGTATAGTTTTAATAATTAGCTTTATTAATAACACAAATTCTAAAATAACAACAAATGCAATAACCCAACAAGGACAAGTTGGTGTAGTAATAGAACAAAGATGTGGGGATGGTTATTGTATAGAAGAAACATGCGGTGGTTGCCCAGCAGACTGTGGCGCGTGCTCTTCTGCAGGAACTACAAGCGGTGGTTCAAGTGTGGGGGGTGGAGGAAGTAGCAGTGGCCCTGCAATAGCAGAAAAAATAACAGATTTTTTCATACAACCAGATTTTATAAAACAAAATGTAAAAGCTGGAAGTGAAAGTTTTTCTACATTTAAGGTAGTCAGTAGAAGTACAAAAGATGTCATAATAAATATAAAACTAGAAAAAGAAAATTTAGTAAAAATAACTCCAAAAATATTTAATCTGGAACAAAACCAAGAAAAAACCGTAAATATAAAAGTTAAGACAAATGAAGAAACTATACCTGGATTATATTATTATAATATAAGTGTAGAAAGTGGGAATATTAAGAAAAAATTATTATATTTATTATTAGTTGTAAAATCAAAAATTGTTTATTTTGATGCAACTATAGGATTAAGCGAGGAATCAAGAATTATAAAAAAAGAAAAGAAAATAACAATAAATCCCACATTATTTAATTTAGGTGATATAATCAATGAGAAAGTAACTGTAAAATATTTTATAAAAGATTTAAACCTTAATAATATTTATGAATCATCAGAAAATCTAATAGTAAATAACCAAATATCTTATACCAAAAACATAGAATTGCCAACTTATTTACAACCAGGAAAGTATATTGTTGGAATTAACTTAAAATATAAAGATTCTGTTGGGATATCAACCGATTTATTTGAAGTAATAGGTGATGAAAAAATACAAAATAATATAAAATCTTTAAAAATACAATCGATATTAATTATTATAATAATTTTTATTTCAACATTATTAATTATACAACATAAAAAATTATTAAATATTGAAAAAATAAGCAATAAAAAAATTAAACACTTTAATTATTTATATAAACAAGGACACGATCATAAAGTTATAAATAAAAAAATAGAATCACATATAAATTTACTAAATAAAAGTTATAAACAAGGATATATAAAAAGAGATATTTATAATAAATTTAAAAGAGACTTAAACCAAATAAATTCTAAACTGAATAAAAAATGAATATAAGGTGGGCAGCTAACCAAATTTCCCGCGCTGAGCGCAGTACAGTATGGAACGTTGACCTTCTTGACTTCTGAGATCGAGACGGGATCAGGTATAACAAGGTCGCTATGGCCGCCCAAGATATAGTGAACATGAATACTTTATAAATATTTCTATAATGATTGCAAAATTAAGTTTTGATTTTTGATTAAACATTAGCTTAATCTCTGTAATAATCATGTGGTTCTTACAATTGCTTATAAAATATTACTCTATTAACGGTAAAATATTTAAAAAATAATAAAGTAAAGAAAATTATAATAACCACTGTTTCTTATCGAAACTTTTATCAAAAAGTTTCACTAAATATAATTATGCGAAATACCCTATAACTAAACTGACAATTCTAATCTAAATAAAACCATACAAAAATCTTATAAACTTTTCTTTCTTATTAAAATATATGGCAGAAATAATTAATTTTAATGATCATAGATTACTTAAGAATTATGCGGTTATGCAAGGTTTAAACTATAAAGAATATAGATGGACGCTACGTGAATGTAATATTAATTTAGAAGAAGCTATAGATAATATAAAAAAAGGAATTACAATAAATGAATGTTTAAGAAAAAGAGAAAAAGTTAATAGTATGTATTCAATTGGGATGGCTGTTTTGATTATGTTTGGCACAGGATTAGGCAGTTATATCGCTTATCAAGATAGAGATAAATCAGAAACAAAAATAAATGATAAAGAAACATTAACAGAGTTTGTAATGAAATATGGGATTCAGTGAATTGTCTTATTATTTTTTAATCAATCTTTTAATTTCTTTAACTTCTCCTTTTAATTCACGAATTTCTTTTTCTGCTAATTTATTTACTTCATAATCATATTCAGCTTTTAATCTGTCTATATGTAATTGCCTATTTTGAGACATTAAAATTATAGGAGCTTGGATTGCAGCAAGACATGAAAGTAATAAATTAAGTAAAATAAAAGGATAAGGATCCCATCTTTTTATAGCAACAATAATATTTAAAGTAATCCAAACTAGAAGAAAAAAGAAAAAAATAAAAATAAAATACCAACTACCACCAAATTTTGTAATATTATCAGCGGCTCTCTGACCTAAAGTTCTATGTAATCTATTTATAGGATGTTTTGCTTTAAACATAGAATTAAATTGAAAAGACTTTCTTATAAACATTTCTAATCAGACATTGTACTTTGTTTGGAATGTTTTTTTAAACCTAATTCTTCATCTAATTTTTCAGCTGCAGATTTTATATCTTCCAAAATCCTAAATACATCTTTTCCAATTTCTATAGTTAATTCTTCTAAATTAGATGTTCTTAAAGAATATTTATTGTTATCAGAAAGAACAAAACCTGATTCTATAAGCCTTTTAAGATGGTAGATAACTGTAGCTCTTGTAAGATTTAATTTAAAAGCTAATTCATCACTTGATATTGAAATACCTTTTCTTGAGATTTTTATTAATTCTACAAAAACTCTAAAACAAGAACTTTCCTTATCTCTATCATTAAATAAACCCAAAGATTTAGAAAACCATTGAAGATCTTTATTAATATTATTTTCTGAAGGTTTCTTAATTTTTGCTAAAGTTACTTTTCTGAATTCTCTTATCATACAATAATTAATGATATTAGAATATATAAGGTTTATTGAATAAACATATTAATAGCAGAATCATAATTAATATCTTTTATATTAAATTCTTCTAATTTTTGTTTTATTTTAAACCATTCATTATCATCTCTAGAAACACATAATTCTTTAACATAAAACAAATTTTTAATAATTAAACTTTCTTTTATAATCCTTATGATCGAACCATTCTAGAATTGCAGAAATTAATTAAACTTTATTTTCAGCTGTCACAGTATATAATAACCTCTAACCATTAGGCAAATCATATTTCCATAAATTATTAATCCCATATTTCTGTATATACTCTTTTGGAAATAAACTCTTTGGAATTTGTGTTCCTGAAAAAGCATTCTGTTGTAAATCTTTTATTGCCCTAATTATTCCTTTCTTAATTGGATCACTATCTTTTAAGATATAAAAATCTTTTTCAAGTTCTTCTGAAATAAATACAACTTTAGAGGGTTTAATCATATTTTAATCACCTTTCTTTTTTTAAGTTTCTCTGCCAAAATAGGATTCCAGATATAAGCTATTTTCTCTTCTTTATCTAAAGCAATTTTGTTTATGCTTTCTAAATAATCAAGAATTACTAAAAATGTTTGCCACATTACTTTTTTTGGTAAAGATTTCCATAAGTGTGTTCTATTATATTCCCCACTATTATCTTCTATAAATTTCTCTACCATAATTACTGTATCTAATGTAGGTGATCTCACAAATGGATTTTCTTTATTCTTTAATTGTGTTGTTTCTTCCATAAAGATATAATATATCAATTGATATATAAATTTTTCTATTATAAAAGCTAATATGAAATACTCATAAAAACTAGAAAAAGAAAAGTTTTAATTATATTTCGAATTAATTTAATTTTAACCTTACTTAATAGTAGTAACTAATCAAAA
This sequence comes from Candidatus Woesearchaeota archaeon, assembly GCA_964430545.1. GTDB lineage: Archaea > Nanobdellota > Nanobdellia > SCGC-AAA011-G17 > GW2011-AR18 > CAYSFG01. Next base: position 8,908 of record CAYSFG010000022.1, read on the forward strand.
GGTTTATATAGAGACTATGATTCTAAACTATATCTTAGAAAATTGGTGATTCTTAATAGAGGAGAAAAATAAAAATGGAAACAATAGGAAGATATACAACGGATGGAACACCATATCAATGCCCAATATGTGTAAGAATATTTTTTAGTCCAATAGCATATGGCAAACATAGATGTGAAGATAAAAGAATAAATGAAAACTTAAAACATTATAAAGCATATGACAAGTTCATAAAAACAAAAACTGGAAGATGGATTAAGAGAAGATAAATAATGACAGAAATATTTATTGAAAAAGAAGAGAACATATTAAATAAAATAGAAGAAGAAAATTTAATATTATTCCTGGGAGATCCAGTTAGAACAGGCATAATTTATTTAAGAGATTCTAAAGATTTAATACAAAATAAACAACATACAGCCACAAATTATGGTCTCAGTACATTTTATTCTTCTGGTACAACACACATTAAAAATAGAATAGAAAAAGGTTATGTGATATTCCAATTAACAGATATTGTTTTGGATTTAATGAACACACCTATAATGGGTGCAAATTTAACTGCTAATGACTTTAAAATGAGCACACAAGGAGAAAAATATATTATTGATAGTAATTATAATTATATTATAGAAGAACTTAAGAAAAATTACAAGTTCATTAGACCAGAAAAAGGAGAAGGATTAATTACATTTTTGCAAAAATATAGAACTTTAATACAAGAACAAAGAAGAGAAAAAATAACTGACGAATTTGTAGATAGAGTAAATAAATTATATTTTAGTAAATATCGTTGGATCAAACAAACTATAAAAAAAGATTTAATAAAACATTTTTGTAATAGGGCTAGTTTCTTATAATTTAATACAAAATGTCTTAAAGATAAAATAAATATATCCTATAATATATAGATTAAAACTACAAAAGCTTTATAATGTTTTATAATAAAATATAATATAAATAAAAAATGACACAAGCAATAATAAATTTGAATATGCATGAAGATAGAGTATTAAATATAGTTAAAGGAAAGTATGGTTTTAAGAATAAATCTGACGCTGTAAACTTTGTAATTGTAAAATTTGAGGAAGAATTTTTAGAACCAAAAATAAGACCTGAATACTTAGAAAAATTAAAAAAGATTAAAGAAGAGGGTTATGGCGAAACCTTTAATTCAATTAATCAATTAAGAAAAAAAATAGAAAAAGTGTAAAAATGCTGAGGTTGTATAAAACAAGCAAAGAGTTTGACAGAATTCTTTTAAAATTACAGAAAAAAGACAAACAACTTTATGAAAACATCATTAATAAAATGGAAGAAATTATTAATATTGCAGATGTTGAACACTATAAAAATTTAAGATATGATTTAAAAGAATTTAAGAGAGCACATGTTGGACATTTTGTTTTAATATTTAGTTTTGACAAAATAAACAATACTATTTTATTTTATGATTTTGATCACCATGACAATATTTATAGTCGTTGATAAAGAAATTATAAAAATATTTTTCGACGATAAAATAAATATATTCTATAACATATAGATTAAAACTACAAAAGCTTTATAAATAAGTTCTGTTTACTATATCTTATATTAGTTGATTTAAGCTCAACTAATAAAGGTATAAAATGGTACAAAAAGAAGAAAAAAATCAAGAAGATATTCGAACAGAAATAAAAAAAGAAAAAAAAACTGAAGTGGAAGAACAACAAGTAAACGAATATATTAGTACATTAAAAAGATTACAAGCAGATTTTGAAAATTATATAAAAAGAACTGAAAAAGAAAAACAAGAATTAACAAAATATGCAACACATAAATTTATGGTAAAATTATTAAAAGTAATGGATGATTATGACAAAGCATTAGAAGCAATAAAACCAACAGTAAACGAAGAGATAACTAAAGGTTTAGATATGATTCATAGACAACTCCATAGATTGTTAGAAGATGAAGGAGTAATCCCGATTCCAACAGAAAAAATAAAATTTGATCCATATAAACATGAAGTTATAGATATGATAGAAGGTGAAGAAGATAATATTGTAATGGAAGAAATACAAAAAGGATACATGATTAATGATAAAGTATTAAGAACAAGTAAAGTAAAAATAAGTAAAAAAAAATAGGAACAAAAAAATGTGCTCAAAAGAACAATTACAAGCATGTAATCAACATGGTGGTGGTTATACAAAATCAGGAGGATATGTTTCAATATCAACAGGTGTTGGAACAGGATATTCGCCATTAAACACAAGAATAGCAATACAATACAAAGGATCAGCAAATCCAATGTACACAGGAACGAAATATCAATAAAAAAATAAAAAACAAATTTATATGGAGGAAAATAAAAATGGCAAAAATAATTGGAATAGATCTCGGTACATCTAACTCAGCAGCATCAGTATTACAAGCTGGAAGACCAACAATAGTACCAAGTGCAGAAGGAACAAGTTTATACGGAAAAGCATTTCCAAGCGTAGTAGCATTTACAAAAGAAGGACATATGTTAGTGGGAGAACCAGCAAGAAGACAAGCAGTTTCAAACCCAGAAGGAACAGTAATGGCTGCTAAAAGAAATATGGGTAGTAATTTTAAATATAAAATATTTGGAAAAGAATATACACCACAACAAATATCAGCATTTATATTACAAAAAATAAAAAAAGATGCGGAAGAATTTTTAGGAGAAACAGTAACTAAAGCAGTAATAACTGTACCAGCTTATTTCAATGATGATCAAAGACAAGCAACAAAAGATGCAGGTGAAATTGCAGGATTAGAAGTAGTAAGAATTGTAAACGAACCAACAGCAGCAAGTTTAGCATATGGAATAGATAGACAGGATAAAGAAGCAAAAATATTAGTGTTTGATTTAGGTGGTGGAACTTTAGATGTAACAATCATGGAATTTGGTTCTGGAATTTTTGAAGTAAAATCAACATCAGGTGATACACAATTAGGTGGAACTGATATGGATTTAATATTAATGAATTTTATAATAAAAGAATTTCAAAAAGAAAGTGGAATAGATTTAAATGAAGATAAAACTGCATTGCAAAGAGTAAGGGAAGCAGCAGAAAGAGCAAAAATAGAACTAAGTACAATGATGGAAACAGATATTAATCTACCATTCATAAATGGTTCTAAAAACTTACAAATAAAATTAACAAGAGCGAAATTAGAAGAGTTAATAAATCCAATAGTACAAAGATGTAAAAAACCAGTAACACAAGCACTAAAAGATTCAGGATTAACACAAAATCAAATTGATAAAATAATATTAGTTGGTGGACCTACAAGAATGCCAATCGTAAAAAACTTTATAGAAGAATTATTAAATAAAAAAGCAGAAAGAGGATTAGATCCAATGGAATGTGTGGCTGCCGGTGCAGCTGTACAAGCAGGTGTATTAGCTGGAGAAGTAAAAGATATATTATTACTAGATGTAACACCACTAACATTAGGAATAGAAACATTAGGTGGAATAAGAACACCAATAATACAAAGAAATACAACAATACCAACAAAAAAATCACAAATATTTAGTACAGCAGAAGATAATCAACATGCTGTAACAATAAGTGTATTACAAGGTGAAAGAGAAATGGCTACAGATAATAAAAGTTTAGGAAGATTTGATCTAATTGGAATACCGCCAGCCCCAAGAGGGGTTCCGCAGATAGAAGTAACATTTGATATAGACGCAAATGGAATAATACATGTTGGAGCTAAAGATATAGCAACATCTAAAGAACAAAACATAAAGATAAGTGGAGCACAAAAACTAAACAAAGCAGACATAGAAAAAATGAAAAAAGAAGCAGAAGAATTTGCAGAATTAGACAAGACTAAAAAAGAAGAGATAGAAACAAAAAACCAAGCAGAAGCTTTAGTCTATACAATAGATAAAACAATAAATGATATCGGTGAAAAAGCAAATAAAGAAGAAATTGCAAAAATAGAAAAAATGAAAAATGAATTAAAAGATGCAATCAAAGCAAATGATATAAATCAAATTAAAAAACAAACAGAAGAAATAAACAAAAAATTACATGAAGTATCAACAAAAATGTACCAAGAAGCAATGAAACAAGAAGAAAAAGCAAAAAAAGGTGAAGTAAAAGATGATGGTGCTGTTGATGCAGAAGTAGTTAATGACGAAAAGTAGATAAACTATTTATTTTTTTTATTTTTTATTGGGGAGAAATGTCAAAAATAAACTATGAATATAGGAAATTTGTTATAGATATAAACAAAGAAGGTGAATTATATAATCTTTCTACTAACGAAAACATAAATCTCTTAAAATTTGATCCTAAAATAATAGAAAAAAAGTTTAATATAATTACAAAAAACTTAGGCATTACAAAAGAAATTAATGATATAAATTTTGAAGAATTATTAAGAATACAAGATGAACATAATGAAGAACTAGAAATTTCAATAATAAATAATAACATAAAATTTATTTATACTAATAATGGGACAAATATTAATATAATTACTAATGAACCTAAAAAAATAAAAGAAATAATAATAAAAAGTATAATTGAAGAGTTTTATTATGCTAAAGAATACAAAAACTATGAAGAGTTCTTAACATTCTTAAAAAATGCATTAGAAAATAGTTTTGTTATAATTGAAAATGAAGAATTTCCAGGAGCAATGTTAAAATTTTATAATAATAATAAATTTATAAAATCAGTATATATTATAAATGAAGAAATAAAATTTTTAGACTCATTTGCAGATGAATATAAAAAATTAAAAATTGCAAACATAAAAGAAACTCTAGAAGATTTAAACGACCAATTAATATTAGAAAATAAAGAAAAGTTAATTTTGGAGTTCAAATAATATGGCTAAAGATTATTACCATTCATTAGGATTAAATAAGAATGCAAGTAAAGAAGAAATAAAAAAAGTATATAAGGAATTAGCAAAAAAATATCACCCTGATGTAAGCAAAGAACAAAATGCAGAAGAAAAATTTAAAGAAGTATCGGAAGCATATGCAATATTAAGTGATGATACAAAAAGACAACAATATGATCAATTCGGAAGTGAAGGATTCCACCAAAAATATTCACAAGAAGATATATTTAGAAATTTTAACTTTGAAGACGTGTTTGGAGATGTGTTTGGGGATAGTCCATTTGAAATGTTTTTTGGAGGTGGAGGTAGAAGAAGAAAGAACAGAGGAAGTGATTTAAGATATGATATGAAAATTGAATTTGAAGAAGCAGTATTTGGATGCACAAAAGAAATAAAGGTAAAAAAACCTGAACCCTGTGAAGAATGCAAAGGAACAGGAAGTAAAGACGGAAAATTAAATGCCTGCAGAGAATGTGAAGGGGCTGGACAAGTTAGAGCAAGTAAGAGAACCCCGTTTGGAACGTTTACACAAGTAACCACATGCCCAGAATGTCATGGAGAAGGAAAAATAATAACAAACCACTGTAATAATTGCAAAGGACAAGGAAGATTAATAAAAGAAAAAACAATAAAAATAAATATACCACCAGGTGTAGACCAGGACAGTCAATTAAAAGTAAGAGGAGAAGGTGAATCAGGAATAAGAGGAACAACAGCAGGAGATTTGTATATTGTAATAAATGTTGAAGAAAGTGAAATATTTGAAAGACAAGGAAATGACATAATTTTAGAAATACCGTTAAGTTTTAGCCAAGCAGCATTAGGTGACGAAATAAAAATACCAACATTAGAAAAAGAAATAAAACTAAAGATTCCAGAAGGAACACAAACAGGTATGAAATTTAGGCTAAAGGGTGAAGGTATACCTTATCTAGATGGATATGGAAAAGGTGACTTGTATATAATAGTAAGTATAATAACACCTAAAAGTCTATCTAAAGAACAGAAAAAATTGTTAGAACAATTAAAGAAAACAGAAGATAAAAAAAGTTTATTAGATAGAATAAAAGAATTTGCTAAGAGAAAATTATAAACTTAAATTTTTAATTTCTACTTTAATATTTTTCATTTTAATATTAAAACTTACCATAAACACTATTATAATCCCTATAACTATTAAAATAATTGTTACAATAACCATAAACCTATAAAAATTATTATTAAAATATGAAACTTTAATTTCAGCAGTTCATAAAAAATAACAAATATATTTTAAATAATTATACATTATTATAAAAATTTCTTAATTACTTTTAAATATTCTTTATTTAAACCAGCTAATCTAAAAATAACAACTTCCTTAATATTATATTTTTTACAAATATTTAAATCTCTTTCAAGAATTTCTTTAGAAATAATAGATTCATTACCATTAATACCTACTGCTAAAACCCCAAGACCAACAACAAACTTATCACCATAATTCTTAACACCTTCTTTAATAATATTTTCCATATCTAAATCAGATCTTTTATGCATAGAAGAATATAACATCTTAATAACATAATTATTATATTCATTAGGATTAAAATAAAAACCAAAATATCCAAATAAAATATTTAAAAATTTATTTGAAAAACCGTATTCTGCAGTATAAATATTGCTTTTATATTTTTTAAAAAAAGCTTTAATTAATTTTTTATTCCTAAAAAACTTAAACATCTGAGATAATAATAAATATCTATTTCTTGGAAGTTCAGCATCCCACAATATAGAAATATTTTCATGCATCAAAGAATGAAAAACTCTTAATAAAGCACTTCTTTTAGAAAATGGACTTAACCAATAACCTTCATTTACATTGATTACAGGCCACCAAATTAATTGTTTTATATTTTTATTTTTAGATATTATTTCTTTTTCATAAAGTTTAAAACTATCTATATGGTAATCAGCTAAAAATATTCTAGTAGAAAAATCAATAAGTTCTAATTTAGATAAACTATTCTTATTTGGAAATTCTTCAAAAAAACTTATTTTCATCAATTTTATTTAAATTAACTTATTTAAATTATTTCCTCTGAAAAACGATAGATATTTATATACAATTATAACTAAAAATATATGAAAATTGGTGTATTCTGGATAGCGTTTTTAGTTTTAGTTATAGTAGTTTTTAGTACAAGTTTTTTTTTATATACAGGGAATGCTGTTAGAAATATAGACAAATCAAATATGGCCAATTTAGTATTAGATACTTTATATATAACAAACGATAATTTTTTTGCAGTAGTTTGCAATAATGGAAATGGAATTATAAATAAGAATGTTGAATTAAGTTTAGAAATAATAGGACGACAAACAAAACCAGAATATATAATAAATTCAAAAAAATCATGGACAAAAAATTATAATTTAGTAAATTTTGGAAGAAAATGTTTTAAAGAAAATATTAAAATAAAAGATGTTTTAGGATCTACAGATTATAAAAATAGTAAAGTAATTGCAAATATTAATGGAAATGGACTAGTGGAAATAAAATACACAGATAATATTTATGAAGTAGGATATTATACATTCGAAAATGGAAAAAATATAAGAAGAACAAATAAAGTTTAAATATTATCAATAAATTTATATAAATTATTAATTTCTTCATCTGATAAACCCACCAATGGTCTAAGAATAAAATTACTATCTGGTTCATCAAATTTAATATCATTAAAAATTTCATCTGTAACAATAAAACTATTTGGTCTTTCATTATCAACTTTTAATAAAAAACCATGAGCAAATTTATGTAATAATGGAATATCTTCAGATAAAATAATTTTACATCCCCTTTTTAACATTAAAAAACCAGCAACAGTTGATTTTATTATATTATTAACTCTTAAATAAACAAAACCTGAACTACCAACAGGAAGACCACCTAAACATTTTATTATATCTTGAGATTTTGATAAAAATATTTTATTATTTAATTCTTCAACTATAATATTAATATCTGGATCTTCTAATTTAACTTTTAAATTTGGTTTTTTTAATAAAATAAATGATCCTAATTCTTCATTTAGTTTTTGTGAATTATCACCTAAAATTTTAATATTTTTACATGTTACTCTAAAGGTTTTTTCATTTGTTACCATAGATAAAATAGTATCATTTAATTCTTCTTTTTTAATTTCTAAAACTTTGTAGCAAGAAACAATTCCAAAAACTGTTATTATTTTATTAATGTTTTTATCATTTAATATTAAATATTTATTTCTTAGTTTTAATAATTCATTTGGTTGTAATTCTAAAGCTTCCCTAATATTCCTAATTAATTTTCTTTCAAAAGTAATTCTATTCTTTCCTTTAAGGAATACTTCCCCTATTGTTACTAAGTGCATTATATAAGAAAATAAAAAAAGATTATAAGATTATGCTTTCAATAAATGGCCTTTAATTCTTGCTTTAATAGCATCCTTAGACATACCACCAACTTCTCTACCTAATTCTTTACCATTTTTAAAGATAATAAAAGTTGGAATACTCATAATATTATATCTAGAAGCAACTTCTTGATTCTCATCGACGTTCATTTTTACAAACTTAATATCTTTGAGTTCTTTACTTAATTCTTCAAACACAGGAGACATTGCTCTACATGGCCCACAATTATGAGTTAAAAATCCATTAGCTATAAAATTATGGTTTATTTTCATTGTTATTTTTTGAACAGAATCTAAATGAATATTATTTATTTTTTTAATAGACTCCCAAATTAAATTTTCTCCGTTGTAAGTTGCTATTTCTTCTTTTTCTTTTAGAGATATAGCACTTTTCCAACCCTTCCGTGTAAGGAATTCATGTTCATCAGTAACTTTAATTCTTTTACTTTTTGTAGCTATTTCTTTACAATGACCTAATTTATCAGAAGTGTAAGATTTTAAAACCATATCTGAAATAATATTTTTTCCATCCCATGTTAATAGTTTATCTTTTTCAGAAATATCTCTAGCTGATTTTATCAAATTATTTACAGTCAAAATTGCAGTATCTGGATCAACACACCAAGGAGCCCAATAATCTACAATGACTGGTTTATCTGATTTTACAACTTCTTTTTCAAATGCAGCATCTGTAATCTCTTGGATCATATTATTTAGGTTATTAAATTATTTATATAGTTTTTGTTAAAAAATTATTTTATATTTTATAACAAGTGTTTTAAAATTTCTATATAAAAATATTATAAGTATTAAGTTATTCTAATAAAATAAGAATGTATTATAAAACTATTGAAAGACTTACGAAAAATCTTTGTTAATATTAATAAAGGATAAAATATTATTATGAAATAATGTCAAATACTTTATTTAATTCTGAAGAATCAATAAAAGAGAAAATATTTACAATACGTAATTTAAAAGTAATGATTGATAGTGATTTAGTTGAATTATATAATATTCCTGTAAAAACATTGAATCAAGCAGTTAAAAGAAATATTGAACGTTTTCCTGATAATTTTATGTTTCAATTAACTGAAGAAGAATCTAAAAATTTGAGGTTACAAATTGCGACATCAAGTATTAGTATTCTAAGGTCACAATTTGTGACCTTAGAGAAAGGAAAAGGGGCACATAGAAAATATTTACCATATACCTTCACAGAACAAGGTGTTGCTATGCTTTCAGGTGTTTTAAGAAATGGTTTGCATTCTCAAGATTTTATCTAGAGGCACTTAATATTTTAGAGAGATTAAAAAAAGATGCGGAACTTTAAGTTCTGCGAGTAGTCTATTTAAAAAATTATTAATATCTTTAGTATTCAATTATTTTAATTTCTATTTTATCATTTGAAAACTCAATAAAATAAAACTTTATTTTTTTTCTTCTTGAATTATTAGATAGTGTATACCTAGGATGCCTTTCATTATAAACATGAACATAAACATACCCTTCTTCAGTTTTAGTTGAATCCTTCAAAAGTCTGTCTTTCAATTGTGTAATCCTAGTCGTTTTTTTAGCTTTATGATCAAGAACACAATAATCAACTCCATCTATTAATGCATTAATCTTTAAAGAATTATTATAAAAAAAAATATTTGCACTAGAAGCAGATACATTAACAAGATGATTTAATAATTTTTCTAAAGAAACTCCTTCTATTTTTTTCTCCCAACTAGGTGTAGTTTCCATATCAATAATTTAAGAAATTATAATTAATAAATGTTTCTAAAATAAAAAAAGTTAACTGCATTCACTAAAACCACAATCAAAACAAGTAGGTTTGGTACATCCGCCTATCACTGCAACATTAGCACTAAAACATTTAGGACAGTATAAATTTTCTTTAGTTCCTGTTGATGGATTTATATTACCATGTGAAAAATCACCAATAGTTACCTGTGTTTCTTTTAGTTTATCAGTTTTAACTAAATGATCACGCAAAGCAATAGCAATTCCATGAGCAACAGAGTCAACTCTTTTAGGACCAAAACCAAAGGGCTTATCGCTCTTAATAGAATTTAAGTGTTTAATAATTCTAATAGGATCACCACCAAGATCCAAGTATTTAGAAATTAAAATACCTAAAGCAGTAGCCATACCACTTATTTCAGTACCTATTGGAGTTAGGTTAACAAAAACTTTCTTAGGACCCTTGATATTATCATAATTAATATGAATATGCAATGGTCCTTGACCTGTTTCAATTTGATAATATGAAGATAATTCTCCTTTATTACCCTCAACAATTTTAGTCTTTTCTATTTGAGGTTGAATAACTTGAGGTTCTTTCTTTTCTTCTTTTTTAGTTAAATTAAGAACTTGTTCAGATTTAGAACCATCCCTATAAATAGTTACACCTTTACATCCATGTTTGTAAGCAAGAATATAACATTCTCTAATATCATCAGGGGTTGCTTCTTGTTTAAGATTAATTGTTTTACTAACAGCATTATCTGTAAACTTTTGAAAAGCAACTTGAATCTTAACATGATCTAATGGTTTTAAATCATGAGATGTTAAGAAAAGTTTTTTAATACTTTCAGGCACTTCTTCAAGATCTTGTACAGAACCATGATGTTCTACAATCTTTTTCCATAAACTCTCTTTATTTAAACCAAAATAATTATTTTCTTTAGCAACATTCTCAAAATAAGGATTTACCTCAAAAAAAGTATGTTCTTTAGGAGGAGATTTTCCAGCTTTCAAAGCATCTATACCTTGTGCATCATATCTTACATAAACAACAGCAAAAAAAGGTTCTATTCCAGATCCTTGTAACCCTGCGGTAATCGCAATAGTTCCAGTAGGTGCAATAGTTGTTCTTGCACAATTTCTTGGCTTAGCTGCAAAGTTTCTAAAATTTTTTCCATTTTCATCATAAATACTATCAGGGAAATTAATAAATAAACCACGTTCCTTAGCAAGCTCTTCAGATGTTGTCAAAGAAGTTTCATTAATAAAAGACATAACTTCTTCTGCAATTTTATAAGCTTCCGAAGAATTATAAGGGATACCTAACTGAACTAACATTTCAGCCCAACCCATAACTCCTAAACCAATTCTTCTATTAGTTTTTGCAATTTCTTCTATTTCTGACAATGGATAATTATTTATGTCTATAACATTGTCTAAAAATCTTGTTCCTAAACGAGTTATTCTTCCCAGAGACTCATAATCAATAATATGACTGCCGTTTATATTTTTAACAAATTTACTTAAATTAATAGACCCAAGATTGCATGGTTCGAATGATAAAAGTGGTTGTTCGCCGCAGTTTGATATAACAATAGAATTACAACAAAATGAATGTGTTGTTGGTTCTGTTAAATCATATACTTGTTCTTTTCCTAAAGCAATTATTAATTTTATTTTTTCTTCAAAAATTTCTTTATGAAAATCTACTTCTCTAAATTTATTAATATTTATTTTTTGTTTATCAAATAAGAATCCTATCTCATCTATAAATCTATTTATATTCTCTTTACTTATTTGTAACTCAAATAATTTTCCATCACTCTTGTATTCTTTTAATTTTCCAGTAATAGTAGTATAAGTAAAACAAATTCTTTCTCCTCTGCTTCTATTATATATTCTTGATTTAATTCCTAAATTCAATAAAAGGTTTTGTACACCTTTCAACAATCTTATTGATTTTGAAGTTAGCCTAATATAATTAGTGTTATTTACTTCTTGCCTAGCAGCTGTTCCATCAGCAGTAAATAATCCTTGCAAAAACCCAACGACGGCTTCTTTTGGTGCTTGATATAATAATTCTGGAACAACTTTTTCTTCAGAATAAACTGGAAGTACACCTAATTTCTTGAAAAAATCTACAAAATATTTTGAATGATAAGACAAGTGTATTACTGTTTCTTTTCTTTTTACATCTTTTATTTCATAACCATAATAATTATTTAATATATGTTTTAAATAATTTAAGACAGGTTTATCCTCGTTCCCAAAGGTAAATCCAACTCTACAATTTTTATCTTTGTCTCTTAACCAACCATCACCAATCAACCAACCTAAAGTCTGACCTAATTCTTTTGACCATTTATTTGGTAAATTTAAATTATATTTTCTCCCATTGTTACCTTTAAAATTATTCTTAACATCAAAAGGTAGTTTATAATCTGAATTAAAACATCCTTCTCCAGATTGGATATAAACTAAATGTCTTGATGTATCAAGATCACTAAGAGGGACAAAACCTTCATTAGTAAAAATCTTGTGATCTGCTGTACATTTAATTTCATATCCTGATTCTGTTTCTAATTTGTATACCTCTTTTACTCCTGTGCTAAAAGCTTTAGACATAAAATTATAGCTAATGCCTTTTTCTTTATTTTCTAAAAGCATAATAGTCCCGTCTGAATTTTTTACTTTTATAGGAACTCTATTATCTGCAATAATTTTTATTCCACCATCAGGATATTTTTCTACAAGTTCTTTCATTCTTATTAATCCATACTCCGTAGAAACTAAAGAATCTCCAGTAACACAGGGATTTGTAGATTCAATCATACCAACATGAGGAGTTGGATTAGAATTTGTTTCGTTAATTCTGTCAATAACAACAAAACCAGGATCGCCTGTTTCCCATGCATTATTAACCATCATATCAAAAATTTCTTTAGCATTAACTTTTTCAACAACTTTTTTTGTATGCGGATCAACTAAATCATAATTTGAATTATTCTCAACTGCGTTCATAAATTCTTTTGTAATAGCAACTGAAATATTAAAATTTTCTAAAAAGTTTTTTTGAGTTTTACATTTAATAAATTCTCTAATATTAGGATGAGTACAATGTAATATACCCATGTTAGCACCACGTCTTGTGTTATGGGAAACAAAACCATTAGCAATATAAGTATTATTTTCAGGAACTGATAAATCTACTGTGTGGGTTATTCCATTTGTTAATGATTTAACTTGATCATAAAATTGATTATTATCTAAAAACCAAGATAAATCAGATTTTTTTATTTCAGGATGTTTTTCTGCTAATAATTTTAATCTTTTATAAGTTAAATTTCTTTTAGCATTAACATTAGGCAAGTAATGCTGAATATTTCGATATAATTTTCTATTAGCACCCTTAGAAATTTTTCCAGGAGCACAACCTCTTCCAGGGCTATCATAAATTGCTTTTAATTTATTTTCCTGATTAGGAATTATATCATTAAACTCCCATTTTATGTCTTTAGTTTTAAATCTTTTATTTTTCTTTTCTGATAAGAATTTAATATTTTCAGAAAATTCTTTTATACCACGTTCAGTTATAATTCTTAAATGATATAATGGATTTTTTCCATAAGAAGACTCTCTATTTATTGTTACTGATTTTAAAGAAGGCATTCCTAAGGATAATAATAATTGTTGAGTATTATCAATTAATTTTTCAGAAACACTAGCTAAAGAAATATATCCCTCTTCAGTTATTGTGCCATCTGCTGTAAATAACCCTCTTAAGAAACCTTTAGCAAATTCTCTTCCAGCTTTAAAAACTATTTCAGGAACATCAGCTGTTAAAGCAGAATCTTTCTCAACACCTAAATTCTTAAACCAATGAACTAAAATAGTTCTGTTATAAAATGAATTTGTACTATTATCATTTTCTTTTTTTTCTTCAACAGGCAAGATACCAAATGTGCTTAACATCAATCTATGCAAATATTCTTTAACATCTTGTTCATCGTCACCAAAACTTAAAATAAATCTACCAGTACCATGTTCACTTATCGATATTGAACCATCACCGATAAAATAACCAATAATCTCTGCTAAACCAATAGTTGGAATTGTTGGTGTGGTAATTATTTCTGCATTAGCATGCGGTTTATAATTAAATTCAGGGAAATTATATTCTGTTGATTCAGGATAAGAATCTAATTGTAAAGCTAACCAATCATTTTCTTTAACATCCTTCAAATGCTTCCAAACATAATTTCCTTCTTTGTCAATAATTCTGAATCTATGTTCTGGAGTTGCTGTTACACTATAACCCTTACTTGTTTTTAATGTAATAACTTCTGATAAACCATTATTATAAACTTCATCTGAAATTTTAGGACCAGAGTCTGTCATAACTGTTAATAACCCATTTTTATGAGAAGCCCAAGAATTATTAATTAATAACTTTGGAACTATTTCTCCAATTTTGATTAAACCATTTTCTGTAGAAACTCTAGTATCTAAAGAAACACAACCACCCTGTTTAACCTGATTGGTCATCTCATCAATAATTTTTAATGGAGATAAAGGACCTGAAGCAACACCTTTAGTTGATTTAACCATAGCACCAGAAGGTCTTATACGAGAAGCAGAAAAACCTGTCCCTCCCCCACTTTTATGTATCACTGCAGCTGCTGATGCAGCTTTCATCCAACCTTCAATTGAATCTTCTATCGGTAAAACAAAACAATTATGAACAGTAATATTATTTGCTACATAAGTATGTTCGTCTTCCACTTCAAAATTATAAACTTTTGTTTGTTCATAAATTATATTAATATCTTTAACAGGTAAAAAAAATGTACCATTAATTAATAATTCTTTTACTCTTCTCATTGACAACTGGCTGATTCCATTAAACTGTTTATTAATAAAAATTTCATCAAAAACCTTTTCTGAATTAAAAGAATCAATTACACATTTATAAGGATTTACAGTGCCCAATGAAGGAATTTTATCTTTTTTAAAATTTCCAAGAATACCCATTCTGGTAAATATCACCCAAACACCATAAACTAAATTTGCATTACATAATGATGTTCTAATATTTGTATTATTTTTATTTCTTACAGGATAGCCATCACCTCTTATTATTCCTACTAATAATCCTTTTTGTTTTTCAACAGGCAATTCTAAAACCCAGTTAGGTATAAACTTTTTATTAAAACCTTTTCCAAACAAACTATAAAACACTTGAGTTAAAATAACTGAATGAACTTTTACATTTGACCAATTTCCACTATTAGACTTTACTATTTTAGATTTCAAACCAAACTTTTTTTCAACTAAACTAATTAAATCATTCATATACTCAGTTTCTAAACAATTAAATGTAAATCTCACAGAATCACCTTCATCTATATCACCTTCGCTTAGATAATAACCAAAAATTTTCATTAAATCATAATCTACTTCAACTTCTGATTTAACAGGCTTTATTTGAGCAATATACTTAGGACATCTCTTATCTTTATTAGTTTTATAAATATAACCATCATTAATTTTATAATTATCTTTATTTTTAGTAATGAAATCTAATAAATTTAATTTAGATAAGTCAATAGTTTTTTTAGGGTATGAAATAGCTACATAATCTTCTGTTGTTATATCAGCAGCAAATTTCCATACAGTATTATTTGTATTTTTGTTGAGACATAATATAGGATGTTCATCACTAACTGATAAAGTCTCGTTAGGCATTTTCCATATATTAATAATTCTATAAGACTCAGCAAGCCTTTCCATTGTTCTTATAACTTTTTTAAAATTACCTTTTCCTGTTAAAACCTTGTCACCTTTTTTAATTTCTATTATTGATTTAATACCGTCAGCAGTCATAATTGGTTGATCACCTTTAAAACAAGCAGACAGCTGTTGTAAATCACGACTAGCATTCATTAAAGTAGGAGAATTTGGTAAAAAATAAAAATTAGCTAATAAATTATAAAATTGAACATGCATTTCATTAACAATTTGTTTAGCTTCAGAATCAGTTTCTGCTATTGAATTTAAATTTTTTACAAACTTATCAAAATTTTTACATCTTTCAGAATATTCTTCTATTCCATTGTGAAATAAAACTATTTTTTCTTTTTTTCCATAAACATCATATTCTTTAATAACATGACCCACACCATCTAAAACTTTTTTTAAAAATTTATCTTTATGAATTAATTCAGATAAAGCTATGTTTTTAGCAACGTTTGAAAGCCAAAATTTGGGAGAAGGATCATCTCTTAAATATTTAGTTTTTATAACCTTAAGTTGATTTTCAGTTAAATTTATTTCGTGCTCTTCAATAGGGGTATTTAACTCTTGTATTAGATTTATAGTTTTTGTTTTTTCTGAACTCATTTATTTCACCTACTTTTTATTTTTTTATCAAACTTTGTATTTCTTTTTTGAAATCTTCAATATCGGTAAATTCTCTGTAAACAGATGCGAAGCGAATATAAGCAATCTTATCTGTTATTTTTAAATGTTTCATCACCTCTTCACCTAATGATTTACTGTGGATTTCATTTTTTGATAATGATCTTAATTTTGTCTCAATCTTATTTAATATATTATCAATCTTTTCCATTGGAA
This sequence comes from Candidatus Woesearchaeota archaeon, assembly GCA_964430545.1. Lineage (GTDB taxonomy): Archaea > Nanobdellota > Nanobdellia > SCGC-AAA011-G17 > GW2011-AR18 > CAYSFG01. Next base: position 25,614 of record CAYSFG010000022.1, read on the forward strand.
CTGGACGTTTTTCACATGCTTTTACTATACCTCTCTTTAATTTTTCTTTGTCAAACAACTCTCTTGAATTGTCTTTTTTTATAACATAAACGTTTGGAGATTCTGCACGTTCATATGTTGTGAACCTTTTTTCACATTTTAAACATTCTCTACGCCTTCTTGTTAAGTCTTCACTTTCCCTTGAATCTATGACTTTTGTTTCTTTGTAATTACAAAATATGCATTTCATTGAGTTTTGTTACCTTTTAGTAAACACAATATATTGTTGTATATAATGTATAAAACACAACAGGTAGTGTTTGTAAATATTTTTAATTTATAAATATTTATCTATTTTATAATCTATTTTTTTAAGTTAGTACTATTTTAGGTATAAGTTGTTAACATTTATGATTAAAGGTTTTAATTATATAAAAATAATATATTATATCAAATTTAATATTTTTTAATACAAAACAATAATTATATTATTGGTATTAGAAAATATAAAACTATATAAGATAAATATTAATTAAAAATGTTAAATGAAAATAGGATATAGTTTACCTTCACAAGATATAAGAAAATTAATATCAGAAGGAAGATTAATTACACGATTAGAAAAACAAGAATTAAGTATAGAATCTTTATTAAAACAAGAAAGCGTAGAAAAAAGAATACAACCTTCATCATTTGAACCAATAATACAAGACGAACTATTTGTAATAGATACAGAAATTGAAGGATTATTCAGGCCTTCTGAAAATGATACAGTCTACAGGTCTTTATTATCACAATTATCTATGAGGCAAAGGAGAAATATAAATATAAATAATGGCTATCAATTAAATGTTGGACATTCTTACTTATTTCCATTAAAAGAAAAAATAATATTAAAAGAAGATGAAAGAATAAAATCCTCTCCAAAAAGCACATCAGGAAGAGACTTTCTAAACTGCAGAATGCTTGTTGATTATCATACACAATATGATGAAGCAAGATACAGAGGAGAAAAATGTTTAGACTTATGGTTATTAGTACAACCATTAGCATTTAATGTTATAGTCAAACCAGGATTAATATTTAATCAATTAAGATTTTTTAAAGGAAATGACTCATTATTAAGTGAAAGCGAAACAATACAAGAAAATAAAAAAAATTCTTTATTATTATATTACCATGAAAATTGTCTTATCCCAAAAAAAATAGAATTTGGAGAGTTAACATTAAAACTAAATTTAGAAGGAAAAAATAGTTCTGGAATAATAGCATTACAAACAAGACACAACCCAGAACCAATAGATTTATCAAAAATAAAAACATTACAGTCTGAAGATTATTTTGAACCAGTGACAAAGAAAAATGGAAATTTTACTCCAATACCAGGAAAATATTATTTATTAAGTTCACAAGAAGTAATAAACATCCCACCACATTTAAACGCAGAATTAAGAGCAACACACCACACAGGATTACAAGGATTATTGCATTTTGCAGGATTTATAGATAATGGTTTTTATGGTGATTTAGTATTAGAATTAAGATCTGATGAAAGAACACCAGTAGAATTAAAAAATGGAACACCAATAAGTGTAATAGATGTTTATAGATGCAGAGAAAAAGCAGATAAAATATATGGAAAAACAATAGGTTCAAATTATCAAGAACAAAAAGGACCGCAAGTATCAAAACACCTAAAAGATTTTGATTATAAAAAAGCTGGAAAAGAATATGAAAAATTAGATAAATTAGTATTAGTTGAACAAAAAGAAAAATTATTAGAATTAAGAAGAGGATATGATGGTTTTGAACCTCTGGATGATGTAGATTGTGAAAAAATTATTGAAAAATGTGAAAAAGGATTTTTTTCATATAGATATAATTGTGAAGATGATGAAAGAATATTACAAATAATACCTTATATTTTAATATTTGGATCTGATAATACTATATTTACTTACACAAGAGCTAAAGATATAAAAGATTATGGTGATGAAAGATTATTTGACAAACATTCAATTGGTTTTGGAGGACATGTACAAATAATAGACAAACCACATTATATAAATAATGGAATAAAAAGAGAATTAGAAGAAGAAGTTAAATGTAAAAATACACTTCTAGAACCAAAATTAGTAGGAACATTATATAAACCAGAATTACCTGTAGATAAAGTACATTTTGGATTAATTTATGCAGTTAAAACAAATTTGAAAATTTTTTCAAATACAAAAGCAATAACAATAATAGAAATGAAAAAAATAAGAGAATTAAACGACAATCCAAGATTAACTTTAAACAGTGAAACATGGACAAAAGCATTAATACCTCATTTATATAATATAAAAAAACTAATTGATTATTAATATTATAAAAAAATTATTTTTAAATTTACTTAGGCGGATAAACTTTTATTTCATATCTAACTTTATCTCCCTTATAAGAAGAATAACCTAAAGCTTCAGCAATTCTTAGAATAATACTTCCATCAAGATGTTCAAAAAACATATGACTACCTTCTTGTCTTTTTAATTCAAATCTTAATTTTTTTAATATATTAATCATTTCTCTAGCATTCAATAATGGAAGTTTCCCCATTATTATGCCTCTACTTCTATTTGCTGCAAACCTAAAAATTTAGTTTCTGTTTCAAAAATTTTTTTACTTTTTAGATATAAAGATATTGCTTCTTTTGTTCTCTTAATCAATTCATCAGTAGTCTTTGCTTGAGTATGACAACCTGAAAGTTCAACAACATCAGATATAAGATAACCATCTTCTCCTTTTTCTATTATTATTGTAAAATTTCTTTTCATAATAATATCAAAGATATATTTGTTTATATAATTAACTAAAAAGAAAATAATGTGTAGGTTCATGACATTTGATACTAATTAGAAAATAATCCTGTTTATAACAAAAATAATAAATTTAAAATATATTTTTAAGTATAATAATAATCTCCTTTAAATCTTTGTTCTTCATCTAATTGAGAACCAGGCTTATTAATTCTAGGACGACCAGAAACTTTATCTCTTCTATAAGTTATATCTAAAGATTTTAAAACCCTATTCATACCATACCTTTTTGGAAATGGACCGTGAACAATTCCATGCTTTCCGGAAATACCTTCAAAAACAAGCATAGAATCTGCTAAATAATCTACAAACTGAATATCATGATCAACAATAATAGCAGAAATTTCTTTAATAGAAATATAATCTTTAATAATTTCAGCAACTTTTAATCTATCCTCAACATCAATAAAAGCAGAAGGTTCATCCATAGTAACAAGATTAATATCAGGTTTACATAAAGAAGCTGCAATAAAAACTTTCTGCAGTTCTCCTCCAGACAAAGCATTCATATTATTATTAAGAATAGCTTCAACATTTAATTTTTCCAAAATATTAGTCTTAAACCAACCAGAAGAAAATTCTTTACCAATTATAGAAATTAAATAATTTTCAACAGAAATATCGAGTGAATGATCAAGATACTGAGGTTTGTAACTTAATTTTAAAGTATTTAGTTTAACATCATCAGGAACTTCAAGACCTGCTAATATTTTTAAATAAGTTGATTTACCAAGGCCATTAGCTCCCATAATTGCAAGAACTTCACCTTTATGAATTATATTTTTAGTAGTCTCTAATTTAAAATCTTTAAAATTTTTATTAAAAACTGGAACTTCAATTGTTACTTCTTGTGATAATACTCTTTCAACAGGCTGTTCAGAAAATTTAATAGAATAACTTCTAAATCTTAAATTTTCCTCAGGCAATAAACCATCCATATACTCATTAATTCCTCTACTAACAGCTTTAGACTGAGAAAAAATACCATAACAAGCAGGTTCACCATAAACAATTTGAATCTCATCAGAAATATAATCCAAAGTAGCCAAGTCGTGTTCTACTACAACCACAGAAGCATCTTGAGATAATGTTCTAATAATCTTAGCCACTTTAATTCTATGCAATATATCTAAAAATGAAGATGGTTCATCAAAGTAATAAACATCAGCTTTTTTTGATATAGCTGCAATAATTGCTAATCTTTGTAATTCACCGCCAGACAACTCTTCTATTTGTCTATTAATCAATAACTCCATATCTAATTCTTTTACTAATTTTTCATGAATACTTTTTTCATCAACTTTAGTTAATAATTCCTTAACTGTATGGCCTTTAAAATTAGAAACAATAAAATCTACTCTTTGGGGTTTGTAACTTAATTTTATTTCTTTATTAAAAAGTTTTTTAAAATAATCCCCTAAGATAACTTTAGAATATCTTTTTATAATATCTTCTTTAGAAACACCCTCTTTATAATTACCTAAATTTGGTTTTATAATACCCGTTAATATTTGTAAAGCAGTAGATTTACCAATACCATTTCTACCAATTATTCCTACAATTGTATTTTTTTTAATAATGGGCAAAGAGAATAATTCAAAAGTATTCCTGCCAAAATTGTGAATAGGAGGTTCATTTAATTTTTCAGGTAAGTTAATAATATGAATTGCTTTAAAAGGACATTTTTTAGCACAAATCTTATGCATTTCCATAACAACTTCTTCAGATATTTCAGATTTACCTGAAAAGCCTAAATGAAAACCTTCTCCACCAGATTTATTAATAGGATCGTATTTCATACATTCATGCTGGCATTTATCAGGTCTGCATTTATCCTTCTCTACAATAGCAATAACTTTTTTCATGATTAAAAGATAAAATGAATATTTATAAATTTACGTATATCTTTAACCAACAAAGCCATTAGGTTATTTTTATTTTGTTGTTAAATAAAACTAAACTAATTTCAACTAAAGACTTTAAGTTGTTTAATATATTTTATAAAATATATTCTAAAAACTAATAAACAATATAAATTAAACAGAAAATATTTTATTGTGGAAAAAAGAAGGATATTAGCTAATATAGATGTAGATGAATTAAAAGGTAATGGTGTTCTTGATTTTAATATAATGTTTAGCAGCAAAACATTTAGAATATTACAACAAATAGAAGCAATAAAAGATATGAATAAACATAGATCTTTAAATAAACAAATAAAATATATAGTATTAAATAATAGTGCTGATATAAATACAGAAAATGGAACTACACATTCACGAAGAGCAGGGAATATAGAAGCATTAACAATAGAAAGAAATAATACAAAAAGTGCTATTGAATTAATTGAAAAATTAGATATGGAAAAAGGATATACAAATGTAATATTTTGGGATGAAGTACAATTTTTAGATTTAAATATAATACCTGCAATGCTAAAATTTAAAAAAGAAGAAAGAGTTCAATGGATCGCTGCGCTTGGAGAAGATTTTAGGGGAGAACCATACTTCCACATAAATGAAATAAGGAGATTATTTGATTATGAAATAATAAGCAGGCCGTCATGCACAATCCAAATAGAAGATAGACAATGTAGCAATAATGCCACACAAACAATAAGAATGGTTCAAGGATTTAAGATGATAGAAGGAATGACTTATCCAAATGCTAAAAAAATAAAATTTTATAAAATAAATAATGATGAAAAAAACTTAATAGAAGATTATGTACCTGCACCATATTGGCATAAAACAGAACTTCCAAGAGGGACAGAAGGAATAGAATATACAGTCGCCTGTGCAGAACACGTATTATTGCCAAGAAAAAAAGAAACATTAGAAGTTATGAGTTATATAAAAAACAAAAATGAAATTGGAAAAATAGAAATCCATAAACAATTTAGTGAAGATGATATTGATAATATATTAAATTTTTTAGTTGAAGAAAAAGGGTTAAAATATAATACAATAACTGACAAATATTATATAAGAAAGTAATATTCATTATTTTGTTGGTTAAACTATAAAACAAAAATATTAAATAGGTAAAACTAATTATTTTTAAAATGGTAAAATGTGAAAATTGCAATGAAAAAATAGAAGAAACATTTTTAGGCAAAATAAATGGAACATATACCAAAGAAGGGAAAAAACTAAAAACTTATTGTAATAATTGTCAAAGAAAATTGAAAAAATAAAATTATTAAAATTCTAATTGTGTTATAAGTTTATTAATTCCTTCATTTTTAATTATTGTCCTTTTCCATCGTTCATATGAATGGTAACCACTATCCTCCCTTAATGAATTTTCTGTGTGTGGCTGTCTATGTTTAGATATAAATTTAAAATCAAATGATTGTGGGAGATATTCAGGGTTTAAATTAAAAAATTCTAACATAAATAAATATTTGTGTGGAAATTCATTTAATCTTTTAACATACCCTCCTTTTTGCCCATCACTACCGCCGGCAGGAAGTAGAAAATATTTATTTCCAGCCCATACTTCATGCCAGGCTTCTCCAGCACCATCAAATTTATCAAAGAATGAAACAAATTGTGCTTCTAATTTTTTCTTCTCTTTAGCAGCGGTAAGTAAATCTTCATAATTATACCCATTTACTTTTAATCCATACATTTCTATTAATTTAGGAATAGAATTTTTTCTTTTTCTGCAAATATTTCTCTTTCTTTATTATTCATGCGTTCTTTATCATAAAGTTGAACATCTCCTGTAATTATTTCAATATCATCATGAACTAATGCTAATGTTCTAGCAAATCCTATATCAAATTTATTATTATAAATTGATTGAATTTTTGGTAGTGCTTCTTCAAGATGCCAAAGAACTCTTTGTGAATGGGTAAAATCATTTGTTCTATAATACATAATTTTAGTAATTTCATGAATATATCTTTTTATTTTACTTAAAGCTTCTTCTCTTCCTTCAAAACCTTGAATGATAATTGGTTGAAAAGCCATAAAAATTAAAATTATATTAGATTTTAAAATCTTTTAGATGATTTATAATATATTTTAAAAAGTATATATAAATTAAATCCATAAAACTAAAATAATAGCCATAACTGCTAAACTAATTAAATGATGAAAAATATTTAATAAAAATAATTTATAAGATTTATTCTCCCACAAAACCATATTAATAGTGATAGTAACAATAAAACCTAACCATATCCAAAATGCTAATTGCAATGCATTACTAACATCTACTGCTTGAATATATTTCACAAAATGAGCAAGAACATAAGCCATAACTAATGAAGCTATAAAAGATATTATATAATTTTTAGCCATACCTTTTTTCTTAGTTTCTTCAATTTGTTTTTCTGAAATATTAGATAATTTAATCCATAATTTACCAAATAATAAAGGAGAATACCATAATCCACCAATAACCATAGACGCTATTCCTGAAACTAAAACTGCTAAATAATTAATTGATACTTGTGGTAAAGGCATAATTATATTTGGATAAATTAATATATAAATATTGTGTTTTATAATATGGACTATTGCACAAACCAAGGTTTTTGCATTTTCCTTAAACGCCCCTGTGGCTTAACGGTAGAGCAAATATAAAGCTTAGTTGCTTCGTAAGCAATAGGTTCCCAGTTCAAATCTGGGCAGGGGCTTAATAATCAAAAAAAAATTATTTACATACTAATAAAATTATAATAAACTCCTATAGTTAATTTTAATAACAAATAAAACATCAAATAATTATGAAAGGATTTGTAATATACCCCAGCTATGAAATTATAGAAAATAAATCATATGTAACACTATATGGGAGACTAGAAAATGGAGAAAGCTTTCTAACAATAAACGAATACAAACCATATTTCTATATAAAAGAAGAAGATTTAGAAATTGTACAAACTATAATAGAAAATCTAGAATATGAAAAAACAAAACTAAAAAACTTTAACAATCAAAATGTTATGAAAATAATTATTAATCTTCCAGTAGATGTTCCAAAAATAAGGAAAAAATTAGAAGAAAACAATATAGAAACTTATGAAGCAGATATAAAATTTTCTTATAGGTTTATGTTTGATAAAAATATAATGGGGAGTTTAAACATAGAAGGAGATTATGAAAGTGGAGAAAGAATAGATAGAATATACAAAAATCCTCAAATTTCAAAAACAAATTATATACCAACTAATCTTAAAATATTATCATTCGATATAGAAAGTGGAAAAGGAGAAGTTGATGATGAGTTATATTGTATAGGCTTAATGTGTGGAAAAACAACAAAAGTATTTCTTAATACAAAAGAAAAAGTAGAAGGGGCAATTTCTTGCAATGACGAAGAAGATGTAATAGAAAAATTTATACAAGAATTAATAATATTAGATCCAGACGTAATAACTGGATGGAATATTATAGGTTTTGACCTAGATTACTTAAATAAAAAATGCAAAAAATTAAAAATAAATTTTGATTTTGGAAGAATACCTGGAAAATGCAAATTAAAGATAGAAGAAAATTTTTTTAGAGAAAGTAAAGCTGATATTTGCGGAAGACAAGTATTAGATGGAATGCATTTACTTAAAGTATCATTCATAAAAGTTAAGGATTATAAACTAGATACTGTAGCAAATACAATATTAGGTGAAGGAAAACTAATACACTCAACAGGGGCTGAAAAATATAAAGAAATAGACCATCTATGGAAGAACAATAAAAAAAAATTAATAGAATATAATATAAAAGATGCAGAATTAGTATTAAAAATAATAGAAAAAACAAAAATATTAGATTTAACAATACATAGAAGTTTGTTAACAGGAATGCCATTAGATAGGGTCAATGCTTCAATTGCATCACTAGACTCATTATATATAAGAGAAGCTAAAAAAGTAGGAATAGTTACACCTTCTGGTAATTTTGTTGAAAAAGAAGAAGGAATAAAAGGAGGATATGTAAGAGAAAGCAAGCCAGGAATTTATGATTATATAATAATCTTAGACTTCAAATCACTATATCCTTCAATGATCAGAACATTCAATATAGATCCTTACTCTTTTGTAAAAAATCGTGAAGGTAAAAATTTAATCATAGCACCAAACGGAGCATGTTTTAGAAATGAAAATGGAATACTACCTAAAATATTAACAGAATTATATCATGAAAGAGAACTAGCTAGAAAAAATAAAGATGAACTAACAAGACATGCTATAAAAATATTAAGTAATAGTTTTTTTGGTGTTTTAGGAAATCCAAGTTGTAGATTTTTTGATATGGACTTAGTAAATTCAATAACTTATTTTGGGCAAAAAATATTAAAATTAACACACCAAGAAATAGAAAAATTAGGATATGAAGTAATTGGCGGGGATACAGACAGTAATTTTGTAGTTTCAAATGCAAAAAGTTTAGAAGAAGCAGATAAAATAGGAAAGAAAATTGAAAAACATATAAATAAATTTTATAAAAATCTAATAAAAAAAGAATACAAAAGAGAAAGCTTCTTAGAATTGACATATGAAAAATGTTTTATAAAATTCGTAATGCCTAAATTAAGAGGAAAAGAAGAAGGAGCTAAGAAAAGGTATGTGGGAATGATAATAAAAGATCGAAAAGAAGAAATACAATTTACAGGAATGGAAGCAATAAGAGGGGATTGGACAGACTTAGCAAAAAAATATCAAAATGAAATTTATAATAGAATATTCCACAATAAAGAAATAGCAGAATACACAAAAAAATTTGTTGAAGATTTAAAAAATGGGAAATATGATGAATTATTAATTTATAGAAAAAGCATAAGGAAAGAATTAGAAGGGTATACAAAAAGCACACCCCCTCATGTAAAAGCTGCTAGAAAAATAAAAGGTGAACTAGAATCAGATAAAATAGAGTATATAATAACAGAAGATGGACCTGAGCCTATTAAATTTATAAAACATAAATTAGATTATAAACATTATATCGATAAACAAATAAAACCAATAGCTGATTCTGTGTTAGTATTTTTTAATAAAAACTTTGATGATTTAATGTCTGGAAATAAGCAAGGAAGTTTGTTTGATTACTAAAATAATGCATTTAATATATTTTTTCATATTAATTATTTCATGTTAAAATTAAAAAAATTCAATGGAGGATATGACAATAATTTTAGTTACATAATATATGATGAAGAAACAAAAGATGCAGCAATAATAGATACATCAATAGAACCATTAATTTTATTAGAATTCATAAATAAAAATAATTTAAAATTAAACTATGTTGTAATAATGCATTCACATTTTGACCACGTTGTAGGATATGAATATTATAAAAATAAAAAAATAAAAATATATGCAGAAAAATCCATTGATAAAATAATAGATAAAAAACTAAAAGATAAAGACGAAATAAATTTAGGAAAAAGTAAATTAAATATAATATATACTCCTGGACACTTAAATGACTGTATATGCATATACACAGAAGAAAATAAATGGTTATTTACATCAGATACCTTATTTGTAAATAGTATTGGAAGATGTGATTTACATGGGGCAGATCCTGAAGATTTATATAACTCATTATATCAAAAAATATTAAAACTGCCTGAAAATACAATAATCTACCCAGGACATGATTATGGAAAAAAAGAGTCAAGCACTATACTGGAACAGAAACAAAATAATTATTTCCTAAAAGCAAAATCTAAAAAAGAATTTATGTATATAGTATCAACTAAATAACCACATTCCAATAATTTAGATAAAACTATATTTATATATCACTAATAAGATCTTATAGATTAATTTTTATACCTAACCATAAATATTCTTTCTATCTCCAATTTTTAAAACAAGAATAATTAATTTGTCTTTTGCTATATCAAAAATAATTCTGTAATCTCCAACTCTAAATTTATACTCTTGCATTCTAATAAATTTTTTGATATCACATGATTCTAGTCTAATTCTTAATCTTTCTAATGTAATAATTATTATTATTTAATATTTTGTTCGAGTTTTTCTAATTGTTTAAGTGAATTTAGAGAATAAATCAATTCGTACAATTATCACCCTAATCTTACCTGTTCATAACTATAAAATTTTCCTACTTTTATATCTGCTCTTTATAATATTATGAAATTATTAATAAATTAGAAAGCTATATTAAAAAACATAAAAGTTTAAAAATAGAACAGAATAATTAAGCTATGAAAAATGAGTGATAAAATAAATCAAGAAGGATTAACTTATGATGATGTATTAATAATACCTAAATTTTCTACAATAATCACAAGAAAACAAGTAGATATCTCAACACAATTAACACCAAAAATAAAATTAAATATTCCTATGGTTAGTGGAAATATGGATACTGTAACAGAAAGTAAAATGGCAATAACTATTGCAAGAATAGGTGGGATAGGAATAATACACAGATATATGCCAATAAAAAATCAAGTTAATGAAATAATAAAAGTAAAAAGAGCAGAAGCAATAATAATAGAAAATCCTTATACACTAACACCAGAACATACATTAAGAGATGCTAAATTATTAATGAAAGAAAATAACATAACTGGAATATTAATAACAGATGATACAGGGATATTTATGGGAATATTAACTAGAAGAGACATGTTATTTGAAGATAACTTTTTAAATAAGATAAATAATTCTATGACTAAAAAACAAGATTCTGTAACTGCTGAATATGGAATAGAAATAGAATCAGCTAAATTATTAATGAAAAATAATAGAATAGAAAAATTACCTTTATTAGATAAAAGTGGCATATTAAAAGGACTTATAACTGCAAAAGATCTTTTGAGAAAAGAACAATACCCCCTAACATTAAAAGATAATAAAGGAAAACTATTAGTTGGTGCAGCCATAGGTGTTAAAGGTGATTACTTAGAAAGAGCAGAAGAACTGATAAAAGCTGGATGTGATGTATTATGTATAGATATAGCACATGGACATTCTGAATTAGCAATAAATGCAATAAAAGAAGTAAAAAATAAATTTTCAGATGTAGAAATAATTGCTGGCAATGTAGCAACAGAAGAAGGGACTTATGATCTAATAAAAGCTGGAGCAGACTGCATAAAAGGTGGAATAGGAAGCGGGGCAATTTGTATAACTAGGCTTGTTGCTGGAGCAGGTTATCCACAATTTAGTTTAATACAAAAATGTGCAAGTGCATCAAATGAATTAGGTATTCCTTTTATGGCAGATGGCGGAATAGGCGGACAACCTGGAAATTTTAGTAAGGCTATAGCAGCAGGATCAAGCACAGTAATGAGATCAAGATCATTAGCAGGGACAGATGAAAGTCCTGGATTAATAATAATGAAAAATGGAAAAAAATATAAGATATATAGAGGAAGTGCATCATTCGGAGCAAATATAGCAAGAAAAGAAAGAAATGGCGAAGATATAGATGAAGAATATAATCCAGAAGGTGTGGAAGCCTTAATACCTTACTCTGGCAATGTTGAGGAAGTTACAAAACCCTTTTTAGCAGGCTTAAGATCTGGCATGAGTTATGTTGGAGCACATAATATAAAAGAATTTTGGGAGAAAGCAGAATTTGTGAAAATAACGCAAAGTGGGATAAAAGAAAGCCACCCGCATGATGTAGAACTAATAAAATGATAGGATTAATAAATTTATTAAAATATATTAATGAAGAAAACTTATATTTTACAGATAACATGTATAATATGAGTATTACTGATTTAAGTATAGAAAAAATAGGCCCACAAATAGGAATTAAAAAAAATTTAGATAAAAAAGATAAAATAACTACAATAATAAATGAATTACTTCATATGACTGATTATTATAAAAATTGTCAAATGGGAGATGAGAAAACAGAACGTGAAATAGAATATAAATCAGAATGGATATTTAATAACAGGCCAATATTAATAAATTATATTGAAAAAAAAATAAAAATTATAAAAAATGGATAAAATATATTTTATAACTGGAAATGAAAATAAATTAATAGAAGCTAAAGAATTTATACCAGAAATAAAAAGTATAAATATAAATTTAACAGAGATACAAAGCACAAATCCAAAAGATATAATAAAACATAAATTAGAAGAAGCAAAAAAAAATCATGAAGGAAATAAATTTATAGTTGACGATGTTTCATTATACTTAGAAGGAATGAAAGATTTACCTGGACCTTTAATAAAATTCTTTGAAAAATCAATAGGAATAAAAGGAATAGTAGAATTAACAAAAATTTTTGGAAATAAAACAATAGTAAGAGGAATAATAGGATATTATAATAATGGAAAAATAGAATATTTTGAAGGAAATATAAAAGGAATAATAGTAGAGCCAAGAGGAGACAAAGGATTTGGATGGGATCCAATATTTCAACCAGAAGGATATGAAAAAACATTCGCAGAAATGACATTAGAAGAAAAAAATAAAATTAGCCATAGAAAAATAGCTTTTCAAAAATTAAAAGAATATTTAGAAAATGAAAATTCTAAAAGTAATAAAAAGTAAGCTTTTTAAAGTAAATGTTAATTCTTATTTTTATTAACTATGTGCGGGGATAGCAAAGCCTGGTCAAATGCGCAGGACTTAAGTCTTTCAATGAAGATATCCTGTCCTTTAGAGGTTCGCAGGTTCAAATCCTGTTCCCCGCATTCATACTTCTAAGAGAATACGTTAAACATATTTTCAATGCAAAGCCTTGCATTATCTTACTTGACTATTTATAACAACTAAACTAAAATAGGAGAGTGAAATAAAAATTGACAATAAACAAAAGAATGAATTACAAGAAATAATAAATTATGGATATCCAATCTTTTAGTGATATTTTTTAGAATTCAAATATTTTGTAGTTTTAAAAAGTCAAATTTCTAAAAAATTTTGTTTTGTAAACTTTTTTATAAAATACTAAATAAAAGGTTTAATCTCTTCTTGATATTTTTCTATTAAATAATCAGGAACATTATATCCCTTTTTTGTTAACTCACTAACTGTAAATTTCATTACGTTTTCATATTGCCCACTACTTAAATTTGTTAGTACCATAGCATATATAAATTTATCATCAGTAATTTTTAAAGATCTTAAATACATTGGTATAAATTGAAATCTATTAGCGTCATGTTCAACCATAATATTCCATATCCTATCTGCTATTTCTTGTTTTTTATTATCATCTAACATAAAAATATCAATTATTTCTAATATATAAGAATTGTTGTGATAAAAATATAATTATCTTCTGCCTTTTATTATTATTTTATTTTTTTTTACTATAAAATTGTCTATATAATGCCTTGCATTTATATTTGTTTTTTTATTTTTACATTTATGCATCCCATATGCTATTGGACTAAAAAATAATCTAATACATAATGGACATTGATATGGCGTTCCATCTGTGGTATATCTTTCCATTATCATAATTTGTTTTGTCATTGTTATCTAATTTATAATTTAAAAAAATAAAAAATTTAAATAATTATCTATTACCTTTTTTTGCTTTCTCAGCTTCAGCTTTCTTTTTTTCATTTATTTTCTGCTGAGCTCCATAAGCACTATATAAGCTAGATAATGATATTGCTTTTCCATATTCTGATTCTAATATTGCTTTATCTAATTCTCCATATAAATTTTCTTTTTCTAATATACTCATTGCCTGTGCATGTTGTGCTTTTGCTATATTAGCTAATACTTTTTTCTTTTGACTTTCACCTTGATTATATAAACTAGATAATAATACATTCTTTTTTTGTAAATCATTAAAATATTCATTTGCTGCTGCATCTGCTTTAGTTGTATCATTATTTTGAAGTGCATTAATTATATCATCTGCAACACTTATACTTTCTATTACCTGGCGTAATTTATCATTTGGTTTTTCGGGTATTATACCTTCTTTTATTAAATTAATATAATATTGATTTAATACTTCTTTATCTAATCCTTTAGAGTAAAATAATTTAGCATTTTTGTAAGTATTATCATCTAATTTATCATCTAAATTTTTTAAAGTTGATTTTTTAGCATTATTAGCTAATTCTAATAATGCTGCTGGTGATGTTGCTAAGAAAGTTGAATTTTCATAAAAATTTGCAGATTGACGTCTAACATTTGTATTATTTTCACTAGGATTATTTTCAGTATTTCTATATAAATTCATTGAATTTATTGATTTAACAACTAATTCTTCTAATCCTTCATCCATTGTAAATTGTTCATCTGTCATTTTTTTTCCTCTTATTATTTTTTATTAATCTTATTTTGATAATCAAAGGAAGTATATAAACCTTTCTATTTATACTTACTTTAAAGTAGTAACATAACTCAAATAAACATTTATAAATTAAGGATAATATGGATTTAAATAATTTTTTAAAAGAATTTATATCAGCTTATAAATCAAGGCAGTTTATAGTTTTTTGTGCAGAATGTAAAGTTAATTATTCAGGCAGAACAGAAACATTCTTAGATAAAGGAGACAGGATTATATTATTAAAACCAGATTATTCAATACAAGTTCATCAACCTATAGGCCATGTTCCTATTAATTATATGAAAGAAAATACTGATCATAATATTAGTTTTATAAATAATAATTTAATATTAAAAAGTTATAATATTCCAATAGGTGAATTTATGGATATCTCAATAAATAAAATACATTTCTTTAATTCATATAAGACAGAAGATACAAATAAAATAAAATTGACAGGTGATGAAGCAGATATGTCTAATATGATTTATAATAATCCTTCTATAATAGAAAAATCTCTTAAACCAGTTTCCAAAGAAGAACAAACAGTATATGGTTTTATTGATGTTTTGTGTATAGATGAAAATAATAATTTAGTGGTTATAGAATGTAAAAGAGTAAAAGCAGATTTCTCAGCAGTAGCACAATTACATAGATATGTCAATAAAATATGCAAATCAAAAGGTATTAATCATGTTAGAGGTATTTTAGTGGCCCCAACTATTACTTATAATGCTCAAAAAATGTTAGAAGATTATGGTTATAAATTTGTCAGTATTGACGCTCCTAAATATAAAGAAAAATTAAAAAAATCACAAAAAAACCTAGATGAATTTTGATAAATAAAATATAATATAAATAAAAAACCTAACTCTGAATGTTATTCTGTTTTTCTATAGATAATAATTTTAATAATTCACTTTTAGAACTTAATCCATTTAGCATTATTATTTTTTCTATTATTGATTGTATAGCCACATCATCCCATTTTATATTATATTTTTTCATCTCATCGTACAATATCTCAGGCAATTTAATATTCATCGATATATTTAATCCATTTTTAACTTCTTCTTTTATTTCATTTATTATATTATTTTCTATTCTAACATCTTCAATTAATTGTATTTCACCATTATTCCCATCTACACTAATGATCTGTCCATCTTTTAAAATTTCTGTTGCTTTTCCTGTTCCTATTACACAAACTATTCCTATGTCTTTTGATAATATTGCTGCATGGCAATTCATTCCACCTTCATCTGTTATTATTGCTATTGCCTTTTTTATTGCTGGAACCATATCTGGAGAAGTCATTTTTGTAACTAAAATATTATTATTTTCAATTTTATTAATTTCATTTATATCTTTTATTATTTTTACTTTCCCTGTTATTACACCTGGACTTACACCTAAACCTTTTAATAAATAATTTATAGTATTATTAATCTTTATATTTTCTATTTCTTCTTTTTTTAATGTTATTATAGGTCTTGTCTGCAATATATAATATTTATTTGATTCTATTGCCCACTCTATATCCATTGGTTTTTCATATTGTTTTTCTATATCTATTGCAAACTTAGATAAATTTACTATTTCTTCTTCACTTAATTTTTGTTTATTACCTTTTTCAACTGTAAATATATTTTTTATATTTCTTCCAGTATATAAATCCTTAAATATCCCATAAGGCTGATTTGATACATTTATAGATTTTATTTTAAAATTAGTTTTATCAACAATATACATATCTGGTGTTACTTCTTTGTCTATAAGAACTTCGCCTAATCCAAATACTGATTTTATAACTAATTCATTTTTTTCATTTGTTATTGGATTAGATGAAAATATTACACCAGATTTTTCGCTTTGTATCATTTTTTGTACAATTACAGAAATATACAAATTATCATTTGAAATATTATTTTTCTTTCTATAATATATTGCTTTTTCATTAAATAATGACGCCCAACATTTTTGTACACTTAATAATAA
This sequence comes from Candidatus Woesearchaeota archaeon, assembly GCA_964430545.1. Classification (GTDB taxonomy): domain Archaea; phylum Nanobdellota; class Nanobdellia; order SCGC-AAA011-G17; family GW2011-AR18; genus CAYSFG01. The sequence goes on from CAYSFG010000022.1 coordinate 42,703, forward strand.
TTCATCTCTTCCTCTTACATTTAAGTATGTAGAATGCTGTCTTGGAAATGATGCCCCTTGCAAATCTTCTAATGAAGCACTATTTCTTACAGCCACAAATGGAAGTTCTCTTCCAGACTTCACTAAACTATTTAATACATCTTTAGCTAATGCTTTACTTACCATCCTATTCACGTTTAAATCTTCATAAGATTCTATTATACACACTTTTATCTCTTCAGGCATATCAGCATCTAGTATTATCTCTTGTATTTTTTTAGAAACTTCACCTAATTTTATTGTGTCTTCAATATCTAAATTATTTAATGTACTTAATATTATATTATTTAAATTAGAATTCTCTAAAAATAACTTATACGCATGTGCTGTTATTATAAAACCTGATGGTACGGGAAGTCTTAAGTTATACATTAATCCTAAATTAAGAGCTTTACTTCCTATTATATCAATGTCTTCTCTTCTTATTTCAGAAAACCAGATTATTGGTTTAAAACTCATAACACCTCTTTAATATGAGTATTTAGTAATATATAAAATTACCTTTAGAAATACTTTTAAATGTTTTTATATATTAAAAATTATGATAGCATATCTAATAAGTAATAAAGCTGAATTTGCTAAACTATTTAAGCAAAAATTAGCAGAGAAAGGAATGAATATTTCTCAAATGTGTAGACATTTAGATAACACTATTGATATACAATCTCTACGTAATTATTCTTATGGTATAAGCTTCCCAAATTCTAAAGAAAAATTAAAAAAAATATGCAATTATCTTAAAATAGAAATAGATTCTTTTGATTTAAATTCTATAATTATTAGGAATAAAAAAAGTTTTGGATTAGATAAAATAGCTAGTTTAGATAGTGGACCACATCAAATAGAAATACTATATAGCAAAACAAATGATATCCCAGATAATTTAGGAGACACTGCAAAATTAGATATAAATTATTTAAAAACTACTGTAGTAACTAAAAATATTCCTGAACTTTATTTTGAAAAAAAAGAATTCCCAGGATATAAAATTAATAAACATGGAATGATAATTGGTGAATCTGCAGCAATGCAAAATGTATTTAGTTTATTATATAATATTAATAGCAATCCAGATCAAGATTCAGTAGTTTTAATAACTGGAGAAACTGGCACTGGAAAAGAATTAATAGGAAAAGCTGTTCATTATAATGGTAAAAGAAAAGATAGCCCATTTATTGGAATAAATATCACAACTGTAACTGAAACATTATTAGAATCTGAATTGTTTGGTCATGTAAAAGGATCATTTACAGATGCAAGATATGATAAAAAAGGATTTTTTGAAACAGTAGAAGATGGAACACTATTTATAGATGAAATAGGATCATTACATCCTTCAGTACAAGTAAAATTATTAAGAGTTTTGCAAGAAAAATATTTCTACAGAGTTGGAGACACAACACCAAGGCAGTTTAATGGAAGAATAGTTGTTGCAACAAAAGAAAAACTAGAAAAATTAGTGAGTGAAAAAAAATTTAGAGATGATCTATATTATAGGCTTAATGTCGTAAGAATGAATCTTCCAGAATTAAAAAATAGAGAACAAGACATATCAATACTATTTAATTTTTTTGTAAATCAATATAATAAAAAATATTCTAAAGATTACGAATTAATTCCAAGTAAAAAAGGATTAGATATAATATATAATTATCAATTTCCAGGAAATGTAAGAGAATTAGAAAATTTAGTAACAAAAGCAATATTTTTAAATCCGGAAAGTAAAACTATAAAAATTGAGAACGTAATTGGAGTAAATAATAACTATCCAATAGAAGATGATAGAAAATCAAAATTTTTAGAAATATTTCTAAAAAAAACTAATGGAATAACAGAATTGGATAGAGTAAAAATGAAGAATATACTAAATACTTATTTTGATGTTGGAGGAAACCTTACAAAATGTGCAAAAGAACTTAATATAACTCCAAAACAAATAAGATATTACCTTGAAAACAATAATATATCAACAAATGAATTAAAATTAAATTTATATAATTTAAAATAAAAACATTATTTTTCTAGAGTTTCAACTTCTATAATATAACTACCAGATAATCTTGGTGTTGCTGATTTTAATGCTTTTTTTGCAATTTCTATACCCTCTTTAAATGTCCATGCTGTAAATACTTCTTTTCCTGCTTTTACTTGTGCTGCACACCCTATTACTTTTCCAAATGAATGAGCCATACCTGTTTGTAATCTATCTGCATGTGCTCCTCCCAACATCTTGTTTTCTCTTAATCCATGATGTGGAAATACATTTATTTTTAGATAATAAGAATTCCCAAGTTTAGTTTCTAATGTTCTATTTACAACCATTCTTGCACTTTCTAATGAGTTATGTCTTAATTGTAATGATCCTTTAGAAACTAATTTTATTTTAAAATCATATTTTTTAGTTTTATCACCCATTTCAAATCTACTTATTTTATGTGGTGGAAATGATCTTATGTATCCCTTTTTCTTATATTTTGATTTTCTAGTATAAGGTCTTTCTAATTGTCTATAACATTTGCCTTTTCTTAATCCTACCATATACTCTGCAAACCTACATTATTTATAAAGCTTTTGGACTTTTTATAACTATTTTTTGAATAATATGCATTATCTGCTAAATCAAAAGTTTTATGATTTATCTCTTAATAAATTTATTTCAATAAAATTTTTACAAATAATAATTTAATTTTTAAAAGATAAGAAATTTATTTATTAAATATTATAAAAAATCTTATTTATTAATTTTTTATTTTTTTAATATACTGCATTTCTAATTTATTATCTAATAAAAAATCATTGAATTATTAAATTCCCCCTTAGCATATCCATTGAACATCTAAATTTAAAAGTTCCTTCTTTATCAGGATTTATTATAATTAGTTTACTTCCTCCAAAAGGTATTAATTCATCAATATTAAAATCTGGAAATAATATTTCCCCCCCACATCCTGCATTAGTTTCTGCATATATATTTATTTTTAATGGTATTCCTTTTTTAGCTAGTATAATATTTGGCTTATATCCTAATCCTGTAATTTTTAAATCTATTTCTTGATAATCTCCTTTAATAGAAGCTTCTTTGCTTTCTTTTTTTGCTATTTCTTGTAAATATTTAGGTAATTTTAATCCATCATCATAATTACTTTTAATATCATTTGAAAAAGATAAATTAATACTTATTATTAATATTAAAATGCTAACAATTAAGCTAACAATTAAAATTTTTTTAGGAATTTTTCTTTCTAGAATTTTAACTTTTTTTATGGAATTACAACAATTTCCACAATTTACAGCATATAATATCCCTGATATAGTTATTAAAAATATAAATATAAAAAATGGAATAAATAATTCAATATTAAAAGGTCTTACCATCTGTCCTAACATTGCACCCATCATTCCACCCATTGGTCCTGCTATTATTCCTTCCATTATTCCTAAATGCCCACCTATTTTTCCAAATGGAAATCCAAATAGTAAACCTACAATACTTCCTATTATCACTCCATTTAAAAAATTTCCAGTGGGTATTAAATATAGTGTTGAAGTTATTAATCCAGCAAACATACCAAATGTCATGCCAACCATCATACCATGCATTTCATCTAATTTTTTTCTAAATATATATGTATAAAAACCAACCAATGAAAGAATTATCATTAATAAAATATAAATTATTATAAAAGATTGATTTTGCATAATTTTTTAGTATTAATGTTGTTTTTATTGTTTATGAATTATCTAAATCTAATGAAAAGCTTTAAATTAGTTCTTAATATTAATATTATGTAGGCTAGATTGGGGTGTTTGTCCTACCCTGTAACTGTAAACGGACAATATGACAGGATCGAAGCTCATAAAAAGGCATGATTATTTTGTTAAGTCTTGACATGTACTATGAAGTCTTGTCCTGATTGGTCGATATTAATATGAATTGTGTGAGGCCAGGAATGGAGCAACACTAAGTTTTAGTATTGACGCTTTTAGGGTAGCGGGACTAAGGAAGTGTTAGGATTAAACTTAATAAGGTAATTATGACAATTTATGAGCGTGCCTACATTTTTATATATAGTAAACCAAATAAAATTTTATGCTAAAAATGTGTGGCTATTAATCAACAACGAATTAAAAATAAAATAATTACTTTGTTGATTGATTACATCCAAAAATTTTAATAAGTATAAAATAATATTATAACAGATGGAAAAGAAATTTATTATCAATAAAATTAAAGAAAAAAAGTCTTTAATAAGTTTAGATGACTCATATGTAGACTATTTTATTAATAAATTCTTAAATTTAAACTATAAAATAAAGAAAAAATATATAAATAATAATTTAAAAAAATCAGATTTGATAATGATTGTTAAAGGTGTTAGAAATGAATTAAACAAAACTTATGGACAGTTCTGGCTGAATGAACTTAATAATTTAGAATCCCATAAGTCTACAAAAGAAAGAATTAACAATTATAAAAAAATTTATGATAATATATTTAAAATTACTGGTGTTCCTAAAGTTTTATTTGATATCTCAGCAGGATTAAATCCAATAACATATTCCCTAATTAAAAATAATACATATTTTATAGTTTCTGAATTAACTGATAATGATTGTAAAAGATTAGCTAATTATTTTAAAAAAGAAAATATAAATGGTAATGTTATAAAAATAAATTTATTTAACTATGAAAAATTGCCAAAATCAGATATATGTTTATTATTCAAAATTTTAGATTTATTTGATGATCATAAATTAGCAGAAAAATTAATTAAAGATATAGAAACTAAATATATAGTTGTCTCATTTTCAACAATAGATATAAACAATAAAAGAATGAATTATCCTAAAAGAGGATGGTTTGAAAAAATGTTGGGCCGTATTAATTTGACTTATAATAAATTTGAAACTAATAATGAAATATTTTATATTATAAAAAAAGATTAATTTATAAATTTTACTTTATATTAATATTTTATGAAAAGTTTAGTAACTTTAGTTTTAAGTTTAAGTATAGCTTGTTCTACAACTAAGGATATTTATAATAAAGGTTATATTTTTAGGAATGTTCTTCTTAGTGATGTTATTTTTAATGTTAATTATGTACATTATATTAATGATTGTAAAAGTGTTTATGATTTTTATGATAAGAAAAATAAACATGCATTTACAATTACTTTAGATAGAAAAAATAATCAATATAGGTTTTTTCAAGATTTAAATTGGTCTTTTGATATTAAATTTGATTTTTCTGAAATGAAAGAATACTTAGAAAAAGATATAGATATTAATTCTAAAAAAGAAATTAATAAAATGAATAATTGTAAAGGTAGATTGATTTAATTTTTTCTGTAATTTTATTTAAACTTTTTGAGAAGCTATCTGTAGTGTAATGTTACCTATATTCTTTACAACTATTTCATATAATTTTTCAACAGTTATACTTAATATTGTTTCTTTTAGTTGTCCAGTACAATAATCATTTAAATTTTGTATTTTTTTAATCTCCCTTTCCTTTAATAAAAATTGTGGAACAACACACTTCATATCTTTTCCTTCTAATGCTTTTTTTAAATCTGCTGATTGTGTTTCAGTTAATTTAATCATTTTTACATTTATTAAACAATCTTCTCCTGTTTTTCCTAATATCTTATATTCTATTGTATTCCCTTCTTTATCTAATACAGCTTTAGTTAATTTACAATTAATTGTTCTTACATTAAAACAATCATCATCTGTTTTACAATTTTTAGGATAATTAATTATAAATAAAACTGTTATTATTAATACTAAAACAACGATAACTATTAAACTAACTTTTTTTTTGTATTTCATCTATCATATTTATAGTAGTATCTATATTAAAAACTTTTTGTTTTAATAAATTTGTAGAAACTTGATTCTATAAATATTAGAAAAAATCAATATTCCATACTTAATAATAAAAAAAAATTAAACTTCTGCTGTAACTATATTTGTTTTTGTTTCATTAGGCTTTACTTTAGATGTTGAAGCAACAACAAACTTTACATTTGCTAATTCTGCAGCTTTTGCTACTTCCTTAGTTACTGAACCATCTAGGACAACAGCATATACTTCTTTCATTCCTTTTAATGTTGCTTCTAATTCTGAAGTAGGAACTTTACCTAATATTGTGCAACTTTTATCAAGTATGTATGCTCCCCTTGTTCCGACAAGTTCATCAAGCATTTCTTTAAATCTTTCTTTTGTTTTCTTGTCATCTGTATTTTCTTGATATTTTGTGGTTGTTGTTACAGCCTCTGAATATCTTTGCTGTTGAGGATATCTGGGAGCATAAACTTTTCCTTCAGATCTTTGGTCTCTTCTAGTGTCTTTTAATTCTCTGTATGGTTGACCAGTATATTGTTGTGGTTTTTTTGCTCCATTTACTTCAAACTTGAATTGTTCAGATGCCATTTTTGCTCTTAATGCAATATGGATTTCTTTCTTTGTTAATTCTTCTACCTCTTTTCCTTCAGGAGCTTTTGTTATAAAATCTACTTCTGTAGATTCAAGAAGTTCTCTTATTATAACATCTCCACCTCTATCTCCATCCACAAATACTATTACTTCTTTTTGTCTACATAAATCTTTAATAGAATCTGGTACACTTGTTCCATTCATAGCAACACAATTCTTAAATCCATTTTTTAATAAATTCAAGACATCTGCTCTTCCTTCTACTAATATTATCTCTTCAGAAGATTCTACCATTGGTCCTGCTGGAAGTTTATCTTTCCCCCATTCTGTTATTTCCATTGCTCTTACAGCATGTGATACTTCATCCATTATTTCTTGTGAATCTGGTAAAACATTTTCCTGTAGATTTGATAACAATTCTTTTGCTCTTTCAATAACAAATTGTCTTTTACTAACTCTTACATCTTCTATTTTAATAACCCTCACTTTTGAATTGCAAGGACCTATTCTTTCTATAATTTCTAAAGCCGCTGCTATTATTGCAGTTTCAGCTTTGTCTAAACTACAAGGTATTATTATTTCACCTGTGTTTTTTCCATTTGCACTTTCTAATTTTATTTCTATTCTTGCTACTTTTCCTGATCTTTGTAACTCTCTTAATTCTAACTCTTGTCCTAGAAAACCTTCTGTCTGGCCAAATATTGCCCCTATAACATCTGGTCTATCTACAGATCCTTCAATTTGTATACTTGCATGTATTATATATTTAGTTGATACTGGACTTACTTTTCCCATTTTAATTTTTCTCCTTCATTAAAATCTATAGAACAAGGTTTTACAATCTTTAAACTAATTTATTACTTTTTTTTCTTCAGGGATAAAATAACCCTTAATGATCATGATTTTTGATTATTAACCTTTCTCTATATGATTTATATGATATTTTTTATTATGATTTTTGTTGCCTGACATTAACTCTCAAGTATCATTGCTTGATAGTTCTATCGTTGCTCTGTTGAGTGATTTCTCATGCCAGGCTATGTTTTAATAAGACGCTTTTGTTTATATAGTTTATGAATATTATAATATGTATTTTAAAACATATATTATCTTGTTAATATATCATTTATTCTTGTTTCTAATGGTAAATTCTCTATACCTTTAGTTTTCATTTCAGCTAATAAAAATCTTATATCTTTTTCATTTTTTATTTTTGAATCATCTACTATTAATTTCATATAATTTTCTCCATCTTCTATTTCTTGTATTCCTCCTTTAATATCCTCACAGGGTATTACCCATATACCATTAGATATTTTAAAAGATGAATACATCTCAGTTCCAATTCCTATAATAAAAGGTGATAAAATAAGTTTATTATAATCTATATATTTTAATAAACCTACACCAAACCCATTTGAATGTAATACTCTTATATATTTTCCTTTTAATGATTCATATATTGTTTCTTTTATTCTATGATCTGGTCTATCCATTTTTCATCTTAAAATAAAATAATCTACCTATTTATAAACCTTACTTAAATAACTACTATAAAGTAATTATTTAAACTTCTGTCATTGTTTTCATAGACTGACTTTTTGAAAAATAATAACCATTATTCAATGATTTATCTATTATATATGCTGGAAATTTTAAAAATCCATTTAAAACAGGTTTTTCATTATTCATTTCTTGTTTATATTTGTCTAAATTATCAACAAAATCAATTAATGATAATTTAGAATATTCTATTAATTCTTTTAATAAGATTTTTCTAGCAGTATTTAAAACAAGTAAATCTAAAGGAATTAATAAATTATCTCTTTCAAAATAAAATTTTTCAAAATTTAATTTAGGGATTGATGCCTTATTATGATAATTATTTAATAAATTAGAATAATTTCCAAAAAAGAACATATAATTATCATAAAAATTTAATTTTTTATTATATTCTTTTAAAAATAAAAAACATAATCCTTTAATTTCAGATCCTGCTTTTTTTCCACTTATTTTTACAATTCCTTCTAAATATTTATTTTTATTTTGAAATGCTTTTATAGTTACATAATTTTTATTCATACAAGCTGTACTTTCTATAATCATTTTAAAAATATTGGAATTAGGTAATTTATTAAAAAATCGCTGTTAGAATAGTTATTTTAATAATCATAAACTACAAAAAACTATATAAAGCATTGATTAATCACTTTTTCATGGAAGGTATAATCGTACATTACAGAAGAGGTAATAGAACCCAACAAAAGTATCAAATGTTAGTAAGAGTTAATAGCATTAATTCCAAAGATAAAGCTAAAAGTATAATAGGAAAAAAAGTTTTATGGAAAAGTACAGCAGGCAAAGAAATTAAAGGTGAAGTTACTAATACCCATGGAAATTCAGGTGTATTAAGAGTACAATTTGAAAAAGGATTACCTGGTCAAAGCATTGCTACAAAAGTAAAAATTGAATAAGTTTAAGAATTCTTATAAATAATTATTTTTATGATAAAACTAATAGTAGTTGGAAAAACTAAAGAACATTTTATTAAAAATGGCATTAATGAATATCTTAAAAGACTTAAAATATTTACAAAATTAGAATATATAGAAGTTAATAATCTTAATAATATAAACTTAGAAAATTCTTTTATTATTTGTTTAGAAATTAAAGGAATTAACTATTCAAGTGAACAATTAGCCGATTTTATTAAATTAAATGAAAAGAATCTTATTTTTATTATAGGAAATGAAGATGGTATCCCTAATAATATTAAAATTAAATCTAATTTTAATTTATCATTATCTAATATGACTTTTACTCATGAATTTGCTAGATTGATTTTTCTTGAACAACTTTATAGAGCTTTTACAATAAATAAAGGAATGAAATATCATAAATAGTTAAATATTAATAAAAAGATTAATATATCCTAATAATAAATAAATAATATGAATAAAATACCAAAATCTTTAAGATTGTGGTTTTTAATACATTTTATTATAGATATCATATTAGCCATTCCATTAATTTTTTTCCCAAGATTTTTTCTAAATATTTTACATTGGCCAAATATTGATATTTTTTCAGCTCGTCTTGTTGGTGCAGCTCTTGTTGCTATTGGCAGTGTTTCTTTTTTAAGAAATAATAAAGGTTTAGAAACATATAAAACAATGTTATTATTAAAAGTAATATGGTCTTTTAGTGCTTTAATTGTTATTTTTATTACTATGCAAGAAGACTTTCCAATTATTGGATGGTTATTTTTTATAATATTTTTAATATTTTTTGTTATATGGGTTTATTATATTAAAAAACTTAAATATTAATATGTTAATTGTATAATTTTAAATAATATAACTTATTCTTCTAAATTATGAAATATATAACACAAAAAATAATTAAATAGCTTTTATTTCCAATTTATTTTCTGTATTATAATTTATAAATGCTGTTGCAAAACCTCTGCCAAAATTATAAGCACCTAAATTAGTTAATATATTTAATAAACTAGTTTCCTTTTTAGATTCTTTAATAATTATATCTTTAAGATTTAATTTATTTTTCATATCTTCTATAACTTTTTGTTTATTGCCAAATTCATCTATTAACTTTAATTCTTTAGCTTCCATTCCTAAATAAAATTCTCCTGTAGCTATTTTTTTAACTTCTTCATAGCTTAATTTCCTATTCTTAGCAACTTCATTAACAAAATAGTCATAAACCTTATTTATTTTATTTTGTAATAATTCTTTTTCTTCTTTAGTTAATTTCCTATATGGACTTCCAATATCTTTTCTTTCTCCACTTACTAATCTTTCATAATTTATACCATATTTTTCAAATAATTCATTAAATTCTAAATAAGAACTTATAACACCAATACTGCCAGTTACCGATACTGGAGAAGCATATATTTTATCAGTAGCACTTGCCACCCAATATCCACCTGAAGCCCCAACATCTCTTATAATAGCATATTTAGTTTTATTTAGATTTTTAACAGCATCAGCAATTTCTTGACTTCCAACAACTGTCCCACCAGGACTATTAATATCAAAAATAACACCTTTTATATTATCATTCTTTCCAACTTCTTCTATTTGCTTTACAATATTAGAAGAAGAAATTGTATTAGAAAATAACTTGTCATTATTATCTACACTTATAACACCATGTAATTCTATAATTTGTATAATATCCCCAGAATAATCTTCTAAATCTAAAATATTAATAGTAATTAAACTTGCTATAAATAATCCCATAATAACCAATAAAATTGTTAGACCTTTGTTCATTTTATAATAACTCCATTTTGTACAACTATTGTTCCTGAAAATACTTCAAATAATCTTTGATTTCCTTTTTTAAATAACATATATAATATATCTACTAATAATATTAGTGAAAATGGTTTAGTTATATTCCTTAATAAAACTTGTTGAAAACTTAACTCTCCAATTAAACTCTTTACATATATATTCATAATTATTTTGCCTACAGTTTGTTTTAATAAATATTCTAATAAAACAAAATAACTTAATGTAATTATAATAACAATTAAACTTAATACCAAAAACTCTTTATTTACAATCTCATTAATAAAGCTAGTAAAATTATTAACATTTGATACTTTTATTTTACTAGTTATAGGATACAAAATTATAAATTGTAAAATAAAGATATCAACTAAATAAGCTATCGATCTTTTTATTAAAGAAGTTGGTATCTCTTTATTTACAAATTTTAATGATTTCATATGCAAATAATGATTATTAATTATATATAAGGTTTTCATTTTCTTAAAAATATATATAATATAAAATAACATTATATTTTTAATAAAAGTTATACAAGATCATTAGATTTAAATAAAGTTTAATATTACCAAAAAACATGCAACAAATAATAGAAGATATTATCGCAAGAGTAAGTAAAGGAGAAAAATTAGAATTAGTAAAAAAAGAAATATCTAAAAAATATAAATTAAAAAATCTTCCAACAAATATTAAAATTTTAGAGCATTTAACAAAAGAAGAAAAACAATTATATAAAAAAATTCTAATAACTAAACCAGTTAGAACTATTTCTGGTGTTGCGCCTATAGCAGTTATGACTAAACCTTTAGCTTGTAAACATGGCAAGTGTACATTTTGTCCAGGAGGACCTGGTTCTAGTTTTGGTGATGTTCCTATGAGTTATACAGGGAATGAACCATCTACAATGAGAGCTATTAGGGCAGGTTATGATCCTTATTTTATAGTATTTAATAGATTAGAACAATACGTATTATTAAACCAAATTCCGGATAAAGCAGAAGTAATAATTCAAGGAGGAACATTCCCAAGTTTTCCTAAAGAATATCAAGAAGAGGTTATTAAGTACATTTTAAAAGCAATGAATGATTTTTCTAAAATGTTTTTTTATAAAAATATATTAAACTTTGAGAAATTTAAAAAATTTTTTGAATTACCTGGCTCTATAAAGGATTCAAATAGAATAATTATAATTCATAAAAAATTAAAAAAATTAAAAAAAACATGTAATTTAAATAAAGAACAATTAAAAAATGAAAATTCAAAAATTCGTGAAGTTGCTTTATGCATAGAAACAAAACCAGATTGGTGCAAAGAAGAAGAAATAAATGAAATGCTTAAATTAGGAACAACAAGAGTTGAATTAGGTGTACAAACTTTAAAACCAGAAGTATTAAAAGCTGTTAATCGAGGTCATACAATAGAAGATACTAAAGAAGCAATTCAATTACTAAAAGATTCATTTCTAAAAATAACATATCATTGGATGCCTGGTCTTCCTTTAACTTCAAAAGAAGAAGACATTAAAATGTTTAAAGAATTATTTTCTAATCAAGATTATAAACCAGATTCAATTAAAATTTATCCTTGTATTGTAATGCCTGGAACTCCCTTATATCTACAATATAAAAAAGGATTTTTTAATCCATTGAAGACACAAGAATCAGCTGAGATAATTGCAGAATGTAAAAAATATATTGAACCATATTGCAGAGTTATGAGGGTTAACAGAGATATTCCTACTAAAGTTACTGAAGCAGGAGTTGATAAAACTAATTTAAGGCAATATGTTGATATTGAACTTAAAAATAAAAATATTATTTGTAAATGTATTCGTTGTAGAGAACCTAAAAATAGAAAAATTTCTTATAAAGATATTGAAATTAAAAAACAATTTTATGATTCTAGCAATGGTAAAGAAGTTTTTATTTCTATAGAAGACACTAAGAATGATATATTACTAGGTTTCTGCAGATTAAGAAAACCTTATAAAACATTTAGAAAGGAAATCACTAAATATTCTTGTGGTATTCGTGAATTACATGTTTATGGTAAAGCTGTTGCTATTGGTAGTGAGGGTATTGTTCAACATAAAGGTTATGGAAAATTATTGATGAAAGAAGCTGAGAAAATTGCTAAAAATAAATTTAAATGTAAAAAAATATTAGTTATTTCAGGAATTGGTGTTAAAGAGTATTATAAAAAATTAGGTTATAAAAAAGATGGGGTTTATATGAGTAAAAGATTATAGATATATTTACTTAAAATAACATAATATATTTAAAAAAAACTATAAAATTATCTGAATACTGGATGTGTAAAATTAATAAAAAAGTTATTAAAGTTAATTACTTCCTTGTCTTATTTCATATTGATTTTTATATATTTTACATTCTTTATTTATAATAACCTCTTTCTTATAATTATTATTAAAAAAAGGATCATAAGTAAATAATAAAGATTTTACTTTGTCATTTAAATCATTAATAATATTGCTAGATACAAAATTTAAATCATTAATAATATTACTAGTGTTATATCTTATATCTTCAATAAAATTATTAGTTCTATCAATAGTAATATTAAATTTATTTTTTATATCATAATAATCTTTATTTATATAATACCCACCAAATAAAAGTGTGGTCAATAACCCAACTATTAAAGCAGGACTTCTCCTAGACTGATTTATATTATAAGAATAATTAGATCTATTTACATTAACCCTAGTGATATGATCTTTTCTTATATTTTCTAATGGTTGTAAATAACTTATTGCTTCAATCCTATCCCTCCTTAAAATTCTTGCAAATTTATCATTAAGATAATCACAATCTGCCCCTAAATTGATTGGTATCATTAAATTTTTATATAAATCAATAATATCAGAATTGTTATTATAAAGTCTAAATAATTTATGTTTTATCCCAAAACCATTTTCTAACGTTGTATCTACTAACATTATATTATTTTCATATTCTAAGAATGAACATATATGCCTTATATTTTCTTTTTCATCATCTGGTAATATATTTACAATTCCTGATTTATATTTTAATATTCTTGCCATTGTTGTAAATAAAAAAGAATTATCAACGCACATTCCTATTTTATTATTAAAAGTTTGTATAGCTGTTTTATATTTATATTTACTAGCTTCATTTTTATTATATACATTATTTATTTCTGTTTTTATGTTATCAAATACCCATTGATATAAAATTTCAGCTTTTTTTATTCCTTCGTAATTATCAGTTATAATTAATGTTTCTCTTATAATTTGTTTTGAAGCCCTCAATGGTTCTTTATCAATATGATAATCATCTAAATTATTATATATTTCGCTAACTCTTTTTTCTAAATCCATAAGTATATTTTTAAATTTAGAATTAAAAAACTTGAACTATATTTTATTGTGTTTTTATTCAAATAATATATAAATTATTGTGGTAAAAATGATAAATCAAACAATAAATATATGACAAAATACACTTTTATTGAGATATTTTACACTATTTCTTTAGTAAGTAATTTTAAGCTTGAATTCTTAATATTCTCATGATAGGCAGATTAATTAAATACACATTCAAATATACAGCAATGACATTATTTATAGGTTATCTAACTTATAATTGTCATAATCATATTAGTAAATTTATTAATAACATAAAATTTTATACAAATTCAACAGAAGATGGATTCATTAACAAAAATCATGGTTTTGACTTAAAAATTGATTATCAAATTAATGGCAAAGGTAATCTAGAAACCTATGTTAGAAATTATTCTAATAATCTCCCTATTTTTGAAAGAGCTAATGGCATAATGATTGGTTCTTCAGATTATAATTTTTCTAATTTAAATTATGATGAAGCTTCTAGATTATGTAATGATAAAATAAAAGAACTTTCTAAAAAGACAGAAATAAAACCTGACATAAAGAAAAAGTTAGTTCATATGTTATATGATTTATTAGGTGATGAAAGTGGAAATTAATAATTCATTAATACCTTTAATGCAAAATAGTCTTGAATCTTGTGTTATTGAATATGATGATATTAAAAAAGAATTAAAAGAACTATTTGGAAATTGTGAAAAATTGGATTTAGAAATATCTTCTATAAAAAGTCCATTTCATAAGATTTATTATAAAATTAAGAAAAAATTATTTAAGCAAGAATATCCTACAGTAGAAGATTTAATTACCATACAACAAAAACTTATCAAAGGAATTAGACAGACTTTAGAGCAACAACTTATGAAGACTGAAAAGTCTTATGGCTTGATTCAACAATATTCTAATAATTTAGACGAAAACTTAGCAAACTATTTAAATTCAAAATCAAAACAAAAAAAATGTATTAATAAATTAAAAGAAGAACTTATTAAATCTAAATCTGAATTATTTTCTATAGAAAAATCATCTCCAGATTATTATCATAAAAGAAATGAAGTTAAAGAATTATTAAGACACTATAAAATTAATTCATCATCATATACCAGAAATAACGAAGCTATAAAAGATACATTAATGATGGTTTCCGATATAACTTATAGAGAAGAGTTAATTTCTTTATCTTTAGAGCAGTCTAAAAGTATTGTGGAATCTTCTAAACGTTATGAAGAATTTCTAGGCATTATTCGTTGTGCTTATAGTGACTTCATAAAACAGACTAAATTATACGCTGCTTTATTTTCAACAATAAAAAGAAGTAAAGATTTTATTCAAGAATTAGATCGTATTGTACTTTATGGTGAAAAAGAAATAACTAATTATTCAAATAAATTATCTACACAAAAATATTATACCAATCCTTTGATAGAAGAAATAACCTCTGATATTGTTTCTAGTTATGAAACATCTAAAAGTGATTTAGATTTAGATATTGAGTATAGATTAAATAGTTAAAAATTATTAGTTTTACTACAACAAATTTGTAGAAAAATTATTATTGACTATAATAAAAATTGATATATCTTACCAATAGAAGTGTTATTTGTTAAAGAAAATATTATAATTAATTAATTTTAAAATAGCAGTTTATAAAACAATTTAATTTTATGAATTTATTAATAATAAATCTTATATACTCCTAATCTAATCTATAATCCAATGGAAGTTAATAAAGAGTTAATTTCAAAAGTTGCTAAGAATGCAAGGCTTAGTCTTACTGATGAAGAAATAAAAGAATTTATTCCTCAATTCAAAGAAATTTTGGAATCTTTTAAAGAATTAAATAAAATTAATACAGAGAAAATTAAGCCAAGTTTCCAGCCTATTGAAATTAAAAATGTTTTAAGAGAAGATACACCAAAACCATGTATTAGTACAGAAATAATTTTAAATAATACTAAACATAAAGAAAATAATTACTTTAAAGGACCAAGAGCATTATGAAAGCATTATCTATGAAACAACCAGTAGTAGAGTTGATATTACAAAAAAGGAAGACCATAGAAACAAGAACATGGAAATCTGATTTTTTAGGTGAGTTTTATTTGCATGCTTCTAATAATATTATGAAAGATTTTATAGAAAGATTTGAATTGGATAAAGAAAGATTAGTTAAAGGGGCTATTTTAGGCAAAGCTGAAATTACTGAAAGAAAAATTTATAATAATCTAGAAGAATTTAATAAAGATTTTAATAAACATTTAGTAGAGACTCCAAAAAAACTTCCTACATATGGTTATATTTTAAATAATGTACATAGATTAGAAAATCCTATTCCATTAAAAGGTAAATTAGGCTTTTTTGAGGTTAAATTAGATGGAAAAAAAATATAAATTTCTATTATTAATAATTATTTTAATATTAATTGCATTAGCTTGGTCACCGTGGTTAAATGATAAATTCATACACAATAAAATATTAATTGAAAAAGGAACAATAGGCAGTGGTAATACAGTATTATGTGATTATAGTGTAATTTTTGTTCCATTTGGAAGATGGGTTGCAAGTTGTGAAGGTGGATATTTTGTAACTTTTTATGGTAGTGTACTATGAAAGCTTTAGAATTTATTCAAAAAATAAAAAATAAAGAAATCGATGTTGTTGAAAATACTTATAAAGTTCTTGAAGAATGTAAAAAAATAAATAAAGAATATAATTATTTCAATATAATATCTGAAGAATTAGCATTAAAACAAGCTCAAAATATAAAAAAGAATCCTAAAGGTAAGTTAACTGGTTTACCAATTTCAATAAAGGATTCAATTTGTGTTAAAGACGTGGAATCTACTGCTGGTTCTAAAATTCTTAAAGGATACATTCCATTTTTTAATGCTACAGCAGTTGAGAAAGCAATTAATGAAGGGGCTATAATTATTGGTAAAACTTCTCAAGATGAATTTGGTTTTGGTGGTTTTTCAACTAATGTTGGTTTAGATTTTAAGATTCCTTTAAATCCTTTTGATAAAGAAAGATCTACTGGTGGATCTAGTGGTGGTGCAGCTGGTTTATCACAAAAAGCTTCATTTCCTCATATTGCACTTGGTGAATCTACTGGAGGTTCTATTGTTAATCCTGCTTCTTTCTGTGGTGTATTCGGATTATGTCCTACATATGGAAGAATTTCTCGTTATGGTTTAATAGATTATGGAAATTCTTTAGATAAGATTGGGCCTATATCTAAAAATATAGAAGATTGTGCTTTGTTATTAGAAAATATTTCTGGCTATGATCCTAAAGAATCTACTAGTTTAAATGTTCCTGTTGATGATTATTCTTCTTATATTAAAAAAGATGTTAAAGGCATGAAAATTGCAATAGTAAAAGAAGCATTTGGTGAAGGTGTAAATAAAGTTATAGAAAAAAATGTTTGGAACTCTATTAAAAAATTAGAAAAATCTAATATTAAATACGATGAAATTTCTTTGCCTGTAAGTATTAAGTATGGTATTTCTGTTTATTATATAATAGCACCTTCTGAAGCTTCAACTAATTTAGCAAAATTTTGCGGTTTACGTTACGGAATATCAGAAGAACTTAAAGGAAATTTTGATGAATATTTTACTAAGGTAAGATCAAACAATTTTGGAAAAGAAACTAAAAGAAGAATTATGTTAGGAAGTTTTACAAGAATGTCTGGTTTTAGAGATGCTTATTATATTAAAGCTGCTAAAGTTAGAACTTTAATTATTGAAGAATATAAGAAAGTTTTCAAAAATTACGATGCTATTATCACCCCTACTGTTCCTATTTTACCTCCTAAATTTTCTGAAATAAATAAATTATCAATTATGGAAAATTATAAAACTGATATGCTAACTGTTGGACCAAATTTAGCCGGTTTACCCCATATGAACGTCCCTATTGGCTCTAGTAATAACCTACCTATTGGCATGATGATTATTTCTGATCATTTAAAAGAAGGAAATTTGTTAAGATTGGGCAAGGAATTTAGTAAATAAAATGATAGATAAAAAAAATTTAGTTTCCCAAGTCGTAAAACTTAATATTAATGTAGAAAATAAAATTTTAATTATTCTTTGTGGTTTTGGTTTTAGAAAAGCTATTATTATTGAAGATTCTAATATATATGCTGATAAAGATTTTATTATGCAAGTATTAAATATTTTAGGTTTTATTGGTCTTTATGTTAAGCATCAATTATTGTTATCTACAACTAATTCAAATATTATAAGTTTAAATGAAGCACTTAAATTAAATAGTATAAAAAATATAGGTAAAGCATTAAGTTATCCCATTGATGCAATAGATACATTTCATAAAGATAAATATAAATTATTTATAAAATTCTTAAAAATAAAATATTTGACAGTAGATAATATTCCAGATGAAATTTTATTAATGAACTATGTTCCTTACATTTCTAATAATATTTCTAAAATTTGTATTACACAATCAAAAAATGAACTTGATTTCTTAAAACAAATTTGTCCTATTATTTTAAATCAAACACTAGTCTCAAAAAGAATTAAATTTAGTAAAGAATTTTCTTTAATTTAATAATTTATTAAATATTACATATTGTTCTGAACTTTTATAACTATCTTAATTTGTACCTTTTAAATAATTATCTAGAATGTTTTATAAAGAATATTAAAAAATATAAAAAAATTATACAGCAATCTTTTGTATAGGATATGCATGATTAACAAAACATAGAGCACATAATGCAGTTCCATATTTCTTTTTAGGAACAAAACTTCTTGAAATAAGCTGTAAATCTCTAAGTTCAAATTCTTCAGCATAACCATTTGTGTATAATTCATTTAGACTCTGTTTAAGCTGATCTCTAGCTTCATCTTCAGGTAAATCCCCATTATATTCACAAACAAAACCACCACGTTTTTTACCTGTTAGTTTATTGTAAAGCCAAGCAAAAATTATACCAGCTGTAGCTCTCTTACCTTTTTCAGAATTTGCACAAGCCATTATCGTTTCCATAACAGCACCATGGACTAAATTATCAGGTTTTTCTACTTGATTAGCTATAGCAGGCAAAGTTGATGAATAAACCATTATATTATATGGTTCAATATCTGCTTGTCTTAATGCTAAATGATAAGAACCAGCATGCACTGTTATATCACTTTCACCTATACCACAAGTAACAAAAAAATCCTTTGGTATTCTGTTCCCAGCAATAATCTGAGAAAACTCTTTTGTGTCTAAAACCTCTTTTTGTAATAATTTTGTTCTATAAATTGCTCTGTTCATTTATTTGTTTTAAAATACCTCCCTTAACAAATTTATTGTAAAAAATAGATTATTAATAAGAAAAAAATTAAAATACTGATTAAAACCCGCATGCCAGTGATTTTTTGTTATATTTATCATTTCTTTTTTATTTTTTAATTAATATTAATATTAGAATATGAACTTATTTATAAATATTTTTATTTTTAACATAAAATCAATCAAAAAAAGTTTAATTTTTATAAAAAATCTTAAATATATAATATATTAATAAAATTTAAATAACAGAAGAACATAAGATTATTATGAAAACTAGAATATTAATAATAATTTTAATAATTTTTTTAATAGGATGTGAAAATTACACTGAAAGCAGTATTTCTTTTCAAACAATAGATAAAGGAATATTAAGTGGAATACAGAAGAAAAGTAATTATATAATCAACAATAATAAAGAGTTTTCAGAACTGTGGAATAATATAAACAATTATAAAATACCTAAATCAGAAGTTCCAAAAATAGATTTTGAAAAAGAAATTGTGATAGCAGTGTTCCAAGGACAGAAAAATACAGGAGGATATGATATAGAAATAACAAATATAATGGAAAATAACAAAATAAATGTTTATATAAAAGAAACAGAGCCAAAGCCTAATAATTTTGTAATACAAGCATTAACTTCACCATATCATATAATAAAAATAAACAAACCAAATAAATATGTTAAATTTATTTTAGTTTAAAATTTTTCATACTGCCAGAATTAATTACCACAGAAACAGAAGAGAAAGCCATAGCAGCTCCAGCAATCATAGGATTTAACAAAAAACCTGAGAAAGGATATAAAATACCTGCTGCAATTGGAATAGCAACAATATTATAGATAAAAGCCCAAAAAAGATTTTGTTTTATTTTCTTAAAAGTATAATTACTTAATTTTATAGCTTTAGAAACATCATTTAGATCATTTCTAATTAAGATAATACTTCCGGTTTCAATAGCAATTTCAGTCCCTGAACCAATTGCAATACCAATATCAGCCTGAGCTAATGCAGGAGCATCGTTTATTCCATCACCAACAAAAGCAACAACTTTATTAGAATCTTGCAATCTTTTAACTTCTTCAGCTTTCTGGCCAGGCAGAACTTCAGCTAAAATATTTTTAATCCCCAATTGTCTAGCAACAGCCTCTGCTGTTTTTTGATTATCACCAGTAATCATATAAATTTCAATACCTATATTCTTTAATTCATCAATAGCACTTCTAGCATGCTCTTTAACAGTATCAGCAACAGCAATAATACCATTAATTTTATTATCAACTGCAACAAGAACAACAGTTTTAGCTTCAGACTCAAATTTACTAATCTGAGAAATTAAATCAGTATAATTAATTTTATAATCATCCATTAATTTTTTATTACCTACAAGAATATCTTTTCCTAAATAAGAAACAAGAACACCCTTACCTTCAAAATTTTTAAATTTATGAGAATTTTCAACTTTAATATTTTCAAGCTCAGCCTTTTTTATAATAGCTTCTGCTAATGGATGCTCTGAACCTTTTTCAGCAATAGAAGCAATTTTTAATAATTCACGATCAGTAATTCTTGCAATAGTATAAATATCTGTAACTACAGGCTGTCCATTTGTTAAAGTTCCTGTTTTATCAAATATAATTATATTTAATTTATGTGCGTTTTCCAAAGACTCAGCATCTTTAATTAAAATACCATTCTCAGCTCCTTTGCCAGTACCCATCATAATAGCAGTGGGTGTAGCTAAACCTAAAGCACAAGGACAAGCAATAATTAAAACAGCAATAAATATTGTTAATGAAAAAACAAAGGATTGATTTAAAACAAAATACCATAAAACAAAAGATAAAATAGCAATTAAACCAACGACAGGAACAAAATAAGAAGAAACGAGATCAGCTAATCTTTGAATAGGCGCCTTAGAAGACTGAGCATCCTCAACTAATTTAATAATCTGAGATAAAACTGTATCTTTACCTATTATAGTAGTCCTTATAGTTAATAACCCATTCTTATTAATTGTAGAACCAATAACTTTTTCATTTTTACCTTTAATAACTGGCATACTTTCACCAGTAATCATAGACTCATCTATAGAAGCATGACCATTTACAATAACACCATCAACAGGTATTTTTTCTCCTGGTTTTACAATAATTAAATCACCTACCTTAATATCATCAATAGAAATAATTTTTTCTTCTTTATTTATTAAAATTCTTGCAGTATTTGGTCTAAGTCCTAATAATTTTTTAATAGACTCAGAAGTTTTTCCCCTTGCTTTAGCTTCTAAATATCTGCCTAAAATAATTAATGTAATAATAACAGAAGAGGTATCATAATAAACACCTCCATAAAATTTACTAGACATCAAAGTTACTAATAAACTATAAAAATAGGCAGCACTAGTTCCAACTGCAATTAAAGTATCCATATTAGCTGTCTTATTTTTAATTGCAAATAAAGTGCCCTTATAAAACCTAAAACCAATTATAAATTGTACAGGCGTAGCTAATACCAATAAAATAATATTTTTATAAAAATCATTAATAGTTATCTTAAAAAATTCTGGAAAAGATAAAATTATTATAGGAATTGTTAAAATAATACTTATTATAAAACTTATTTTAGTGTTTTTAATTTCTTTTTTTCTAGCTTCTTTTTCTTTATCTTGAGAAAATTCTTCAACAGGTTCATAACCGGCAGACTTTATGATTTTTTTAATATCAGAAGGTCTTATTATAGAATTATCAAACTGGATCTTAGCTTTTTCTGTGCCAAAACTTAAATCAACTTTTATTATACCTATAACATTAGATAATGAATTTTCAATAATAGAAGCGCAATGAGGAGAACTCATACCAATGATTTTTAAAACTAAAACATCATTTTCATCTGATACTTTATATCCAGTAGAATTTATTGCATTTTTTATTTCTTTTTCATTTATTTTAGAAAAATCATATTCAACATGAGCTTTTTCTGCAGCATAATTAACAGACGCTGAAATAACACCATTAGATTTTTTTATAGCTTTTTCAATAGTGTTAGCACAAGAAGCGCAATGCATTCCTGAAATAGGAATTGTTAATGATTTCTTTTCCACATTATATTATACTAATGGTTTATTTAAATAGTTTATGAAGATTAAAATATAGTCAACTGAAAAAGTTTTTTAAGTTATTTTTTTATTTTTTTATTTACTAACAGCAAACTACTTCATAATTAACTTATACGGTTTACTATTTTTTTAGAATATTTTAATTAATCAAAGTTTTCAAAAAAAATTTTAGTCTATAACTGTTTAATCACTTAATTAAATAACTAGCTTATATTTTTATAACTATATAGTAATAATATATAGTAAGATTTATAAACTTTTGATATTTGCTATTTTTATGTATAAAACAGGTACATAATATGAACAAATCATATACTATTACAAAAAAGATAGCAAAGCATGGAAATCAATCAGTAATAGTAATACCAAGTTTTCTTAAACAAGAACTAAAACCAAAAACAATAGTAGAAATCAGAATCAATGTTATCAGGGAGGCTAGTGGTGACTGAATTAACAGAACAACAAAAAGTGCAAGCATTATACAAACTTGTTGGAGATAGAGGACTTTACGTTAGCTCAAATTTTGATGTATTTACACAACCACCTGAAAATATAGCATTATTAGGAGGAGCAGGATATCAAATACCTTTAATAACTAAAGGATCAAAAGCTTATGCTTCACCATTATTATTCTCAACTTTAACATCATTATTAAATCATGGAACAATGCTCACAATGGGATCGCCTGGTACAGGAAAAACTACTAGTGCCGAATTCGCAGGACATTTTTTTACAGGAACACCATTAGACGAAATATTAAGAGCAGAAATATTAGGAAATCCACAATTAAAAACAGAAGATGTAATAGCAACAATAGACACAGTGAAAATGATTCACAAAGGAGAAAAAGAAGTATTGCCAACAGCTTTCCTAAAATGTCCAGTAAAAATATGGGATGAAATAAACAGAACACCAGCAGATTTACTAAGTTCAGCAATGAAACTCGTAGACACAGGACAAGCAGTATATCAAGGAGAATTATTAACAAGCCCTTCAGGACCATTATTTGCAACAGCAAACTATGCAGATGAAGGAACATTCCAGCTAACACCACCATTCTTAGACAGATTTGATGTAGCTGTAATGGTAACAAGCCCGCAACCATGGGATCTAAGAAAAATAAGAAAAAGAGGAGATGAAAAATTAAATGGCAGAATAGAAAAATTATTAGAAATACCAGAAGAATTAAGATTAGACTTTGAAAAAATAAGAAAACAAATAAAAGACATACCTGAAGTAGAAGAATATGGATTACCATTAGTAAGCGCATTCGCAGACTTCTTATATGGATCATTAAGATTCAGCGAAGCAGCAAGCAATGATCTATCAAGAGCAACAAAAGGAAACGCATGGCAAGTAGGACAAGACAACGCATCACCAGGACATTATCCAGATTCACCATTTACTTATACTGTGAACGAATTGAGTGTAAGAACAGCAAAAGCAATGCCACGATACGCAAAAGCATTCGCATGGCTTAATGGAAAAGAGAGAGTAGAACTTGAAGATCTAAAAACAATAATGCCTTATCTATTATGGCATAAAATACAACCAACACAAAAAGCATTAACAGAAGATCCAAAATATGCAAATGATAGAATCTCATTTGTAAAAGGATTAACAGAAAAAATTGAAACAGACTATACAAGTTTACAAAACGATCAAGCATTCAAAGTATACGTGGCTGCAATAAATGCAGTAAGAGATGAAAAATTACAAGGAGAGAGACTAAGAAAAATGGTAGTAAATGCGATAACAAGAATAGGACAATCAGACACACCATACGCAATAAACTTAGCAAATCATATAGCTTCAGAATATAATAGCAGAATGACTGATGAAAATGAAAAATAATAGCTTATATCCAGGAAATACTAAAGGACTTGAGGACGTATTAAAATCTTTACTAGAAGATCCAGTACCAAAACCAACACCTGCAAAACTAATACTTCCAATAATAAAAAATGGATTCTATCACTTAGATAAAACAAAAGTTCACGCAGTAACATCAAAAGAATACAGAAAATATATGAAAGAATCAGGATATATAGATTTAGAAAC